>NZ_DASVOK010000506.1:0-22242 GCF_036383415.1 Rudaea sp. | reverse complement strand
GCGCACCTCGCCGTGCACTTCGTCGATGCCGAGGCGCGTGGTCACGGCCTGTGCTGTCGTGGCACCGTCGCCGCTGGCCATGATGATGCGCAAGCCGGCTGCGTGCAGTGCGGCGACCGCCTCGGGTGTCGAATCCTTGATCGGATCGGCGACCGCGATCAAACCGAGCGCGCGGCCATCCGCGGCGAGGAAAACCACGCTGGCGCCTTCCTCGCGCAAACGTTCCGCATCGTCGTTCAGGGCCGTGATGTCGACGCTCGTCGCGCGCATCAACGCGGCGCTGCCGAGCGCGACGCGATGCGCACCGACGTGGCCGCGCACGCCGCTGCCGGTCGTCGATTCGAAATCGGTCGCGGTTTCGATCGCCAGCCCGCGCCGTCGCGCCTCGGCCACGATCACCGCAGCGAGCGGATGTTCGCTACCCTGTTCGACGCTTGCCGCGAGGCGCAGCACTTCCTCGACGCTGGCATCGACCGTCGCGACGACGTCGCGGAATGCGGGCCGGCCCTGGGTCAGCGTGCCGGTCTTGTCGACGATGAGCGTGTCGATCGTGCGCAGGCGCTCGATCGCTTCGGCGTCGCGGAACAGCACGCCGGCCTGTGCCGCGCGGCCGCTCGCGACCATCACCGTCATCGGCGTGGCCAGACCTAACGCACACGGGCAAGCGATGATCAGCACGGCGACTGCGTTGACAATCGCGTAGGTCCATGACGGTTCCGGGCCGAACACGCCCCAGGCGAAGAACGTCGTCACCGCGACCGCGAGCACCGCGAGCACGAACCAGACGCTGACTCGATCGGCGAGGCGCTGCATCGGCGCACGCGTGCGCTGCGCCTGGGCGATGAGGCCGACGATCTGCGCGAGTGCGGTTTCTGCACCGACCTTCTCGGCGCGGATCACGAGGCTGCCGGTGCCGTTGAGCGTTGCGCCGATCACCTCGTCACCTGGATTCTTCTCCGCAGGAATCGGCTCACCAGTCAGCATCGATTCGTCGATGCTCGAGCGACCGTCGACGACGACGCCGTCGACCGGCACCTTCTCGCCCGGACGCACGCGCAGGCGGTCGCCGACCTGCACTTGATCCAGTGGCACGTCTTCTTCGCCGCCATCGTGGCGCAGGCGTCGTGCCGTTTTCGGCGCAAGCCCGAGCAGCGCCTTGATCGCAGCGGAGGTACTCGACCTCGCCTTCAATTCGAGGATCTGACCGAGCAAGGTCAGCGAAACGATGATCGCCGCCGCTTCGAAATACACGCCGACGCGGCCGTGCTCGCGGAACGAATCCGGGAACGCCTGCGGTGCGACGGTCGCGACCACGCTGTAGCCGAACGCGGCGATCACGCCGGTGCCGATCAGTGTCCACATGTTTGGACTGCGGTTCGCGATCGACTGCGCCCAGCGCTCGAGGAACGGCCAGCCGGCCCAGAGCACGACCGGTGCGGCGAGCGCGAATTCGAGCCAGGTGCGCGTCGTCGTCGATAGCGCGGCGAAGGAATGGCCGAACATCGCCAGCACAAACACCGCGAGCGACAGCGGCAAGGTCCACAGGAAACGGCGGCGGAAATCGGTCAACTCGGGATTCTCGCCGTCGTCGAGGCTCGGCATCGCGAGTTCCAGCGCCATACCGCAGATCGGGCAGGTGCCGGGCGCGTCGCGCACGATTTCCGGATGCATCGGGCAGATGTACTTCGTTCCGGCAGGCGCAGGCGCCACCGGCTCGATGGATTCTTTCGGCGTGAGATAGCGCACGGGGTCGGCGACGAACTTCGTCCGGCATCCTGCCGAGCAGAACAGGTATTCCTGGCCGGCGTGGTCGGCGCGATGGGACGTGTCGGGTTTGACCTGCATGCCGCAGACCGGATCGATCGCGCCCGCCGGCGTAGCCGCCGGAGCAGGCGCGTGCTTGTGCGCGCCGCAGCAGCTCGGCGCGGCGGGCGCTTGGGCGTGGTGGTGTTCGTGCGAATGCTCGTGTGCCGACATCAGTTGCGCTCCTCTTCGTTCAAGGCATTGAGGATCGGACATGCCTCGGCGCGGCCGTGCCCCGGGCAGGCCGCGATCAGCTTGTGCAGCCCGCCGCGCACGCGCTCCAGCTCGGCGATGCGCGCATCGATGTCGGCGAGCTTGGCCTGGGCCGCACGCTTGACCTTGGCGACGTTGCGCTCCGCGCTCAGCGCCAACAGGGCGCGGATGTCCTCGAGCGTGAAGCCGAGCGCCTTGGCGCGGCGAATGAAGCGCAGGCGCTTGAGTTCCGCCTCGCCGTAGCGTCGGTAGCCCGAGGCGAGACGCCCCGCCGGCTGCAACAGACCATTGCGTTCGTAGTAGCGCACCGTGTCGATCGCGACGCCGCTGCGCTGGGCCAGTTGGCCGATGCTGAAATTCGCCATGTCAGATCCTCTTCGACGCAAAGTCTAGAGTCTGGACCATGGTCCAGAGTCAACAGCTGGCTTCAAGTCCGCCGCGACGGCGGGATACGTTCGTCGGATTCGTTCAGGCTGCCGGCGCGCAGCAGCCGCTTTTGCCCTCGGCCTGAACAGGCGGACAAGGCACGTCGCCGTAGGAGCAGAACACGCAGCAATCGCCCGGCTTCGGCTTGAGCAGCGCGCCGCAATGCCGGCAGTCATAGAACCACTGGCAGGCGTCGGTCGGCATCGTTTCCGTGCTTGCCTGCCCGCACTCGGGGCAGGTCAGCGTGGATTCGATGATGATCGCGTTCATGCGTCCATCATAGTGGACGGGCAAGGCGTTACCAACGATACAGGCGACGGGCATGCGGCCCGGGTATGATGGCATCGGCCAGCGTAGGGAGTGCAGCATGAACACACCGATGCAGAACACCACCAGCGTCAGCGCGATCATGAGCCTCATCTTCGGCATTCTGAGCTGGCTGGGACTGCCGTTCTTCGGCGCGATCATCGCGATCGTCTGCGGCCACGTCGCGCGCGGCGAGATCCGGCGTGCGCCGCCGGGCGCGATCCAGGGCGACGGTCTGGCGCTGGCCGGGCTCGTCCTCGGCTACCTGCACCTCGTGCTGTTTGTGCTCGCCGCATTCGCCCTGCTCACCTTCTTCGGCGGCTTTGCCTGGCTGGCCGCGCACCTGCACTGAGCGGGAATTCGGTTTGCGTCAACATTGAATCGACATGCACATGACATTATCATGTGTGTGCACATGATCCTTGTGATCGTCCTGATCATCGAGATCAAAAAGCAGCCGTCCCCGGCTGCACTCCTGAAGAGATGGCCGCCATGAAAACGCAGCGCCTCACCCTGCTCGTCTCCCCCGAAGACAAGCGCCACTACCGCAGCCTCGCCAAGGAACGCGGCATGAACATGAGCGAACTGATGCGCGAGGCCGTGCGCGCCTACGGCGTCAGCACGATCGATGACCCGCGCGAACTCGTCGCCCTGACCGCCGAGCTGCGCGAAGCGCTGCCGGCGATGCGCCGCAGCGTGCGCGCGGCCAATGCCTCGGTCGAGCGCGCGCTCGCGAGCATTGCCAGCCGTCAGGCCAAACCGACGAAGACCGGCTGATGGGCGCCCTGCTCGACGCGGTGAAAGTGCTCAAGGACGTCTTGCGCATGCGCGACGACCTCGACCGCCTGGCGAAGAACGTCGACAAGCTCGCCAACGTCGCCAACGAGATCGACAAGCGCCTAATCCGCATCGAGACGATGGTCGAGATCGCTCAACGTCAAACCAACAAAGCACCGCGGCTATCCTCGAAGTCGCACGACAAATGACTTCGTCAAATGAACGCTTCAGCTTGGAGCAGCTCGAGCGCATAAACACTTCCGTCGTAAATGCGATGACGTTGTTTAATGTACTCGGCGCCGACGTCGACAAGCATGTGCAACAGACTTTCAGTAACGACGTCCCTTTTGTACCCCAACACGAAAGTGATCCAAACAATTCGTTTCAACAAGCGCGCCGAAGTTATGTACGGGCTTGCTACGCATTCTTTGAAGCGAATAACTACGCTTTGAAATTCCTTTCACTCAATTTTCCGGAAAACATTTCTACCGAGGACATTTTCGTCTGCCGTGAAATAGATGTTGATATTGATGAATCCGGCAAGTCCGTTTCTAGAAATAAAAACTTGAGGTTTCTTCCGAATCTCAGATTCGCATTCAGTGTTTTCGCACGCGCGTACAGAATCGCAGAAACGCCAAACTACAGTGATAACGGCTTTGCCGACCTTCGAAGTTGCGTGAAAGTTCGGGATCGGCTCACGCACCCCAAAAGACTTTCAGATCTTCTTGTTTCTCCCTCTGAACTCTCGGGAATGGCGACGGCAATGGGTTGGTATACCGACAACTTCTCTCGAATTGTCAGCGCGGGCCTGAAATTTCTCACCGATTTGACCAAACAGACGTCCTCCGATTCGTGATGTACGCTTTCGCCCGCCCCTTCCTGTTCTGCCTCGACGCCGAGCGCGCGCACGATCTCGCGCTGACCTCGATCGAGGCCGCGTACCGCACCGGTCTCAATCCGCTGCTTGCGCTCCGGCCCACCCCGTTGCCGACGCGCGTGTTCGGCATCGATTTCCCCAATCCGGTCGGGCTCGCCGCGGGACTCGACAAGAACGGCGCCTACGTCGATGCGCTCGCCGCGCTCGGTTTCGGCTTCATCGAAGTCGGCACGACGACACCACGCGCGCAGGCCGGCAATCCGAAACCGCGCATGTTCCGCCTGCCCGAGCACGCGGCCGTGATCAACCGTCTCGGCTTCAACAACGGCGGCGCCGATGCGCTCGTGCGCAATGTCGAGCGCGCGAAGTTCAACGGCGTGCTCGGCATCAACATCGGCAAGAACAAGGACACGCCGAACGAGCGCGCGGTCGACGACTACCTGCATTGCCTCGAGCGCGTCTATGCGCGCGCGAGCTATATCACCGTCAACATCTCCTCGCCGAACACGCAGGGCCTGCGCGATCTGCAGGAAGAGGAAACGCTCAAGCGCTTCGTCGGTACCTTGCGCGAACGTCAGGAGCAGCTCGCGACACAGCACGGCGCGCGCAAGCCGATGCTGCTCAAGATCGCGCCGGACCTCAGCGAAGCCGAGCTCGACGGCATCGCCGCCGTGCTGCTGGCGACGAAGATCGACGGCCTGATCTGCACGAACACGACGATCGCTCGCGACGCGATCGCGGGTGCGCGCCATGCGCAGGAAGCCGGCGGCGTTTCCGGCAGGCCGCTGATGGCGAAGGCGACCGCGGTGCTGCGCGGCATGGCGCAGCGCCTCGGCGGCAAGGTTCCGCTGGTCGGCGTCGGCGGCATCACGCGCGGTGCGGATGCGGCGGAGAAATTTGCCGCGGGTGCGAGCCTCGTGCAGTTCTACTCCGGCCTGGTGTTTCGCGGGCCGGCGCTGATCGGCGAATGCGTCGAGGCGCTGCGCGCACGCAACGGCAAAACAGCATGAACGATCAGGGAATCGATTCGAACAAGCCGATGGCCACGGCATACGGCTGCTACACGGTGCACGAGAACGCCTCGCTGCTCGACCGCACGACGTTCCGCGTGCCCGCGCGCGCGGCGACGCTGATCGACGTGCACGAATTCGATGCCGTACCCGGCCTGCTCGAGGAAGCCGCCACGCAGAATCGCGAGGTGCTGATCCTCGGCGGCGGCAGCAACGTGTTGTTCACGCGCGACTGGCCCGGTGTCGTCCTCGCGCTGCGCACGCGCGGCCTCGACGTCATCGAGCAACACGTGCCGGGCACGCCGGGCGATGCCGCGCTCGTGCGCGCCGCGGCAGGGGAAGTCTGGGACGACTTCGTCCACTGGACGCTGGCCCACGGCCTGCGCGGCCTGGAGAATCTCGCCCTGATCCCGGGCAGCGTCGGTGCGACGCCGATCCAGAACATCGGCGCCTACGGCGTCGAGGTCGGCGAATTCGTCGATGCCGTGTCTGCCTACGATCGCACGACGAATTCAATCGTACGCCTCGACCGCGCCGCCTGCGCTTTCGCCTATCGCGACTCGCTATTCAAGCACGAGAGCGGCCGCTATCTCATCACCGCCGTAGATTTCCTGCTGCCGCGCCAGCGCGAACTGCGCCTTGACTACGACGGCGTGCGCGAGGAACTCGCCGCGATGGGCGTGGGCGTGGCCGACGCGCGCGCGGTCGCACACGCGATCTCGCGCGTGCGCACACGCAAACTGCCCGATCCGGTTACCACGGGCAACGCCGGCAGCTTCTTCAAGAACCCGATCGTTTCAGCCGACCTCGCTGCAGCGCTCAAAAGCGAGTATGCGCGGATGCCGACTTGGCCGCTGGCGGACGGCCTGGCGAAACTGTCGGCCGCTTGGTTGATCGAAGCCTGTGGACTCAAGGGATTCCGCGAGGGTGACGCGGGCGTATCGGACCAGCACGCCCTGGTGCTGATCAACTACGGCAGTGCGAGCGGCGCGCAGATCTGGGCGCTTGCGCGGCACATCCAACAGACTGTGCTCACGCGCTTCGGCGTGGCGCTGGAACCCGAGCCGCTGATAGTTTGAAGCAGCAGCGGCCCGTCGTTTCAACTCGACAACTGCTGCATTTCGCCCCGCGCAATTCCAATCAAGGTTCGGATCAGCAGCCCGCCGATGACGGCTGTGGCCAGCGTGAGCAAGAGCAGCGCCAGTCCATCGGCCCAGAGCGTCTTGGAATAGGCGGCATAACGCAGTCCGGCGCCGGCCGTTGCCGCCAGAGGGAAGCTGACCGCCCACCAGGACACGCGGAACGGGCAGCAGCTCGGCAGATGGCGCAGGCGCGTCAACAACACCGCGAGCAGGAATACGTTCAACGCAAACAATCCTTCCGCCAGCGCATCGACCTGGCCCAGCGTAGTCACATAGGCGGAGAACCCCACCGCAAACGGGGCCAGCAAGATCATCAGCAACGGCGACATGCCCGAGGGCAGCGGTTTCTCGAACATCAACCGGGAAAAAATCATGGTGAAAAGCGGGGCGGCGAAGAAAAGCCCCACCGCCAATCCGAACATCATTACCGCATGCGGCGGTTCGGCGAAGCCCAACGCCGGCACCGCCAGCGGTATGTCGAGCAAGCCCACCAGCGGAACGATCCAGGCCGGCGTGGCATGCGCCGGCTGTTGGCGGACACCCAACCAGCGGCTGGCCATGTGCCATGCGAACAAGGTCATGCCGAGAGCCGAAGCCGCCCACAGGCCTCGCGCAAACGGCAGGCTGTAGTCCGCGAGGACGATCGGCAACAGCAAGGCGCTGATCAGGGGCGTGCCAAACAAGGCACCCGTGACCGGGTGCAGAAACTCGGCCTTGACGTGGGTGAATCCTGTCGCAGCCTTGACCGCATAGCCCGCAACCATGGCGACAAACGCAGCGATGCCCGCCACGCCGATACTGTCAGCCACCCAAAGCGGCACACCAAAGCGGGCGTGCGCCAGACGCCAGGCCAGGCTCAATCCGACAAGCCCCATCACCGATCCAAACAGTGCGACCGGCAACCACCGCGCCGGCGCTGCATCGACAACATGATCCACTGCAGACATTGCATTCGCCCTCAAGCGGCCGAAACGGCGGATAGCGCATCCAAAGCCCGCGCGGAGTAAACCATCGCCGCGCCGGCATTGAGCGCGATCGCCACGCCAAGCGCCTCGGCGACTTCTTCGCGGCTGGCCCCCAGCTTGCTGGCCTCGGTCGCGTGGACCACGATGCAGCCGTCGCAGCGGCTGGTTACCGCCACCGCCAGCGCGATGAGTTCGCGCGTCTTCGCGTCGAGGTGGTTCGTTTTCTTGCCGGCGGCGGAAAGTGTTTGATAACCGGCCAGTGAATCGGGGGACAGTTTGCCCATTTCGCCGATGCGGCCCATCAACTCACGACGATATTCATTCCAGTCGAGCATGTTCTTCTCCGGATAGTGGGCGCGGTGCACCCGGTTGTTTCGAGGCGTATTATTTCGGATCGGAATGATCCGTACACCGATTAAAAAGCTCATTATTTAGCTTATTCGTCTCATGGATGCGCTCAGCCAACTTCTCAGCCTCAGCCGCATGACTGTGCGCATGGACGTTCACTGCCTGCTTGCCGGCAAATATGCCGTTGCGCATGAAACACTCGCGCCCGGTGAAGCGCCATTTCATCTGGTGATGGCGGGCAAATGTCGCGTGCGCACCGTCACCGGCTGGACCGAGTTGAACGCCGGGGACTTCCTGTTGCTGCCGCATGGCGATGCGCACGATGTGCTTCCGCCGCGCTCCGCGCAATCGAAAACAAGTCGGCCGGTGCGCCGCTTGCGCTCGAGTCAGGACAGCACCTTGCCGATCAAGGGCAATGTGCGCAATGCTGCCGACGCCGATCTGGATCTGCTTTGCGGGCGATTCGTCTGTGCCTACGGCGCGGGTTCCATGCTGCTTCGCGCGCTACCGTCCGCAGTGCACGTGAATCTGCAGAACGTGGCGGGCGGAGAACTGTTCAGCTCCCTGATCGCCCTGCTCCAACGCGAGGCGACGCTCGCGCAGGCAGGAGCTCTTGCCGTCGTGAATGCGCTGGGTCAGGCCATTCTGACCTTCGCCCTGCGACAACATGGCGTAGACGAACGCGCGCCTCCCGGCCTGCTGACGATCATGGCGGATCGGCGTCTCGGCTCGTCGGTCCGTGCGGTGCTGCAGGACTTGTCGCGCGACTGGACTATCGCTTCGCTCGGCGAGAAAGTTTCCATGTCCAGGGCGACCTACGCGCGCCAGTTCAGCGCGAAAGCCGGCATGGGGGTCGGCGAATTCCTGTTGACCGTTCGCATGATGCGGGCCTGCGATCTGATCCGGCATACGGATCGTGGTCTGGCCGAGATCGGCCAAGCGGTGGGCTACGACTCGGAGGCGGCGTTCGGCAAGGCGTTTCAGAAAGTCGTTGGCGAGACACCTGGCAGATGGCGTAGGAGCCAGAAAACGGCTTAGCTGATCTCGCCGCAGCCGGGATCGAACGATCTACGCCGTGGCGTTGCTTGCAGTTGCAATGCAGGTGTTGTCGCCGTTTGCGCCGGTCAAGCCGATGCCGATCCTTGCCGGGATCGCATGCGCGGCACGGCGCGGAGCGCGCGTCTGCCGATCGGCCGTGGCGGCATGGGGCGTGCCCGCACGATGCGCATCGCGCAAGACCATGGCGAGCGCTCCGTTTCCGCACAAGGATTCAAGCATCGCGCGGCCTGCACTGCGTCGCCGCTTCCAGTACAAATAGAGCGGCAACGCAACCACGATCAGTACCGCCACGATCGCCGCGTTGCGCGGGTTCGCCATCACATTGTTGGCGATGCTCGCGAGCAGCACGCCGGCCCGGACTGCGGGTGGCGCGAGCTTGCCAAGCTCGGTAGCCGCCGAAGCGGCCGCGCCCGCGGATTCGGATTTGAATGTGCATTCGGCGGACATGATCGCTTCCTCGACTCCCGCAGCGGCGTCATCGCTTGTCGCCTGCCCTGCTTCTGTCTAGAAGACGAACGGCGAAGCGCGGAATCGACAAATCAATCTTGGTTTTGTGAAAGCCGCTGCCCGCGATCGCGGTCGCGCGGTCAGGCAGGGTAGCGCCCGGGCTCAACGTCTAGTCGCTGCACTGGAAGTACAGCAGGTGATCCGGATTGAGCGCGCTGGCCTGGCCGAGGCTGATCGTGCCGTTGCGCAGCAGGCGCACCTCGTCGCGGTGGAACGACAACTCGTCGTCGTCACCGAACTTGACCCAGGAACCGTTGGTCGAACGGTCGGAGACGACGAAGTAGCCGCGCTTGTATTCGATCAGCGCGTGATTGCGCGATACCCATTCGGCATCGATGACGAGACTGGAGGAAAGATCGCGCCCCAGCGTGAACGGCGGCGCGAGTTCGTCGAGGTCGATCGCGCGGCCGCGGTAGCGCAGTTGCAGGCGCACGCGCGGCACGCTGAAGTTGCCGGTCGAAATCGCACGCTGGACCATGGTCACGTTTGAGGTGTCTTCCTGCCAGAGCACGTCGACGATGTCGATCGGCATGAGCTTCCCGGCGACTCGCGTCTGCCCCATCGAACGCGTGCGCAGCATGCCGGCATTGGTCAGAAGCTTCACCGTCGAGGCAGTCGCGATGATCTGCTCGCGCTTGGCCAGCGCGGTCATGCGCGCGGCGGTGTTGACCGCATCGCCGTAGACGTCGCCGTCTTCGACGAGTGTCTCGCCGTGATGCAGGCCGACACGAATCGCGAGGAATTCACGCGCGCACTCCTCGTCCGCGGCGATGCGTTTCTGCATGTCGACCGCGCCGAGCAGGCCCTGGATCGGACCGGGAAAGGTGCACAGGATCTCGTCGCCGATGTTCTTGATCACGCGTCCGCCGTGCTGGCGCGCCACTTCGCCGAGCGCACCGAGCATGGCCGCGACGAGACGCCGCGCTTCAATATTGCCGCGCGTCTCGAACAGCCGGGTACTGCCGCTGACGTCGGCAAACAGGATGGTCAGTTGCTCGCTCATCGACGCAAAGTTTAGCCGGAAACCCGGCACACGGGGCGCGGCCCGACGTGCCCCTACGAAAGCGACTGCGCCGCCGCGACGATATCCGCCTCGCCCGGCAGCACGAGGAACGCCGCACCGGCGAGCGGCGTGTAGGTGTCGGCGCCGACCACGCGCTTGAACGGCGTCGCGCCGAAACCGGCTTCGGCGATCGCGGTGATGATGCCCTCGCCGACGCCGGCGCTGTGGCGGCCTTCGTCGACGATGAGGATGCGTTTCGCCGTCTTCGCCTGCGCGGCGACTTGCGCCTCGTTGAGCGGCACCAGCCAGCGCAGGTCGACGACACGCACTTTCCAGTCGCGCGCCTTCTCGATCTCGCGCGCGGCACGCAGGCTCATGGTGACGCCGTTGCCGTAGGTGAAGATGACGAGATCGTTGGCCTCGGCGTGGTAGACGCGGGCTTCGCCGAGCGGCATCGCCTGATCCGGCGCAGGATACGCGAACGACCATTCGCCGTCGCCGGCCGCGTACAGATCCTTGGTCATGTACATCGCGATCGGTTCGAGGAAGATCGCGACGCGGCCGTCGACCTTGGCCAGCGCGGCGAGCGTGCGCAGCATCGTCGCCGCGTCGTCGCCACGGCTTGCGCAGCCGACGACGAGACCGGGAATGTCGCGCAGCGCGGCGATCGAGTTGTCGTTGTGGAAGTGCCCGCCGAAACCGCGCTGGTAGCCGAGGCCGGCCATGCGCACGAGCATCGGATTCTTGTACTGGTTGTTCGAGAAGAACTGCAGCGAGGCGGCCTCGCCGCGGATCTGGTCGGCCGCGTTGTGGAAGTAGGCGAGGTACTGAATCTCCGGGATCGGCAGCATGCCCATGTTGGCAAAACCCTGGGCCAGGCCGAAGATCATCGTTTCGTCGAGCAGCGTGTTGAACACACGCGCGTTCTTGAACGCCTTGTGCAGGCCCTTGGTGACCGTGTACACGCCACCCTTCTGCGCGACATCCTCGCCGAACAGCAGGCTCTCCGGATACTTCGCCATCAGGTCGTGCAGCGCGTTGTTGATCTGGATCGCGAGATGGCGCGGCGGCAATTTCTCCGGCAGTTTTTCCGCGCCGCCGAACGCCTTGACGCGCTGCGTCTCGTAGTCCGCGCGCTGCGCTTCGGCCTTCACCTTGGCCGCCGAGTACGGCGCCAGCGGCGCCACGACTTCGGCAAGCGTAGTCAGCTTCGGCGTGCGGTCGGCCGCTTCGGCGGCGGCGAAGCACTTTGCGCGGAAATCCTCATAACGCGCGAGCAATTGTTCCTTCGTGTACACACCGGTTTCGAGCGCGATCGCCGCGCTGCGCAGCAGCGGATCGGTGGCTTCGACCGCCATCAACTCCTCGAAACTGCGCCACTCGATCTCGAAGTCGGTGCCGGCGTGACCCATGATGCGCGTCGTGCGCAGGTGCAGGAAGGTCGGCCGGCGCGTCGTGCGGCAATGATGCACAGCGCGCGCGACGCCTTCGTAGCCCGTGGCAAGATCCAGGCCGTCGGCGTAGAAATAGTCGAGGTCGCGGCGGCCCTCGAAATTGGCGCGGACCCAGTCGGTCGGCGTCTTCACCGAGATGCCGATGCCGTTGTCCTCGCAGACGAACAGCACGGGCGCGGGCAGTTGCTGGTAGGCAGTCCACGCCGCGGCGTTGAATGCGGTTTGCGCGGTGGCGTGGTTGCTCGAAGCGTCGCCGAACGAACAGATCGCGATCGAGTCTTGCGGAATGGGCAGCGTGTGGCCGATGCGCCGCGCCTGCTCGATTGCGACCGCGGTGCCGAGCGCCTTCGGCAGGTGTGAGGCAATCGTCGACGTCTGCGGCAACACCCACAAAGGTTTGCTGCCCCACACCTTGTGGCGTCCGCCGCTCGCGGGATCTTCCGCGCTCGCCGCGAAGCTCAACGCCGAATCCATGATCGGGTCCATGCCCGGCAGCTTGCGGAAGCGCTCGGCCATGAAGCCGCCGCTGCGGTAGTGCAGGAACGCAGGATCGGTGTGCCGCGTCAGCCGCGCGACCATCGCGTTACCCTCGTGTCCGCTCGAGCCGATCGTGTAGAACACCTTGTTCTTCACACGCAGCACGCGCGCCATCAGGTCGAGGTGGCGGCTGATCAACTGCGAGTCGAACAACTGGACGAAGTCTTCGCGCGTGCACAGGCTGTCCGACGTGATCGGCGCCGACGGATGCGCGCCACGCGCTGCCGGCGTGTCGTTCCAGTCGCGCACGAATTCGGTGAAGTTCGCATCGCAGACTTCGGCGCGGTTGACGTTCTTGTGGCGGGCGGGAATCGGGTTGACGACGGCGTTCATGGCGCGGATTTCGGGGAAGATTGGCGCGTATTTTATGGGATTTCTGCCACAGCGCGCAGGGCCAATTCGGCCGGATTCAGAAGCCGTAGTGGCCGTACACGCTCCAGGTGAACGGCGGCAGGACGTTGGTCGCGTCGCAATTGCCCCCGGTCGGAGCACTAGCGCCGCGGTCGAGCGGCCATTGAGTCAGGAACGGCACTCTGCGTTTGGTGGCTTTCATTGCGGCCTGCAGGTTTTCCGCGGCGACCGGATCGTCGTAGTACATCTCAGCGACGATCACCGGCGCGTCACGCCAGCCGAGCGCACCGCTCGAATCTTCCTGCCGCAACGCCTGATCGAATTGGGTGAACTTGACCGTCTCGTTTGCGGCCGCGTCGCCGTAGACATCGATCGCGAATATCGCCGGATAGCGCGGGTTGCCGCCGCCGATGTCGTAGACGTAGCGCATGTGGCGCACGCGCGAGAGCATCGTGTCGGCGGCGTCATCGGTCAACGAGGAGAAACCGATCGTGTCGGTGCTGCCATAGGCCGCGTAGTAGTTCTGCCAGAGCGTGCGCACCGCGTGGCTCCAGTCGGTATTGTTCGGGTACTTCCACGGGTCAGGAATGAATGGCAAGTCGGAATCGCGCGGCAGCATCTCGACGCCGAGATCGATGAGGTATGCGAGCCCCGCTCCCGTCACTGCCGGGCGAATGGCCTGGATGAAATTCCAGTATTCGCCGACCAGCGACGGATCGAAGTTGTCATTCGGCGGATAAATCACGCCGACCGGGAAGAAGCGGAACAACACCTGATGAAAACCCGCATCCCTCACGTCGGCGAGCAGGTTCGCCGTGTTCTGCGCCGCCTGCGCGACTGCTGCCGGATCGCTCGAATCGATCGCGGTTCCGGTCGCCACGCCGTGGGCAAAATAGACGCCGAGGCTCAGCCGCGCCTGGCCGGAAGCGAACATCGCCGCGAGTTGTGCGCGTACCTGGGCACGCACTTCGGCATGATGGTAGTTCGGCACGATGCCGTAGGGCTCACGATCGCAGCTCGGTCCGAGCGTGTACCAGAGGAAATTGCTGCCGCCGCGCAAGGGACCGGCGTAGGGAAACGGGCGCGTCGGCGGCATGTCGCGCGGCACGATCGGCAACCGCGGTGGAACCGCAGCCGCGAACGCAGAGCATGCGAGCAGCGACAACATCAGCATTGTCGCCGCGCGCCGCAGCAACCGACCCATGCGCTCGCCGACGAACACGTTCACACCTGCATGCGCACGAACCGCGGCTGCGCCTGAACGCGCGCAAGCCAAGTGCACACCTCGGGATACGCAGCGAGATCGAAACCGCCGTCCGCCGCGCAATGGGTGTAGGCGAACAGCGCGATGTCGGCGATCGTGTAGCTGTCGCCTGCGAAGAACTCACGCCCGGAAAGATGCTTCTCCATCACCGTGAGCGCCTGCGCGCCGCGTTCGAGCAGGCGCGGCAGTTCGGTGCGGCGCGCGTGGTCCGTCGGCAGCCAGCCGCAGATGAAGCGCGCCACGGCGATGTAGGGCTCATGGCTGTACTGCTCGAAGAACATCCATTGCAGCACCTGCGCGCGCAACCATGCGTCGGCCGGCAGATACGGCGTGCCTTCGGCGAGGAAGTGGAGGATCGCGTTCGACTCGGACAGCAGCCGGCCGTCGTCGAGTTCGAGCAGCGGCACCTTGCCGTTCGCGTTCTTGGCGAGGAATTGCGGCGTGCGCGTCTCGCCATGCGCGCTGTCGATGTCGACCCAGCGGTAGGGCCGCTGCAGTTGTTCGAGCAGCAACTGCACCTTGTAGCAGTTGCCGCTGGCTTTCATGCCGTAGACGGTGACCACGCCGAGCCTCCTTCCGACCCATTCTGCGCACGATGCGCGGCGCAGTCGAGCGGCGCCTCAACGTGTGCGTGCCCGCCACTCCTCGCGCGACTGGCCCCAGATGTCGCAGACCTTGTCGCTGAACGGCGGCGGCAATGCAGCTTGCCGCAGCAGACGTGAACCGAGCCTTGCCGCCACGCCAGCCGAATTGACGTTGGGCGGCTCGATGCAATGGATCACCTCGATCCAGCCGAGCTGATCGAAGGCCCAGTCGATCGCCGCGGTTGCTGCTTCGGTCGCATAGCCCTTGCCGGTCGCCTCGCGGGCGAGGCCCCAGCCGACTTCGGTACCGGGCCAACCTTCGGGCATCCACGGGCCGATGCGGCCGATCCAGCAACCGCTCGCCTTCTCGATCACCGAGAACATGCTGAAGCCCTGGATCGTCCATGCGCCAGCCATGGTCAGGAACCCGCGCCATGCCGCTGCGCGCGGCTGCGCACCGCCGATGAAGCGCGCCGATTCTTCGTCGGCCATGAACACGGCCCAGGCGTCGAAATCCTCGCGCGCGATCGGACGCAGGATCAGGCGCGGGGTTTCGATTCGGAGTGTTTCGCGCGACATGCGATCAGAACGCGTTGATACCCGTCACCTCTCGGCCGACGACGAGCTGGTGCACGGTCTCGGTGCCCTCGTAGGTGATGACCGATTCGAGATTGAGCGCGTGGCGGATCGGGCTGTGCTCGGTGGTGATGCCGGCGGCGCCGAGGATGTCGCGGCACTCGCGCGCGATGTCGATCGCCATGCGGCAGTTGTTCCATTTCGCCAGCGACACCTGCGTCGGCTGCATCTTGCCTGCGTCCTTCAAACGTCCGAGTTGCAGCGAGAGCAACTGCGCAAGCGTAATCCGGCGCGCCATGTCGGCGAGCTTGATCTGCACCGCCTGCGTCGAGGCGATCGGGCGCTTGAACAGCATGCGGTTCTTCGCGTACTCGGTGGTCTCGGTGAAGCAGGCGATCGCCGCGCCGATCGGGCCCCAGGTGATGCCGTAGCGCGCCTGGGTCAAACAACCGAGCGGGCCTTTCAAACCTTTCACATTCGGCAGGCGGTTCGCATCAGGCACGCGCACGTTGTCGAAGAACAGGCCGCTCGTGACCGAAGCGCGCAAGCTCATTTTCTTGTGCACTTCCTGCGCGGCAAAACCCTTGCTGTCGGTCGGCACGATAAAGCCCTGGATGCCTTCGTCGGTCTGCGCCCAGACGATCGCGATGTTGGCGAGATTGCCATTGGTGATCCACATCTTCGCGCCGTTGATGACCCAGTCGCCGCCATTCTTCTTCGCATGCGTCTTCATGTTGGCCGGGTCGGAGCCGCCGCGCGGTTCGGTCAGGCCGAAGCAGCCGATGACCTTGCCGGCCGCCATCTGCGGCAACCAGTGCTTCTTCTGCTCCTCGCTGCCGTAGGCGTAGATCGGATACATGCACAGCGAGCTCTGCACCGAGGCGAAGCTGCGCAGGCCCGAGTCGCCGCGCTCGAGTTCCTGGCAGATCAAGCCGTAGCTGACGCCGTTCATGCCGGCGCAGCCATATTCGGCCGGCAACGTGGCGCCGAGCAGACCGAGTTCGGCCATCTCGGGAATCAGCTCGGTCGGAAAGCGCGCCTTGTCGAAGCAGTCGCCGATGATCGGCAGCACGCGCTCGTCGGTGAAGCGCGCGACGGTGTCCTGCACCATGCGTTCTTCTTCGGTGAGCAGCGAACGGACGTCGTAGAGATCGACGGGATTGAGCGCGGTGGCGGCCATGAAACAAACTCCGGAAACGAAAGACGGGCAATAACCCGTTATTCTAGGGGGCCGCCATTGGTCGAGTCACCAGCCAGATTTGTCGCGACATGAAGGTACCAATTCTCACCTACCACTCGAGCAACATCGCCGGCAACGACTATGACAGCAACAATCATGTCGCGCTCGCCGAGGATCTGCGCACGATCGCGCGGCTCGGCCTGCGCATCGTCTCCGTGACGGAAGTCGTCGACGCGCTGCTCGGTGAGGTGCCGCAATCCAGTGTGGAAAATGCCGTTGCGCTGACCTGCGACGACGGCTCATTCTTCGACTGGCACGACATGGAGCATCCGCACTACGGCCCGCAGCGCGGCTTCGCCGGCATCCTGCGCGATCACACGGAGCAGACGGGCCGGCGCGCGCAGATGACGAGCTTCGTCATCGTCTCGCCCGACGCACGCGCCGTGCTCGACGTCACCTGCATGGCCGGCCGCGACTGGTGGCGCGATGACTGGTGGCGCGAAGCCGCGCGCGAAGGCGTCATCGCGATCGAGAACCACAGTTGGGACCACAACCACGCGACGCTGCCGCGCACCGTGCAGCACGAGCAGCGCAAGGGCACGTTCAGCACGATCGACAACCGCGCCGATGCCGACGCCGAGATCCGCGCCGCCGCCGACTGGCTCGATGCGCACCTCGCGCCACAACGCAGCACGCTGTTCGCCTATCCCTACGGCGAGTGGAACGATTACCTCGTACGCGAATACCTGCCGCGCCACGCGCATGAGCATCGTCAGCGCGCTGCATTCACCGGTGAGCCGCATCCGGTCGAAGCGAACACCGATCGCTGGCTGATCCCGCGCTACGTCTGCGGCCACCACTGGAAGACACCCGGCGAACTGGAGAGTCTGCTGCGCGAAATGCGCGGCTGACTCGTCGTTACCGCGCCGCGGACGCTGGCACTTTTTCCAGCACCACGAGATCGAGGATGGCTTCAACCGCATCGAGGCGCAGCTGCCAGTTCGCCGCTGCACCCGCCGAACAGACCGCGCAGCGATAGACCTGCCAATTGCCTTCCTCGTACAGCTTCTGCGCCGGCGCGCCGTTGGCCTCGACTTCATGTACGGTCATCATCGCGGTCTGCGGACGACGGTTGGTGAGGACGACGACGTCGTCGGGACCGGTCGTGAAGTCGTATGCGAGCGGCGCCGGCTGTGCGCCGACGATATCGATGCCGACGCGCATGCGGTCGAGCCGGGGCCGCGGCGATCCCGTTGCGGGCGCGATCGCTCGCACGTGCGAGTACAAGGCTAGACCCCCGACTGTTTTGTCAGGCGCGATGCCGATCGTGGCCGCCAAACGCTGCGGAATGCCGGCCAGATGCGCGCCCGCGCGCTGGCCACCGAACAGCAGATCCGGCCAGGTTCCACAGGCATTGCGCGCACTCGTCGCGAGCGACTTGTCGATCGCCGTCGCCAGGCGCGCATGCAGATTCGCCGGCGTGCACAGCTCGGCACCGAGCGCATCGATCTGGCGCACCGACAGCGGCGAGCCCGGCACGGTGACGTAGCCATCCGGACTGCCGACCACGTTGAAGTAGTTGGCGTTCGGCGCAACGCGAACGCCGTGCAGATCGCGCAGGAAGAATCCGAACGGCGCGATCGACAACAACGCCGAAACCAGCAGCGCCGGCAGCGCGACGCGACGCACGCGCGGACCCGGCGCGGCGAGCCATTCGTACCAGCCGGCCGCGACGATGAATGCAAGCGGCGGCAGGCACGAGGGCAGCATCCAGATCGCCGTCCAGCCGCGTATGCCGAGCACGAACAGGATCTGCAGCCCGAGCAACAGTGCCGCGGCCGCAAGCCAACGACGCAGCGCCGTCGCATGCAATGACAGCGCCGCTACACCCGCGAGCGCGATGGCGAGACAGACGCAATAAATCCACCACGCGAGCTTGACTGTCGCCAACCGCCAGGGCGTCAGCAGCAGCAAGCCGTTCCACGCGCCGCCGACGAGAAGGCCGGCGATGAATTTCGGCAGGCGCTGCGCGAAACCGTTGCCGACATCGTTCGCCGCGTAGTCGGACCAGCTCCTGCGCAGAAGTTCATCGATCGGCTCGGGATCTAGCCATGGCGGCAGCAGGCTCAGCAACACGACGACGGCGGCGAGGCCCAACAGAGCCAAGGCCGACGCGCTTCGATGCCGCCACAGTACGGCGCCACCGGCAACGACCAGATACGGCAGCGTCGTCGGATGCGCGTGCACGCAGGCCGCGGCGGCCAGTCCGAACAGCAGCGCATTGCCCGCGGAGAGATTCGCGCACAAGCGCAATGTGGCGAGCGCGAGCAGCAGCAACGTCGTTTCGACCACGGCCGGATGGCTGGGAAACAGGAACGGCACGGTCGACCATCCCGCCACCGCCATGCACACGGCAAACGCGAAACCGAAGCGCGCATCCAGCAGTCGCGTGCCGATGCACCAGGCGAGGAAATACTTCAACGCGGCCAGCGCCTGGATCGTCACCGCAGCCGCGGCGATGCGCCCGGTCAAAAAAATCGGCAGCGCGAGCAGGTAGTACCACCACGGCCCGAGTTCGACGACCTGATTGATTGGCGGCCCCGGCGGCGGGAAACGTTCGCCGTGCGCGATCAACGTTGACCAGTAGATGTCGCGCCAGAAATCGGTGACACCGGCCGAGTGCAACCCGGCAGCGACGTGCAGCACGAACATCAGGCAACAGAACGCCGCTCCGGCGAGGCGCCAGCCGCGCATATGCTGCGCGGAGGCGACAGCGAGCGGCGAGCGGATCAAGGATTCGGTCATCGAGGGGCCACGTAAAATTTGCCGCATCCTAACCGATTCGCAGCGTTCGGCTGGCTCGCCACGGCTTCGCATTGCGCTCGCGACGGCGTCGGCGCGTTCAATCCGGTGAGCTTCAGTACGCCACGGTATCCACGCGCCGGCATTGGGATTTGTGCGCGAGTCCGCTACCCTTCGCCTCCCCTGACGACCGGTTCCGCATCCATGCTCCGTCCCGCCCTGCACACCCTGCCCGAGTCGCTGCGCGGCTTCATCACGATCACCGAGATCGACGATGCCGAATTCCTCATCGGCGCGCTGTTCCGGCGCAAGTTCGCCCATCCGGCCCCGGATTTCCCGCGCCATATCGTCGCGCTGTACCGCGACGCCGACGGCGCCTCGCATGTGCTCGGCTACTCGCACATGCGCCCGTTCGGCGACATCTATCTCTCCGGCGGCTCATGCAGCAACGGCGACACGGTCAAGCGCATGCAGGTACACGAGCGCGACGCGCTGTACGCTGCCGGCGGCACCTGGTTCGTCATCCTCAAATACGCGTTCGAGCGCTACGCCGACTGCTGCGACGCATTCTTCGGCT
Source organism: Rudaea sp. (assembly GCF_036383415.1). Taxonomy (GTDB): domain Bacteria; phylum Pseudomonadota; class Gammaproteobacteria; order Xanthomonadales; family Rhodanobacteraceae; genus Rudaea. The sequence goes on along the minus strand of NZ_DASVOK010000506.1, from coordinate 2,481 downwards.
ACACCGGCGATCCGCGCGCGCGCGAAGTCGCGGTCGCCGCAGGCTGGATTCCGACCGAGTACGAAAACCTCTACGTCAACTGGCACAAGCCGCTGCCCGATTCGTTCCGCCGCGCGCTGCTGGCCAAGGCGCATGCGGTCGGTGAATTCTGACGCACGTCGTTTACCAGGGAGATCACGATGAGCCTGCCGACTCGATCCGTTCCACAACCGCAGTCCGATTTGCGCTACGACCGCACCACGATCCTGCTGCACTGGATCGTGGTGGTCTTCGTGATCGGGCTGTACGCCGCGGCGATCATCTGGGGCGAGCTGCCGCGCGGCACGCCGACACGCAAGTTGCTGCAGGCGCTGCACATCTCGTTCGGCCTCCTGTTCATCGTCGTACTCGCGTTGCGCGTCTATTGGCGCCTGTTCCGACGCTTGCGGCTGCCCGACCCGAGCAGCAGCGCCGCGCAGAACCTCATCGCCTCCATCGTGCAGAACGGCCTGTACGTCATGCTCGTCGTCCAGGCCGTGATCGGCGTGTGCTGGCGTATCGCCCAGCAGGAACCGCTGGCGTTCTTCTGGATGTTCGAGTTCCCCGAGCCGCAGATCTTCGACAAGGCGACCAAGCAGTTGCTCGGCCTCGCGCACGAATACCTGGGCCACGCGATCATCATCGTCGCCGCCTTCCACGCGCTCGCCGGGCTCTATCACCACCTCGTGCTCAAAGATGGCCTGATGCGCCGCATCCTTCCAGGCTCGCTTCGCTGATGTCCCGAAGCACGACATCGACCATCGCGTGATGCAATCCTCATTTTGCGCGTGAGCGGTCTCGCGGCGCCCCGCCGTTGGACGGGCGAAGATGCGCCGGTGCAAACCGAAAACCCTATACTGCATCTCGGTTCGCCGCATTCGAATGGCGAAGCCCGTCGCTGTTCGCGACTCCCGCAGCCAGACGCGTCACGATGAACGACTCCGCCCGCACGCCCCAGCCCACTCCCGACGAAGCCTTGACGACGCTGCTGCACCGCTACGCCGCGGGCGAATCGGGAGCGATGGCGCGGCTGATGCCGCGCGTCTACGACGAGCTGCATCGCGCCGCGCGCCGCCAGCTGCAGCAGGAACGCCCCGATCACACCTTGCAACCGACCGCGCTGGTCAACGAGGTCTTCCTGCGCCTCGCCGACCGGCGCGAACTGGAACTCAACGACCGCGCGCATTTCATCCGCCTTGCCGCACAGATCATGCGCCACGTGCTCGTCGACCACGCGCGTGCGCAGCGCGCGCAGAAGCGCGGCGGCGACGTGGCCGTGACCAGTCTCGATCGCCTCGAACAAAGCTCCGGCGTGCCGTCAGCGCACGACATCGGCGCCGATGACGAAGGCGGCGCGCTGCGCGTGGAGATGGATTTCCTCGCCCTCGACGCCGCGCTCGACAATCTCGCCAAGCTGTCCGAGCGGCAGGTCCAGGTCGTGCACCTGCGCTACTTCGGCGGCCTCTCGATCGAGGAAGTCGCGCAGACGCTCGACCTCTCGCCGGCCACGGTCAAGCGCGACTGGACTATGGCGCGGCTGTTCCTGCGCCGCGAGCTCGAGGCGGCGCAGGTCGAACCGCCGGCCTGACGCTGCGCCGGCGGATGCCTGCCATGGTCAGTGGCCGAACAGGCCCTTGAGCGCGTCGACCGGGCCTTTCTTTTCCTGCTTGCCGCGGCCCTCGCCGTCACGGCCGCCTTCTTCGCCACGGCTGCGCCCGTTCATCGGCGCGGCGTTCTCGCCGAGCATGTTCATCGCCACCGACTTGTTGCGCACGCGCGCGACCCAGTCGGGCGACCACGAAGCAGGCGCATTCGCGGGCTTCGGCGGATAGGAAAAATTAGCCTCGTTGCCGTAGGCGATGCCCTGCAGCATCGCGTTCCTGGCCTCGGCGAAGATGCCTGCCGGCACCTCGCACTCGGTCGTCGTCGGCGCGAGCAACACCTTCTCGCGCAGCCACTTGTCGGCGTTCGCGTTCGAGGCGTAGTTCATCAGGCCGGTACCCGGATCGGGCAGTTCGGACGAACTCCACAGCACGAGGTCGGGCGCGCCGGACTGGTCCTCGCTCGCGCTCATCGCAGTGAGCAAGTAGGCGCGCGCCTGCGCAATCGACTGCCAGTGCACGCGGATCGACTCGGCGAGCTTGCCGCCGGATTCGACGCGGAAGCTCGGCATGAAATCCTGGTCGCGTGACAGGGTGAACTTCAGATTGTCGGGCACGCCCTCGCCGGTCACGACGTGATCACCTGCGACCGAGGCGCCGCGCGCGACGCGCGAGTTCTCGCGATCGTTCGGCCAGATCGCGTAGCCGGGTTCGGCACGTGCGCCGCGATCGGGCACACTGCGGCCCTGCATGAAGCCGGCGTAGTCCTGCGCCGAGAACTTCGCCATGTCGATCACGCGCGGCTGGCCCGGCTTCACCGTCGCGCTGCAGCCCCAGTAGAACAGGATGCGGCCACGCGGAC
>NZ_DASVOK010000505.1:0-5584 GCF_036383415.1 Rudaea sp. | reverse complement strand
CACCGTTGTCATGACCGTGCTCGCCGAATCGCCCGACGAGGTGTTCAGCGCGCAGGCGCTGGCCGAGCGCGCGCACCTCGAACTGCCGACCGTGTCGAAGCTGCTCAAGCAGCTCGCGCAGGCGGAACTCGTCGAGTCGTTCCGCGGCGTCAACGGCGGTTATCGCCTCGCGCGCGCGCCCGAGCGCATCAGCCTCGCCGACATCCTCGTCGCGATGGAAGGCCCGTTCGGCATGACCGAATGCAGCGCGCACCATGGCGCCTGCGGGCACGAACCGCATTGCGGCGTGCGCGGCAACTGGCGGCGCGTCAGCGACGTGATCGAGACGACGCTCAAGCAGATGACGCTGGCCGACATGCGCCGGCCACCGCCGAAGCGCGCAGCGATCCCGCTGCGTCTAGTCGCCACCGCATAAACAGTCAGGCAGCCAATGGCCACCCAACCCCTCGAACTCGACCTGCCCGACGAATCGGCGCCAACCGACGTTGTCACCGAGGCGCTCAATCGGCGCTACAGCGCCGGTTTCGTCACCGACATCGAAAGCGAGAGCCTGCCGCCGGGCTTGAACGAGGATGTCGTGCGCGCGATCTCGGCGCGCAAGAACGAACCCGAGTGGCTGACCGAGTGGCGGCTCAAGGCCTATCGCCACTGGCTGACGATGACGGAACCGCACTGGGCGAAGCTGCAGATCGAGGCTATCGATTTCCAGGCGATCAGCTACTACTCGCAGCCGAAGAACCGGCCGAAGTCGCTCGACGAGGTCGATCCCAAACTGCTCGAAACCTACGACAAGCTCGGCGTGCCGCTGCACGAGCGCGCGCGCCTCGCCGGCGTCGCGGTCGATGCGGTATTCGATTCGGTTTCGGTCGGCACGACGTTCCGCAAGGAACTCGCCGAAGCCGGCGTGATCTTCTGCTCGATCAGCGAGGCGGTGCGCGAGCATCCCGAACTCGTGCAGAAATATCTCGGCAGCGTCGTGCCGCCGGGCGACAACTATTTTGCTGCGTTGAATTCCGCAGTGTTTTCCGACGGCAGCTTCGTGTTTGTGCCGAAGGGCGTGCGCTGCCCGATGGAACTGTCGACGTACTTCCGCATCAATGCGCGCGATACGGGCCAGTTCGAGCGCACCTTGCTGATCGCCGAGGAGCGCGCGAGCGTGTCCTACCTCGAAGGCTGCACCGCGCCGATGCGCGACGAGAACCAGCTGCACGCCGCGGTCGTCGAACTGGTCGCGCTGGACGATGCGAATATCAAATATTCGACCGTGCAGAACTGGTATCCGGGCGACGAGAACGGCGTCGGCGGCATCTACAATTTCGTCACCAAGCGCGGCGACTGCCGCGGAGCACGCTCGAAGATATCGTGGACGCAGGTCGAGACCGGTTCTGCGATCACCTGGAAATATCCGAGCTGCGTGCTGCGCGGCGACGATTCGGTCGGCGAATTCAATTCGGTCGCACTGACGCATCATCGTCAACAGGCCGATACCGGCACGAAGATGATCCACATCGGCCGCAACACGAAATCCAAGATCGTCTCCAAGGGCATCAGCGCCGGGCGCGGGCAGAACACCTACCGCGGCCTGGTCAAGGTCGAGAAGGGCGCCGAAGGCGCGCGCAACTACACGCAGTGCGACTCGCTGTTGATCGGCAAGAAATGCGGCGCGCACACGTTTCCGTACATCGAGGTGAAGAACCCCGGCGCGATCGTCGAGCACGAGGCGACGACGTCGAAGATCTCCGACGATCAGCTGTTCTACTGCCGCTCGCGCGGCATCGGCCAGGAAGACGCCGTATCGATGATCGTCGACGGCTTCTGCAAGCAGGTGTTCAAGGAACTGCCGATGGAGTTCGCGGTCGAGGCGAAGAAGCTGCTCGAAGTGTCGCTTGAAGGCGCGGTGGGCTAGCGATGGATCGTCCCGAAACTCGTCTTGTGATTCGCGCGGCGCGGCCTGTCGATGCGGCGGCGATTCATGCGCTGATCTGCGAGTTGGCCGACTACGAAAAGTTGCGTCACGAAGTCGATGCGACTGTCGCGGACATCGAGCGCGACCTGTTCGGCGCGAATCCGCGCGTGTTCGCCGAAATCGCGGAATGGAACGGTGAGGTCGCCGGCTTCTCGTTGTGGTTCTACAACTATTCGACATTCCGCGGCCGGCATGGCCTGTATCTGGAAGATCTGTACGTGCGCCCGGTGTTTCGCGGCCACGGCATCGGCAAGGCGCTGATCGTGAATCTGGCAAAGCGCTGCGTGGCCGAGGGGCTCGCGCGCTTCCAGTGGTCGGTGCTCGACTGGAATACGCCTTCGATCGAGTTCTACAAATCGCTTGGCGCGAAGATCACGCCGGAGTGGCTCGGTTGCCGTGTTGAAGGCGAGGCTTTGAAAAAACTGGCGGATGTCTGACCGCCGCAAAGAACGACGAGAATGCAAATGCTGAAAATCGAAAACCTCCATGCCCGCGTCGCCGGCAAGGAAATCCTCAAGGGCCTGTCGCTCGAAGTGAAAGCGGGCGAGGTGCACGCGATCATGGGGCCGAACGGCGCGGGCAAGTCCACGCTCGGCAATGTGCTGGCGGGGCGAGAGGGCTACGAGGTCACGCAGGGCTCAGTCGTGTACGAGGGCAAGAACCTGCTCGAACTCGAACCCGAGGAGCGCGCAGCCGTAGGTGTGTTCCTCGCATTCCAGTACCCGGTCGAGATTCCGGGTGTGAACAATACCTACTTCCTGCGTGCGGCGCTGAATGCGCAGCGCAAGCATCGCGGCGAGGCCGAACTCGATTCGATGCAGTTCCTGAAACGCGTGCGCGAGAAGCTCGCCGTGCTGCACCTCAAGGATGAACTGCTGCATCGCGCGGTCAACGAAGGTTTCTCGGGCGGCGAGAAGAAGCGCAACGAAATCTTCCAGATGGCGCTGCTCGAACCGAAGCTCGCAATTCTCGACGAGACCGACTCGGGCCTCGACATCGATGCGCTCAAGATGGTCGCCGATGGCGTCAATGCAATGCGCTCACCCGAGCGTGCGTTCCTCGTCGTCACTCACTACCAGCGCCTGCTCGACTACATCGTGCCGGATTTCGTGCATGTGCTGGCCGATGGCGTCATGGTCGAATCGGGTGACGCGAGCCTCGCGCAGAAACTGGAAGAACACGGATACGCCTGGATCGCCGAACGCAAGCTCGCTGGAGCGGCGTGATGGCGGCAGCCCTGCTCGAGGACTTCGGCCGCGGCGATGCGCGCGCGCGCGAGGAGTCGTGGCGTTACAGCAAGATGGCGCTGCGCTCGCTGGCACAGCAGGAATTCGTCGCGGCGAATGCGGATGCCGAATTGCCTGAGACGCTGCGCGCGCAATTCGATTGGCAAGCGACGCGCGGCCGCCGTGTCGTCGTGGTCAACGGTGCGGTTTCCGAGCGCTACTCGGACTTCGCCGATGTCGGTTCGATGGTGACTGTTGCCGAGACCGGCGGGACCTATGCAGTCCGCATCGACGGAAAAATCGACGAGCCGGTGCAGGTCGTCTACGTCAATCTTCCATCTGCGCAGCCCAGTCGCTGGCAGACGAATACTTCGATGGTGATCGTCAACGGGTTCGCCACCCTGGTCGAGCAGCATGTCGGTCTCGACGGAGCCGGCGTTCTCGGAGCTTCGCGCCGGCGCATCGATGTCGGCGAAGGCGCGCGACTCGATCTGATCAGCCTCTGTGACTTGCCCGAGTCCGTATCCTTGTATCGCCTGCTCGACGTGCATCTCGCTGCGGAGGCGACGCTGCGCGCAACGCACGTGTTGCTCGGCGGTCGTCTGCAGCGTCTGGACATGCAGGTTGAACTCGCCGGCGAACAGGCGCGGCTGGAATCGCGCGGTGTTTTTGCGCTGCGCGGGCGCGCGCATGTCGACACGCAGCTCGATATACGTCACGTCGCGCGTGACACGGCCTGCGACATCGTCTGGCGCGGTATCGCCGACCAGCGCGCACGCGGGATTTTCCACGGCGCGATCACGGTCGCCGAGGGCGCGGATGGCAGCGATGCGAAGTTGTCGAACAAGAACCTGCTGCTGTCGCCGCAGGCCGAGATAGATACGCAGCCCGTGCTCGAGATCTACGCCGACGAAGTCAAGGCCGCGCACGGCGCGACGGTCGGTCAGATCGACGAGCGCGCGCTGTTCTACTTGCGTTCGCGCGGGATTCCGCTTGCTGATGCGCGACGCATGATGGTGACGGCATTCTGCCGCGAAGTGCTCGACGGCATCACCGACCAGGATCTGCGCAATAGGCTTGGTGGGCTGCTCATGCCTCACGTGGATGGAGGCAGTTCATGAGCCCACAACCGCAAGCGAATCTGCAATTCGACCCGCTGCCGCCCGACGACGTCGCGCAGTGTGGAGTTGCGCGTTCCGTTGCCGTTGGGTGTAACCTGCGCAGCAACGAACCAAAGGGGGGCGGCTTTGGAAACGGTGATCGCGCGCAACATCGAAGCGTCGGCGCAGTCGCGACGCTTTTTCTTCTGGATGGCCGTGGTATTCGTGCTGGTCGCTTTCGGCGGCTTCATACCGACTTACTGGGCGCGGCTCGGAACGGCGAATTTTCATGCGCCGCCGATCATGCATGTCCACGGCGCCCTCATGTTCACTTGGACCCTTTTCTATCTGGTCCAGACCGGCTGGGTGGCTACGGGCCGGGTTGCGACGCATCGCAGCTGGGGACTCGCGGGGATTTCCCTGTTCACGCTGATGATCTGTTCGATCGTCGTTTTCAAGATTACCGACCTGCGTATCAACGACGCGCATGGATTTGGCGATGCGGCTCGCCGTTTTTCGGCGATCACATTCCTCGGCGCGTTTTCGATGATCGTGATGTTCGTGGCGGCGCTGGCCAACCTGCGCCGACCCGAGATCCACAAGCGGCTCATGTATTCGCTGATGGCCGCGCTGATGGTTCCCGCGATCGCGCGCGTATTCATTACCCTTTTCGCTCCGCCAGGCGCGTTGGAAGGCGGGCCGCCGCCGCCGTTCGTCGCGCTCCCGCCGACGTTCGTTGCGCTGATTTTCTTCGCCGTTGCGATGATCTACGACTGGAGAACGCAACGTCGTTGGTATCCCGCCTATCTCTACGGCGCGCTGGTGATGATCGTTACCAACACCGCCGCGGTGCTGGTCGCCCCCACCCAAGGGTGGCTCGCGCTCGCCGCGTTCATGCAAGGACTTGGCGGCTGAAGCAGGGAGCGGGTTGCCACCGCGCAGCGGGTTTTCCGGCAAGGGCGGCATTGCAAAAATCAGCCGCGACGGGAACCTCATTATGAACACGCAAACCAACCGCGGCGACATCGCTGCATTCGACGTCGCGCGCATCCGTGCCGAATTTCCGATCCTCTCGCGCCAGGTCCACGGCAAGCCGCTGGTCTACTTCGACAACGCGAACACCTCGCAGAAGCCGCAGGTCGTGATCGACACGGTCGACCGTTTCTACCGTGAGAAGAACGCGAACGTCGCGCGCGCCGTCCACACGCTCGGCGAGGAAGCGACCTCGGCGTACGAGAGTGCGCGCGACAAGATCGCGCGCTTCATCAATGCGCCGACGCGCGACGAGGTGA
>NZ_DASVOK010000504.1:0-5489 GCF_036383415.1 Rudaea sp. | reverse complement strand
CAATAGAATTCCCATTCGATCCCACAGGACGAGTATTTCCATGAAAAAGACTTTCCTCGCACAGACGGCGACGCGTGCGCAATTGACCCGCTCGCGCGGCTTCACCCTGATCGAAATGGTCATGGTGATCGCGCTGATCGGCATCGTCATGAGCGTGGTCGGCGGTTACGCCGTGCAGCGCTTCAATCAGGGCAAGTACAACGCCGGCAAGGCAGCGGTACATTCGCTTGACATGAAGATCCAGGCCTACATGCTCGACAACGGTGGCCCGCCTGCAAGCCTCAATGACCTCGCGACACGCCCCAGCAGTGCCGCGAACTGGAACGGGCCTTACGCCAAGCCTGGCGACCTCAACGACCCGTTCAACCATCCGTTCGGTTACAAGGTGCCCGGCGATCATGGCGATTACGACGTGATTTTCTACGGCAAGGATGGCAAGCCTGGCGGTGAGGGCATGGACAAGGATTACGGCAACTGGGAATAAGGCTGCGTCCCCGGTACGCGAGTGCCCGGTGCGTCCCCGGCTGAGCCTGCCTTTCGACTGAATCGGCGACCATGCGCGCACGCTCCGGCGGATTTACCCTGATCGAACTCGTTTCGGTGCTGCTGCTGATCGCGATCGCGATCGGCATCGTCACGATGTCGTTCTCGCACAACTTCGCCGGCGCCCGTATCCAGGCGGCGAGCCGCGATCTCGTCGCGGCGTTGCGCTACACGCGCGGTCAGGCGATCGTCACCGGCAAGGAGGCGACGTTCGATCTCGATCTTGCCGCCAACAGCTACAAGGCGCCAAACAAGGCCGTTGTGCAACTGCCCAAGAACATGCGCATGACGATGTATACGGCCGACCAGGAAATCCACAGCGAAACCTCCGGCAGCATCCGTTTCTTTCCCGACGGCGCTTCGACTGGCGGCCATGTTTCGGTTCTGATGGGCCAGATCGAATGGCGCATCAACGTCGACTGGCTGACCGGTGCGGTGACGCGCGAGGAACTGCGTCAATGAACTTGCGATCGCGAAACGCCGTGCCGCGTCGCCAGGCTGGCTTCACTTTGATCGAACTGATCGCCGCGTTCGTGATCTTTGCCCTCGGTTTCGGCGTGCTGATGCAGATTCTCGGTGGCGCGTTGCGCACTACGCGACAGTCAGCCGAGGCGACACAGGCGGCGCTGTATGCACAGTCGCTGCTCGACATCCAGGGCATCGGCGAGCCGCTCAAGGAAGGCGGCAGCAGCGGCGATTTCGACAATACCTATCACTGGCAGCTCAACGTCCAGCGCTACCAGATACAGGCCGCACCCGGCTCGACAATGGCTCCGGCGATGAACACACCCGGCCAGCCGGAACTGTTCCAGCTCGAACTCGTCGTGAGTTGGGGCAATCAGTATCTGCAGCATCATGCGCGCTTCGTCACGCTGCGCTCGATGATGCCGCCGCGCAACGGCAATCAGTTGTCGAATGGCCTGCCTCCGGGGTTCGGCTAGGCATGCGGATGCGTTCAGGCCAGCGCGGATTCACTCTGCTCGAGCTGCTGCTCGTGGTGATCCTGCTCGCGATCCTGCTGGCGAGCGCGTATGGCGGCATCAGCGCATCGGTGCGCGGCATGCATTCGGGCGAGGCGGCGATCGAGCGGGTCGACAAGCTGCGTACGGTGCAGGAGTTCCTGCGCCACCAGATCTCGCGCATCCTGCCGTTCCCGTATGCGCGCTCGAAAGACGGCCTGAAGGTGGAAGTGTTCCGCGGCGACGGCAAGTTCATGCGCTTCGTCGCGCCGATGCCGGGCTATCTCTCGCGCGGCGGCGCCTATGTGCAGACCCTTGAGCTCGCTCCGGGCAAGGATGGCATGCAACTGGTGTTCACGAGCACGCTGCTCAACGGCTTCGATATGGACAAGAGCAAGGTCGCGGAGGAATCGACCGTGGTATTGCTCGACCACATCGAGGACGGCGCTTTCAGCTATCGCGGGCTGAACCAGAATGGCGAGCTGATGAACTGGAGCGAGGGCTGGAAGGATTCCAGCACGACGCCGTTGATGGTCGCGCTCGACCTGCGCCTCGCCGCCGGCAACCGGATCGAATGGCCGCGCATGACGATACCGCTGATGATGGATGTCGGCGCGCGTCGCGCGGGACCCGGGAGCAACCTGTGAGAAGGCGCGAGGGCGGAGTCGCCCTGATCCTGGTGATGTGGGTGATCGCGCTCATGGCCGTGCTGCTCGGCAGCTTCGCCTTGATCGCGCGTACCGAAAATCTCGAATCGCGGCACATGTTCGACACGACCTCGGCGCGCTACGATGCTATCGCCGGCGTCGAGTTGGCATTGGCCCAGCTGCGCAACCCGGACCCGATGCAGCGCTGGGTCGCGGATGGGCGGCCGTACGAGTTTCCGTACGAAGGCGCGACGGTAAAGGTGGAGATCACCAACGAGTCGGGCAAGATCGATCTCAACGTGGCCGACAGCGTCACCCTGATGGCCCTGTTTCAGTCGATCGGTCTCGACCTCGGCGTTGCCGAAGCGCTGTCCGATGCGATCCAGGATTGGCGCGACGCCGACCAGCAGGTGCGCCCGCACGGTGCCGAGGCGCCTCAGTACGCCGCCGCGGGTCTCGACTATGGACCGACCAACCTGCCGTTCCAGACCGTGGCCGAAGTGCAACAGGTGCTCGGCATGAATTACGAGATCTACAAGAAGATCGAGCCGGCAATCACGGTGTATTCGGGAACGCGCACGCCGAACGCGGCGTTTGCGCCGTACGAGGCACTGATGGCGATTCCGGGCATGACCCAGCCACTCGCCCAGCAGATCATCGCAACGCGTCAGGCGATGCCGCCGGGAACCACGGGAGCGATCGAGGGTCTGAGCTTGCCGGGGGGCGCGGCGATCATGGCCAGCGGCGGCGGCCTCACGTATAGTATCAAGTCCAAGGCCACCCTCCCGAACGGCGTCAGCATCACCTTCGACGCCACCATACGCGCGGGTGGGGTGAGCACGTCGGGGCGGCCCTATACCGTGTTGCGTTGGCGCGACGGCGAGGCGTCGTAGCGCAGGGGAGAGTGCTGCGGTCGGGAAGGTATGGCCGGCCGGCTCGTTACCTTTTATTACGTTTTGAGAACTTATCCTTTACGGCGCAGTCTTTAAGCCGCGCCGCGTTGCGAAGCAGATTCACACAACCATTTGCTGTCCCGATAGATTTCGCCCATGAGTGTGACCACCGCCATTGACACCCAGCTTGCGCGCCTGCGCCTGCGCTACGCGAACAGCGGGTTGCCGAAGTTTTTCTCGTGGTGGGCGGGGCAGCTGGCCGATCTGTTGCCCGCGCGCTGGCGCGAGCTGTTCGCCGAAGGCGCGCAGGAACTGCTCGTCGACGCGAGCACGAGCGAGTTCGGCATATGGCGTCAATCCCATGGACGCAACGCCGAATACGGACGCATCACGCGCGACCAGCCTGCGGAAGATCAGCGCAACGAATTCTCCCGACTGCGCGACCGCATCGACGACCCGGGTCTGCGCCTGTTCTATTGCATCCCGCTGCGACGTGCCTTGCGACGTGAACTGACCCTGCCTGCCGCCGCCGAAGACAAGCTGCGCCAGGTGCTTGCCTTCGAGATGGATCGGCAGACGCCGTTCAAGGCCGACCAGGTCTACTTCGACTACCGCGTCGTGCAGCGCGATGCCGTGGCGAAGAACCTCAAGGTCGAATTGCACGTCGTGCCGCGCGCGCAGCTCGACGGCGAACTGGCGACGCTGGGTGCGATCGGTGTCGCGCTCGACGGTGTCGATTGCTGGAGCGCCGCGCCGGGTAGCGCCCGCGCCGGGCTGAACCTGTTGCCGGCGGAGCGGCGCGTCAAGCGCGTCAACCAGCGCCTGCGCCTCAACCTCGCGCTCGGCGCGGTGGCGCTGATTCTGTTTGTCGTCGCCGGCATGCTGTTTCTCAACAATCGCCAGATCGCCCTCGATGCGATGGGCGCCGAAGTCGACAAGGCCAAGGCCGAGGCCAAGCAGACCGCGACCCTCAACAAGCGGCTCAAGGACAACACCGCTTCGATCAGCTACCTGTATCGGCTCAAGCGCGACTCGACGCCGATGACGGCGATGCTGACCGATCTGACCAAACGCCTGCCCGACGATACGTTCCTCGAGCGCCTGAACGTCGACGAGAAAGGCAAGGTCGAAGTACAGGGACAGAGCGGCAATGCGAACAAGCTGATCGAGGGCTTGCAGAAGTCAGAGGTGCTCGACAACGCGGCCTTCATCGGCACGGTGCAGCCGGATGCGCGCACGAAAAAGGATCGTTTCACGATGAATTTCCAGCTGCACAAGCAGCCCGAGCCGGAATCGGCCGACAAGGACAAGAAGGCGCACGACAAGAACGGCGTGAAGCCCGCGGAGAGCCCCGATGCGCCTGCTGCCTGAATCCGCACGCGGCCAGCGTTTTCTCGCCGTGGTTCTGCTCGGCATCGCGCTGCTGCTCGCCTATCTGCTGTTCGTGCATTGGTGGCTGGTGTCGCCGTACCTGACGATGCGCGACGAGTACTATGACCTGCGCGACCAGCAGTACCGTTTCGCCGAGCTGATCCAGAGCAAGCCGCTGATCGAGCAACAACTCAAGGACGTTGCCGGCTTGGAGCAGGAAAACCAGGCCTTCCTCAACGACGCCGATGCGGCGAGCGCGTTCTCGGATCTTTCCGAGCGGCTCAAACGCGCGGTCGAGCAGAATCTCGATCCGAATGCGCGCTGCACGGTCAATGGCATTTCACCGTCTCCCAGCCGCACCCAGGAGGTGTATCTGCGTGTGTCGGCGAACGTCAACATGAACTGCCAAGCGGAAATGTTCGCGAAGGTGCTGTATACGCTCGAATCGAGCAATCCGTATCTGTTCGTCGACCGGCTCGTGATCTATCGCCAACAGCAGATGTTCATGCCCGGCGGCAAGCCGGCGGTACCGGGTACGACCTCAGTCAATGCCCAGTTCGTGCTTTCCGGCTTCCTGCGCCAGCCCGGCGGCGCGAAGGGGGGCAATTGAACTTGCGCGCCTCGCGTGGCCTGACCCTGGCTCTGGCCGGCACTGCGGCGCTGATGCTGCTGTTGGTCGTGCTGTTCTGGGTGGGCGTCGGCCGTGGCTACAGCTGGTGGCCTCTGGACCCACTCGATTCCGCTGCGGGCAAGAAGAAGCTGGCCAACGCCCAGTACAGGCTGGGCGCTTGGGACAATTTTGCCGATGTGAACACGCGCCCGCTGTTCAACGAGGACCGCAGACCAACGCCGCCGATGCCCCCCGACGCGCCCAATAACGCGACGCCGATTCCCAAGCTCGAGGTGGTCCTCTCCGGCGTCATCCTCACCTCAAAGACGCGCTTGGCGATGGTCAAGGAGAAAGGCAAGGAAAAATCGATGACGGTGAAGGAGGGCGGCGCGCTGCCGGGCGAATTGGCTGCCTGGAGCCTAGCCGAGGTCAAGCCGCGCAGTGCGGTGTTCAAGAATTCCGCCGG
>NZ_DASVOK010000503.1:0-3366 GCF_036383415.1 Rudaea sp. | reverse complement strand
TCGCTCGATGCGCGCGCGGGCGGCTGCTGGTGCGAACAACTCGCCGACGGCGGCAGCGTGCAGCACATGACCGTGCTCACCGCGATGCCCGGGCGCATGCTGCGCCTGTCCGGCGGCCTCGGTCCGCTGCAGGCCGCGCCGGTGACCGCGGTGATGACCTGGACGATCAAGCGCGACGGCAACGGCAGCGAAGTCGACATGAGTTATCTCGTCAGCGGCTATCTGCGCGGCGGTCTCGATGCGATTCGCGGTGACGTGGATGGCGTGCTCTCGCATCAGGTCGAGCGCTTGCACGGGTACATCGACGCGAAGTGAACGCGCGGCGGCGTTCTGCCCCTCGCCGATCGGGGCAACGCTACCTCTGCTTCAGTTCCAGAACGACCGTCGAGCCGTCGCCGGAGATCTGCTGCACCTTGACCGGCAGCAGGCCGACGCTGGGTGCGTACCAGTTGATCGCCTTGCCGTCGCTGCGTTCGACACGGGTGGCGGTGAAGCTGCCGGCCGGGACTTGGATGGCTTCGCTTTTGGCGACGGCGTAGCGCTGTTGCTCCGCGCGGTCGCGCACCGCGACCGGCACGTCGACCTCGTGCGCTCCTTCGATCACCGCGGAGGCGAGCAGCAACTGCAGCGTGCCGCGGTCGGTCGTGCCGGGTGGCGTGGCGTAGGTGAAGCGGTCCTTGTTCTCCTGTGAATGCGCCTGCTGAGCGGCGGCGTCGAATTCGATGTGGCGCGTGCGGCTCTTGATCATCGAATTCTGGTGATAGTCGTAGACCACGCTCTGCGGCTTGCCGCCGTTCCAGCGGAACACCGACTCCTCGCGCACATCGATTCCGAGCAGGCGCGCCTTGCCGGAAGTGCCTTTGGTTTCACTGGTCAGCGTCCAGGTACCGTCGCTGTTCTGTTTCAGGCTGAAATTCGAATCGCCGATCGCGGAGCCGTCGCGGGTGACCGTGTAGACGGCGTTGGCCGGCTTCAGTTCGGCCGCCTGGGTGGCCCCTGCAGCAAGGACGAGAACAAATCCGAGGGTGATATTGCGCATGACAGTTTCGATATCGTGGGAAACGCGCAGGCAGTCTGCCGCGCGCCGACTGAACGAAACCGGTATCGCGCAGCAATGATCGGACGCAATGATCGAAAACGTCAGCCGAGTTCTCCGTCCGCGCCCAGATGCAGCGTCGCGGCGAGCGGTTTTCCGTTGCGCACGACGCGATTGTCGTCCAGTGCGATCTCGCCGGAGGCCACCAGCCGCGTCGCCGCGACGAGCAGGCGGTGTTCGAGCGACAACAGTCGCCGGGCCAGCGATTCGGCCGTGTCGCTGGCGAAGATCGGCAACCTGACCTGCGCGATCACCGGGCCGCCATCGAGTTCCGGAGTGACGAAATGCACGCTCGCCCCATGCTCGGCGTCGCCAGATTGGATGGCGCGCGCATGCGTGTGCAAGCCCGGATACTTCGGCAGCAGCGAGGGGTGGATGTTGATCATGCGCCCGCGCCATCGCTCGACGACGGCCGGATCGATGATGCGCATGTAGCCGGCGAGCACGATCAGATCGGGCGCGAATTGCGCGGCGCGCGCGAAGATCGCGCGATCGAAATCCTCGCGGCTGGCGTATTCGCGAGGACTCAGCGCAACGGCTTCGACTCCGGCAGCGCGTGCGAGTGCGAGCGCCGGCGCCGCCGGCTTGTCGGAGAGCAGGGCGACGATGTCGATCGGCAACTCGCCGCGTCGCTGCGCCTCGATGAGTGCGGCGAAGTTGCTGCCGCGACCGGAAGCGAAGACGACGACGCGATGGCGCGCGGTCACGCGATATGCACGCGCTCGTCGCCGCGTGCAGGCACGATTTCACCAATCGTCCACGCAGCGAGATTCAGCGCGGCGAGGCGTTGCAGCGTCGTTGCCGCCTGGTCGCGCGCGACGATCAGCGTATAGCCGATGCCGCAGTTGAACGTGCGCCACATTTCCGCCTGCGGCACGTTGCCCTCGCGCTGCAGCCAGTCGAACACGGCGGGCAGCTTCCAGGTCGCGCTGTCGAGCGCGATGCCGAGCCCGTCGGGCACGACGCGGATGATGTTCTCGGTCAGGCCGCCGCCGGTGATATGGGCCATGCCGTGCACGGGTTGTGCTTTCAGCAATTCCAGAATCGGTTTGACGTAGATTGTCGTCGGCGCCATCAGCGCGTCGGCGAGCGCGACGCCGCCGAGATCGAGGTCGAATGGATTGCCGGCGCGCGCGGCGATCTTGCGGATCAGCGAGTAGCCGTTCGAATGCGGACCGGAGGAGGCGATGCCGATGATCGCGTCGCCTTTCTGGATCTTCGAACCGTCGATCAGGGCCGACTTCTCGACCGCGCCGACGTTGAAGCCGGCGAGATCGTATTCGCCGGGCGGATACATGTCGGGCATCTCGGCCGTCTCGCCGCCGATCAGCGCGCAGCCGGCGAGCTCGCAGCCTTTGGCGATGCCGCCGACGACGGCGACCGTCGTGTCCACGTGCAGCTTGCCGGTGGCGAAGTAGTCGAGGAAGAACAGCGGCTCGGCACCCTGCACGAGCACGTCGTTGACGCACATGCCGACCAGGTCGATGCCGATCGTGTCATGGCGGCCAAGCTGCTGCGCGAGTTTCAATTTCGTGCCGACGCCGTCGGTGCCGGAGACGAGCACAGGATCCTTGTAGCGCCCGGCCAGCTCGAACAGCGCGCCGAAGCCGCCGAGCCCGGCCATCACTTCCTTGCGGAAGGTGCGCGCGACCAGCGGTTTGATGCGCTCGACCACTTCTTCGCCGGCATCGATGTCCACGCCCGCGGCGCGATAGGTCAGGGATTCTTTTTCTGCGGACATGTTGAGCGTGGGGAAAGTCGGCCGGAACGGGCGCGCATGATACCGTAGACCGCGATTTCACGGCCGCGATCCAAATTTGTTATCTTGCAGCATGGCCGGGAATGCATCCGGCATGCCGGGCAGGAAGGATTTCGTGAATCGAGGGAATCATCGAATTTTCAGATCGTTGCTGCTGGCGGTTGTCGGCCTCGCGCCGGTTTTTGCCGTGGCGGCGGGTGTTTACACCGGCACGGCGCCGGTCGCCTCGCAGTCCGACCAGGATCGCGCCGCGGCACTGCGCGTCGCGCTCGGCCAGGCAGTGACCCAGGCGGCGAAGGGCGATGCGAACGTGCTCAAACGCCCCGAGGTTGCGCGTGCGCTGACCCGCGCCGAGCGTTACACGCGCAGCTACAGCTACCAGCCGAACACCGATCCGGCCAAGGCGCCGGCGAAATTCCTCCTCGTTGCGCAGTTCGACGGTGCACAGATCGATGCACTCGTACGCGATCAGCCTGCGCCCGCCGCGCCTGCTCCCGCGGCGGCCACTGCC
>NZ_DASVOK010000502.1:0-7389 GCF_036383415.1 Rudaea sp. | reverse complement strand
TCAAGTCCGCTACCGACATCGACTGCTGCGGCACCGGCGGCTGCTGCTGCGCAGGTGGCGGATTTTGCGCAGGCGCGCTCTGCGCCGTGCTGTTCGGCGACGAGCCGCTGCATGCGGTCAGCATCGCGGCCAGCGCACACGAAAATAGACCGGCGAACTGCTTCGACGGAACGAATGGGGACACGATCATGGCACTCTCCTAACCCCTGCATGAACGATGGTAGTCCGCAGACGTGTACGCTCGCTGAAAAACCCGTCGCAGCGACGGTTGATTTCCGCGCGAAAAACAGGCACGGCAAAATGCTTGCGCGGCCGACACCGGGCGCGGAGCAGCCCCATCGCATCCATGGCGAATGGCACCCCCGCTGCGCGCACCGATGCACCTATACTCCCCCGTCACCACCACCGGGGAGCAAGAAGAAATGAAGCACCGTATCGCGTCGCTTGCCGCAGGCCTGCTGCTCGCGCTTTCCGCACAGGCGCAGGCACCTGCCAAAAGCACACCCGCCGCGCCGAAGCCACTCGTGCTCAAGGCCGCGCACCTGTTCGACGGACGCAGCGGCACGCTGGTCTCGCCCGGCGTCGTCGTCATCCAGGGCGAGCGCATCGCTGCGATCGGTGCCAATACCGCGGTCCCGGCCGACGCGAAGGTGATCGATCTCGGTGATGCAACCTTGTTGCCCGGCTTCATCGACGCGCACACGCACATCGCCTCCGATCACAACGACGACTGGGCGCAGGGTTTCTACGAGGGCATGCTGCGCTTTCCGGTCGAGCAGTCGTTCCACGCCGAGCGCAATGCGCGCGCAACCTTGCGCGCGGGCGTGACCACGGTGCGTGAAGTCGGCGCCGCCGATTTCGTCGACGTCGCCCTGCGCAACGCGATCAACCAGCATCTCGCCGAGGGCCCGACCATGCTCGTCGCCGCGCATGCGATCGGCTCGACCGGCGGCCACTGCGACAACTCGCCGATCCCGCCGGACCGCATGAAGGAACCCGGCCCGCTCGAAGGCGTATGCAACGGTCCCGAGTCGTGTCGCCAGGCGGTGCGCGAGCAGATGAAGTTCGGCGCCGACGTGATCAAGATCTGCGCCTCGGGCGGCGTGCTTTCCGAAGCCGATCCGGTCGACGTGCCGCAGCTCACGCCCGACGAACTCAAGGCGATCATGAGCGAAGCGCACACTTGGCGGCGCAAGGTTGCCGCGCACGCGCACGGCGATCTCGCCGCCAAGCTCGCGGTCGAAGCCGGCGTCGATTCGATCGAACACGGCAGCTTCCTCAAGCCCGAGACGCTGCAACTGATGAA
This sequence comes from Rudaea sp., assembly GCF_036383415.1. Classification (GTDB taxonomy): domain Bacteria; phylum Pseudomonadota; class Gammaproteobacteria; order Xanthomonadales; family Rhodanobacteraceae; genus Rudaea. The sequence goes on along the minus strand of NZ_DASVOK010000502.1, from coordinate 6,083 downwards.
GCAGAAAGGCGTTTACCTCGTGCCGACGCGCATGACCCAAGAATGGGTGCTGGCCAAGGCCGACACCTATCCGCCGAAGATCGGTGCCAAGGCGCGCGCCGCGGCGACCGCGCATTCGGAAATGATGAAGCACGCGCTCAAGATCGGCGTGCTGATGGCGTTCGGCACCGACGCGGCCGTGTATCCGCACGGCAAGAACGCCGAGGAATTCGGTGACCTCGTCGCGCTCGGCATGGCTCCGGCCGCCGCGCTGATGACGAGCAGCATCGGCTCGGCCAAGCTGCTCGGCATCGACGCCGATACCGGCACGCTCGAAGCGGGCAAGTACGCCGACGTCGTCGCCGTGCCGGGCGACGTGCTCAAGAACATCCGCGCCACGGAAAAGCCGCTGCTCGTGGTCAAGCACGGCGAGACGGTGAAGATGGACTGAGCCAGTACGGAGGCGATGTCGATTTCGTCTCCGCCCGCTCGTCGCATGCACAGAAGCAGCGCTTGAACACCTTCAGGCGCTGCTTCGCCCCTTCACTGCGAGGAGAGCAAGCCATGAGCACCCGTTTCCAGCGCATCACCCCGTTTCTCTGGTTCGCAAGCCAGGCCGAGGAAGCCGCGAACTACTACGTATCGATCTTCCCCAATTCCACGATCGGCAAGACCGCGCGCTACGACAAGGCGTCGGCGCAAGCCTGCGGGCAACCCGAAGGCGCGGTCATGACGATGGCGTTCAATCTCGACGGCCACGATTTCGTCGCGCTCAACGGCGGCCCGATCTTCAGCTTCACGCCGGCGGTATCGTTCGTGATCAGCTGCGAGACGCAGGCCGAAATCGACCGCTACTGGGACGCGCTCAGCGCCGGCGGTGACGCCTCCGCCCAGCAATGCGGCTGGCTCAAGGACAAGTTCGGACTTTCCTGGCAAGTCGTGCCGGCCAACATGGCCGAGCTGATCGCACATCCCAAGGCGATGCAGGCGATGATGCAGATGAAGAAGATCGACATCGAGACGCTGCGTCGCGCGGCGCAGTAGGTCACAATGCGGGCACGAAAACGGATGAAAGATTTCGCATGCCTGCGCCGATCCGACGCACCCGCCTGATCCTGCGATTCGCCGCGTTGGCGCTGGCTGCCCTGCTCGCCGGCTGCGCCACGCCGCCAAAGAAACCGCTTCGACCGCGCGAGGAAGTCCGCGCGCAATTGGCGACGCTGATCCCTTCCGGCGCGCAGGATCGCGCCGGCTGGGCGCTCGACATCACCGATGCGTTCTACGCGCTCGACGTCGAGCCGAGCGCCTCGCACCTGTGCGCCGCGCTCGCCGTCATCGAGCAGGAGTCGAGCTTCGTCGCCGATCCGCCGGTGCCGAATCTCGGCCGCATCGCGCAGGAGGAAATCGATCGCCGCGCCGGCGCGCACCACATCCCCGCGTTCGCCGTGCACGCGGCGATGGCGATCAAATCCTCGGACGGGCGCAGCTACAACGACCGCATCGCCGCGGTGCACACCGAGCGCGAACTGAGCCTCGTGTTCGAAGATCTGATAAGTCGCGTGCCACTCGGGCAGACGCTGTTCGCCGACTCCAATCCGGTCAAGACCGGTGGGCCGATGCAGGTCAGCGTGACGATCTCCGAGGAGTTCACGCGCACGCATCCCTATCCATATCCATACGACGGCTCGATCCGCCACGAAGTTTTCAGCCGACGCGGCGGCGTCTACTTCGGCATCGCCCACCTGCTCGCCTATCCGGTCTCCTACGACCGCATGATCTACCGTTTCGCCGACTACAACGCCGGCTTCTACGCGAGCCGCAACGCCGCGTTCCAGAACGCGATCGAGGTGCTGACTAAGCAATCACTCGCCTACGACGGCGACCTCGTCAACTACAGCGGCGACACCGGCCACACCGAACTCGCCGTGCGCACGCTGGGCAAGCGCTTGCAGATGGGCGACGGCGATATCCACGATGTGCTCGCGCAGGGCGAAACCTTCGACTTCGAAAAGACGCTGCTGTACGCGAAGATCTACGCGCTGGCCGACAAGGCCAATGGCGCGCCATTGCCGCGCGCGATGTTGCCGCAGATCGGCCTCGACAGCCCGAAGATCACGCGCAAGTTCACCACCGCGATGTTCGCCGAGAGCGTCGAGCGACGCTATCGCGCCTGCCTCGCGCGCGCGGCGCCGAAGAACTGACACGCGAATTCCGCGAGCAATCTCACCCGAGCAATGTCCAACGCTGCAGGATGCGGTGCTCGGTCTTGCCAAGCAGGCTGTGCACGAGTGCGAATTCGCGCACCGTCCACACGATCGGCGCGACAGATTGTTCCGGCACGAGCAGGCGTTCGTAACGCAGCGTCACATGCGGCGTGAACTCGCGCGTCACCTGCTTGCCCAGGCTGGCCTTGAGCAGACGTTCACCAAGTTGCCTGCGCAACCGCTGCAGCTGCGTATCGCCATCGGCGCCAACCAGCACGCAGGGTTTCTTTTCCGCGCGACCGGCGAAACTCTTCACGCGATCGAACGTCACCTCGAACGGCGTCGCGACGATCTGCGCGGCCGCACGTCGCGCATCCTCGACCAAGGCCGCGGGCAGGCCAGCGTAGTCGCCAAGATGATGCAGCGTGATGTGCAAGCGCTCGCGCTTCAGCGGGGCGCCGCGCAAGTCATGCTGACGGCCGATGTCGTCCGCCAGACGCGCAATCGCTTCGCCTGCTGCTGTGTCCGGAAACACGGCGAAGAATAGGCGGTCCGTCGGCACCGCATCGGCAAAACCACCCAACGACATCTGGCCCGACATGCAACGGATTCTCGGACTTGAAGGCAGACATTATGCCGAAGCCGATCCGGCCAGTTCATGAGCCAAGCGTGCGGAACAGTCCGCAAGTACCAGATCAAAAAGGGGATTCTTAACGAAAAATTCCGTTTTTCTTCGCCGCGATCGCGTACTCTTGCTGTCCCGGCAGCGCAGGGGAGCCGTTGCGCGCCGCTGCCGGACGACAAAACCGCACATCGACCTGGAGCGCCCTCATGGCACTGTGGAAAGAACCGACCAAGCAATCCCCTACCCCCGGGTTTCCACCGGAGCAACCCGCGACCCCGGCGCGTTTCGAGGTCCAGCCCGGTCCCGAGCCCAAGCCCGATCCCGCACCCGTAGTCGCTGCAGCGCCGGCGCGCACGCAGACGCGTGCCGCGGAAAAATCCGAATCGCTGATCGCCCCCGACATCGCGATCGAAGGCAAGATCGAAGGCGCCGGCCATGTGCGCGTCGCCGGCCGGTTCAAGGGCGACATCAACGTGCACGGTGATCTGACCATCGACCCGCGCGCCAATGTCACCGGCAGCGTGCGCGCGGAAAAAGTCACGATCGCGGGCGAACTCATAGGCAACATCGACGCTGCCCAGCATGTCGATTTGACCCAGAGCGGCGCGCTGACCGGCGACCTCAAGGCCGGCACGCTCACCGTCGCCGCCGGCTCGCGTATGCGCGGCCACGCCGAGTTCGGCTGGGGTGACGAGAAATCCTCCACGCACAAGCCGGCGAACGGTTCGGCCTCGTGAGCACCGCGCGCGCGGGCCTGCCCGGCGCGACGCGCACCTGTCCGCACTGCCGGGAGACGATCCTCGAAAGCGCGACGGTATGCCCGTCGTGCAAGCATCACTTGCGCTTCGGCGTGGGCCCGGCCGCGGGCGAGGCGCTAGCCGCCACCGTCACGCCGCTGCGCGTCGAAGGCAGTTTCCGCAACAGCGAGGGCAGCGCCTGGGAATACTCGATGGTGCTGACGATCCGCAACGAGCGCGGCGAGGAAATCGCGCGGCGCCTCGTCGGTGTCGGCGCGATCCAGCCCGACGAGTTGCGTGCGTTCACGCTGAGCGTCGAGATGACGCCCACCGCGGGCAAGCGCACGCGGCATTGAGTGCGCCACGCGCGCGTGCGAGCATGCTCGCATGGCCACGCAAGCCGACGTCCGCAAGATCGCGCTCTCGTTTCCCGACACGATCGAGAAGCAAGGCCATTTCGCCTTCGAGGTACGCCACGGCGCGAAATACAAGGGTTTCTGCTGGGTCTGGCTGGAGCGCATCGAGCCGAAGAAGCCGCGCGTGCCGAATCCGCGCGTGCTCGCCGTGCGCGTCGCCGGTCTCGACGCCAAGGAAATCCTGCTGATGGCCGACGCGGACAAGTTCTTCACCGAGCCGCACTACGACGGCTTCCCCGCCGTGCTCGTGCGGCTCGAAAAAATCGGCAAGACGGAATTGCGCGAACTGCTGCAGCAGGCTTGGCTGGCGCAAGCACCGAAATCGCTGGCGACGGAATTCCTCGCGCGCACGCGCGCCTGAGCAGGCTGCGTCAGCGCAATCAAACCTGCTTCGCTATTTTCTTACCGTCCAGAAATCGTCCGACAGGTTGCGGTCGGCGAGGTACGCGTAGGGCATCGTGAAGTAGCCTTTCATCCCCCAGCCCGTGCCCCACGAGTTGCGCACGATGACGCGCTGCTTCGTATCGTCGTAGCCGACCGCGCAGACCGCGTGACCGCCGACCACACGTTCGCTCTTCCTCGGCAGATTGACGACGCCGGTATTCGCGACCGTCTGCGACTCGAAACTTTCGTAGACGGTGAAACCGAACACGAACGGATAGCCGTCGGCGAGGCAGGAACGCATTTCGTCGGTCGTCGACAGCCGCTGGTAGTTCGTGATCGTGTGCTGCAGCGCCTGCGTGTAGCACGCGGGCGTCGGCTTCTTCGTGAACTGCTTGATCACGTAGGGCCACACCGTTTCCGCGCACACGCCCTGCTTGGCCAGCGTCTTGATGCCGTCGCGCAGCATCGCACCGGAATCCTGGCTCACACTGTGCTCGATCACGCGCTCGTTGTAGTAGACGAACAGGCGCGAGAGATCGACGAGCGGTTGTTGCTGCTTGAGTTCGAGGAATTCAAGCGCGCCGACCAGTGCATTGGCGGTGCAACTGCCGAGTTGGCCCTGGTCTTCGACCGGCGCGCACTGCGCGCGCATGTCGATTTTCGCCGGCAGCTTCTTCGATACCTTGTGGACGAGCGAGTAGAGCTGATCACGCTGGTCGGGCAGATCGGGAATCCAGCCGTAGCGCGCCTGAGTGCGCAAGGTGGTGGGCGTTGGCTTTTTCATCTCTCGGCTCCTTGTCGAGAAAACCGATGCAACCGATTCACTCTGCACCTCGCCCATCACGGTGTCAAACGCACTTGTGCGAACTGCAGCTGAACACATCTGCGACGATAACGAAATCCAAACGCCGGATCGTCACGAACGTGCCAAGCTCGCACGCAGGGGACCCACGACGAGAGGAGTTGCAGTCATGGCTCAATCCGAACAATTCGTTTCCCGCGACGCCCGACCCGCGGACGGCCCGACGCGCAAGGATCTTTACTATCCCGGACTCGTGATCCTCGTGGCACTCGCTTTCGCAGCGAATGCGTGGTTCTTCTATCGCCAGGGCCAGAAGGAAGCGTTGAGCGACGGATCCGAAGCGCTGCCCAGCGCCACCATCGCCTGGACTCGACCGGAGGAATCGTCGCCGGCAACTGCTGCCCAGGCGAACAGCGATGCCGCACAGCAACCCGGTGCGACCGCAAACGACACCGCCAAGCCGGCTTCAGTCGATGCCCCGACCGCAGACAAGGCTCCCGTGAAACGGACGACGAGGGCCAGGCCCACGAATCGCACGATGCTGGCCAAGGCGACTCCGCAGGCCACGCATTCCGCGCCGATTCCGTCCGAGCGCAGCGTCGCGCTGCTCACCCATCCCAAACCGGCCTACCCGGCGCCGGCATTGCGCGAGCGCCAGCAAGGCACGGTCGTCGTGATGGCGAAGGTCGACGTCGCCGGCCGCGTCAGCGATGCGGAGGTCGTCCGCCGCAGCGGGTCGTTCACGCTTGATCGCGCCGCGATGAACGAAGTGCGTCGCTGGAAATTCGAGCCCGCGCTGCACAACGGCCAACCCGTCGTCGCGAGCGTCGAGGTGCCGGTGAGCTACCGCCTCGGGGACTGAGTCCGCACGACCGCATCGATGTCGGGGTCCGTACCGCGCACCCCGACGCGAGCGCTAACTTGCCTTGGCAGCGG
>NZ_DASVOK010000501.1:0-8423 GCF_036383415.1 Rudaea sp. | reverse complement strand
GTTTCAGCAGCGCCGGGTTCTTGAGCTTCTCTTCAAAGCGTTCGCGCGCGAGCTTAGTGATCGCCGTGCTGCCCGGAGCCAGGCCGACGTAACGCTGCAGGCGGTCGAGCGCCTTGGCGCGGCGCGCCGGATCGGTCTGGTCCTGCAGCAGCGCCTGTTCGCCCTGGAACACGAGCTGGCCGACATCGGTGAACGGCAGCAGGAGTTTTTCGTTGAGCTCGCTGCCTTCGATCTGCTGATCGGCCGCATGCAGCATGATGTCGATGTCCTGGCGGACGAACGGATTCTCCTCGGTCTTCTGATCCTTCTGCAGCGTTTCCTTGGCGCTGCGCAAGGCTGAGCGCTGGCGTTCGCCGTTGTTCGGACCGAGATCGGCGACGCGGTCGTCGTAGCCGGGCAGGCCGAAGAACGAGGCGAACTCCGGTGCGAATTCGGCCTGCGCCTTGAGCAGCGGCTGGGCCAACTCGTTGCTGCGCTTGACCCAGTCCGGGGCAGGCCGCACCGCGGTGGCGGCGGGCTTCGTCGCCGCGACGACATCTTTTGCGCAAACCGCGGTGGTGTTGCCAAGCGAAACGCAGGCGAGCGCACAGGCGCTGGCCAGAAGCAGACGACGCATCGGAATTCTCCTGGAGCGGGAAACGGAACGGGTCAGTTGGCCAAGTTTGTCAGCAAACGCCGATCGTGGCCTGTTGCGAAAGTCATGCACGCCGGCGTCTTGCCGCGGAGCCGTACCGAAACGGCTCAATGCAACCAGCGTCCGAGGCGTTTGCGCCGCGGTTCGTTCTCGGCGTTCGCGCGATGCGGGGAACCGGCGAGTTCTTCGGGCGCCAGCGGCGCGTCGATCCAGTAGTGGGCGACGGCGCCGACCGCCGCGGGCAGCTGCGCGAGGCAGTCGTCGTATTCCTGTTCCGAGAGCGGCGCGAAATCCGCGTCGGTGGCAAACACGCCTTCCTCGACCGCGAGCGCCATGATCGGTCCGAGCAGTTCGGTCAAGTGCGAATCGACGCCGAGGCGCGATTCCCACAGGCGTGCGCGCAGGTCGACGCCGCGAGAGAAACCCTCGCACCAGCCGAGCGCCGACAGCGCGGTATCGCCGTCGTCGAGCTCGATTTCGCCGAGGATGGGCTCGTAACTGTCGGCCTCGACCTCGACCTCGACGCTTTCCGACAGGCGCGCGAGCAGTTCGAGCACGCGCCGACCCTCGTCCTCGTCGGCGAAGGGTTCATGCAGGATCTCGGGCAGCCACTCGTCGGGCGAGACCTTCTCCGGACCGATGCCGATCGCGGTGAGCAGGCCATGCACGCCGTCGAGCAGCAGGTGATCATCGCCCGCGTGCGCACGCAGGAACTGGTCGAGCTCTTCCAGCTCGCTGTCGTCGAGTTCGGCGGGCCAATCGTCGTGCTGCGAAAAATCCGTCATCGGGAAATTCTACACCGCGGATTCCGGATTCCGTTCATTCGCCGCAGTTCGTCCTGTCAATCGAGTTCGAGCAGCACCGGCGTGTGATCGGACGGCCGCTCCCAGGTGCGCGGCACGCGATCGATGCTTGCCGCGCGGCAGCGTGAACGCAGCGCCTCGCTCGCAAGCACGAGGTCGATGCGCATGCCGAGATTGCGGCGGAAGCCGGCCTGGCGGTAGTCCCACCACGAATACTGCCCCGCCTCGTCGTTGAACAGGCGGAACGTGTCGTGCAAGCCGAGGTCGACGATCGCCTTGAGCGCGTCACGCTCGGGCGTCGAGCAGAGGATCTGTTCCTTCCACGCGACCGGGTCATAGATGTCGCGATCGTCTGGCGTGATATTGAAATCGCCGAGCACGACGAGGTTCGGATGACGCCGGATCTCCTCGGCAAGGAACGCGCGCACCTTGGCCAGCCAGTCGAGCTTGTACGCGTATTTCTCCGTGCCGACATCCTGGCCGTTGACCACGTAGAGATCGGCGATGCGCAAGTCGCCAACGCTGGCGATCAAGATGCGACGCTGCGGATCGTCGAGGCCCGGAATGTCGGTGACGACGTCGCGCGGCTCCTCGCGCGCGAGGATCGCCACGCCGTTGTAGGTCTTCTGCCCGGAGAATGCGACGCGATAGCCCGTGGCCTCGATCGCCTCGCGCGGAAACTTGCTGTCCTCTGTCTTCGTTTCCTGCAGCGCGACGATGTCGGGCCGCGCCTCGGCCAGCCATGTCGTCAGATGCGGCAGGCGCACGTTGAGCGAATTGACGTTCCAGCTGGCGATTTTCATGCTGCGGTTCCGGATCGGGGTCGCTCAATAGTACGGTGCTGGAGCGACGATCACGACCCTGCCGAGATAGGCCCGCGCTGCCTCGCGGTCGCGCGCGGCTTCTTCGCCGATCCATTCGCGGAACGCGCCGATCTTGCGCGCGCGGTCGCGCGCCTGCGGATAGGCGAACCAGAACGCGCGGCCGTCGCCGGCGACGAAATCGTGCGCGGGAACGAGGCGTCCGGTGTCGATCTCGTTGCGGAACAGGATCGGCGAGCCGATCGCGATGCCCTGTCCCGCCACTGCGGCGGCGATGTCGAGGTATTCGCTCGACAGCGTCGTGCGGAAGCGGCTCGGTGGCGGCGCTGCGGAAAAGCCGCGCGCGCGGTACCACAAGGCCCACCAGTCGTAGCGTCCGAGCAAAGGCACCTCGACCGGCTTGCGCGGATCGGCGATCGCCGTGGCTTCGCGCTTGAGTTCAGGGGAGCAGAGCGGCATGAAGATGCTCGGGAACAATTCGTGTGCACGCAGTCCCGGCCAGCGGCCGTGGCCATTGCGGATCGCTGCGTCGTAGCGGCTCGCGGTGAGGTCTTCGGCGAGCGGCGAGAGATCCAGTTCGAGCGAAATTTCCGCGTGACGGCTGCGGAAGCGCCCGAGCTTCGGCGTCAGCCAGCTGGTACCGAGGCTCGGCAGTGTCGTCAGCGACAGGCGCGCTTCGTCGGCTTCCGCGGCGCGCAGGAAGCTCGCGCGCAGAGTGTCGAACGCGATCGTGGCTTCGCGTGCGGCGAGCAGGCCCGGTTCGGTCAACGACACGTGCTGCGCGTGGCGCACGAACAGGCGCACGCCGGTTTGCTGCTCGAGCCGGCGGACGTGGTAGCTGACCGCCGCGGCCGTGGTGTCGAGCTCCTGTGCCGCCTTGGCGAAACTGCCATGGCGCGCCGCGGCCTCGAAGGCGCGGATGGCGATCAGTGACGGCAGTCGGCGTTCGGGCAGCATAAATGCGGCTTAGCCTGCGCACCGATATTCGCATTGTCAACGCCGGGTGCCGATCACCACACTCCGCACCAGCCAACCCACCCCTTGCGGAGATTCCGATGTCGCATCCGTCTCGCCGTCACTTTCTCGCCCAAGCCATCGCCGCCGCCAGCCTGCCGCTTTCGTCGGCATGGGCTCCGCGGCTCTTTGCCGCCGAGGGCAAGCCCGCCGATCCGTCCGCGCATGCGCACGACTGGGACTGGCTGATCGGCAACTGGGACGTCAAACACAGCCGCCTCAAGGAGCGCCTCGTCGGCGACACCCGTTGGGAGGAATTCCGCGGCAAGAGCGCGCTCTGGTCCGTGCTCGACGGCTCCGGAAACCTCGACGACAACTGGCTCGACCTGCCGGGCGGCGCCTACTACGGCCTGACCCTGCGCGCATTCGACCCCGCCGCCGGCAGCTGGGCGATCTGGTGGCTCGACGGCCGCAATCCGACCCACATCGATCCGCCGGTGCGAGGCAGTTTCGCCGGAGACGTGGGCACCTTCGTTGGGCGCGACACGTTCAAGGGCCGCCCGATCATCATGCGTTTCCACTGGCGCGACATCCACAGCGCCCGGCCCTGGTGGGAACAGGATTTTTCCCCAGACGAAGGCAAGACCTGGGAGATCAACTGGCGCAACTGGTTCACGCGCACGCAGGCCACGCCGACGCCGTTGCCGAAGCGCACAGATGCGCCGCACGACTTCGACTTCTTGGTCGGCAGCTGGAAAGTGCGCCACCGGCGCTTGCGCGACGATTCGCCCGATGCCAGCCAATGGGACGAGTTCGACGGCACGCTGGTGAACTGGCCCGTGCTCGGCGGTCACGGCAACGTCGGCGACAACGTGATGAACCTGCCCGGCAACCCGATCCGCGGCATCGGCCTGCGCGCGTTCGATCCCGCGACGAAACAATGGCAGGTGTGGTGGCTCAGCAAAAGCCATCCCGCGGAGATTGGGTCGCCGATCCGCGGCGGTTTCGTCGACGGCGTCGGCACGTTCATCGGCGAAGACACGGTCGACGGACGCACGATCAAGACCCGCGCAATCTGGTCGCATATCACCGCGCGTTCGGCGCGCTGGGAACAGGCCTCGTCCGCGGATGGCGTGAACTGGAAGACGAACTGGGTCAGCGAACTCGCGCGCGCGTAGCTTCGGCGCAGTTCAGCCCTCACCTGTGGCGACGGCCTTCTGCCACAGCGCGAGGCCGTGCTCGGCCGAGAGCCGCGTGGCGGCGAGCGCTTCGTTCGGCAGCGTGCCGAAGTAGAACGGCCGGCGCGGCACGCGCGCGAAATTCTTGCCGCGGATGCGCACGTATTCGTCGTGGAACTCCTTCCACGGATGCGCGGCCTTGGTCGCGTTGCTCGCCACGCCGCCGTGGAACTGATGGAAGCTCGCCTCGCCGAGCAACATCACGTAGTCGCCCTGCGTGCGCGACACCGCACGCTGGAAGAAATCGAGCGCGACGAGGCCGCCGCCGCGCGCGACGAAACGTTCGTCGAAGCCGCCGAGATCGAGATAGTCGCGCTTGCCGATGCCGAAACAGCTCGTCTCGAACGGACAGCCGAACCAGGCCATGCCCGGATCGGCGAACGCACCCGCGATCGTGTAGAGCCGATAGCCGTTGTCGCGCCAGCCGCTGCGCGCGAGCAGGCCGTCCTCGATCTGTTGGTTGTAACCCTCGGCCACCGATTCGTTCTGCTGCTTCGGACCGAGATGGAACGGTGCCGTGGCGAGGAATGGCGAGGCGAACTGCGCGAACGCCCGCTGCGCCAGCGCGTAGATGCCCGGCGAGAGGACATGCGCGCCGTCGATGATCACGAGCAGATGCTCGCCGCGCGCGTCGCGGCAGGCCGCGTTGATCGCCGCCGCCGGCGACACCGATTTCGTCTCGACGAGCCGGTATCGGAATTCCGGCCCGAACGCGCGAACGTCCGCCTCGTTCAATGGCAGCGTCGAACCATGGTCGAGCGCGATCACCTCGAATTCGATCACGCCCGCGTCGTGCTGGTACGCCCGCGTCAGCGAATGCAGCGTGTTCATCGCCTCGCGGCGATTGTTGTGGAAGTTGACGACGATCGACAGCATCGCCGCGTGTTTACGCCGCCAGACCGTAGCTGCGCAGCAGAGCCTCGGGTTCGGGTTCGCGGCCGCGGAATTCGACGAAGCTCTCCAGTGCCGGTCGCGAGCCGCCGACGGCGAGTACGCTGCGGCGGAAGGCATCGCCCGCGGCGCGGTCGAACACGCCCGCCTCCTCGAAGCGCGAGAACGCGTCGGCCGAAAGCAGTTCGGCCCAAAGGTAGCTGTAGTAGCCCGCCGCGTAGCCGCCGGCGAAGATATGGCCGAACGCGTGCGGCATGCGCTGCCACGACGGCGGCACGACGACGGCGACCTCGTCGCGCACTTCGCGCAGGATCTCCATCGTTCGCGCGCCGCGCATGGGATCGAATTCCAGGTGCAGGCGGAAATCGAACAGGCCGAATTCGAGCTGGCGCACGAGGAACAGGCCGGCGTGGTAGTGGCGCGCCGCGAGCATGCGCTGGAACAGTTCGTCGGGCAGCGGCTCGCCGGTCTTCCAGTGTTTCGCGAACAGCGCGAGGCCTTCGCGTTGCCAGGCGAAGTTCTCCATGAACTGGCTCGGCAGTTCGACCGCATCCCACTCGACGCCGTCGATGCCGGCGACGCTCGGCAGATCGATCTCGGTCAGCATGTGGTGCAGGCCGTGGCCGGTTTCGTGGAACAGCGTGACCACGTCGTCGTGCGTGAGCAGCGACGGCATGTCCTTGGTTGGCGGTGCGAAATTGCAGGTGAGATACGCGACGGGCGGATGCGTTTCGCCGCCGTCCTTGTAGCGCGAGCGACAGGTGTCCATCCACGCGCCGCCGCGCTTGCCCGAGCGCGCGTAGAGGTCGAAGTAGGCGCCGGCGATCGTCTTGCCCTGCGCATCGACCACGTCGTAGTAGCGCACGTCGGCATGCCAGACCTCGACATCTCGACGTGCGCGGAAGCTGACTCCGAACACGCGCTCGACGATCGCGAACAGGCCCGCGATCGCCGCCTCGGCCGGAAAGTAGGGTTTGAGTTCCTCTTCGCTGAGCGCGTACTTCTTCAGGCGCAGTTTTTCCGCGGCGTAGGCCACGTCCCACGGTTGCAGGTCGGCGATGAAAAGTTCGGCGCGAGCGAATTCGCGCAATTCGTCGAGTTCGCGCAGCGCGACCGGCTTGGCGCGTGCCGCGAGATCGCGCAGAAACGCGAGCACGCGCTCGGGCGTGCCGGCCATCTTGGTCGCGAGCGAATCCTCGGCCGCGTTCTTGAAGCCGATCAGCTGCGCGCCTTCGTGGCGTAGCGCCATGATCTGCTCGATGCGCTGCGAGTTGTCGAACTGGCCCGCGTTCGGACCCTGGTCCGAGGCGCGCGTCTGGTATGCGACGTAGACGCGCTCGCGCAAGCCGCGATCGTCGGCGTAGGTCAGCACCGCGGTGACGCTGGGTTGCTTGAGCGTGACCAGCCAGCCTTCCTGTTCCGCTTCTTCGGCGTACTGTTTCAGCAGTGCGCGCTCGGCCTCGGGCAGTCCGGCCAGCTGCGCTTCGCCGATCTTTTCCGACCACGCTTCGGTTGCATCGAGCACGGCGTTCTCGAACTCGTTCGACAGCTTGGACAATTGGTTTGCGATTTCCTTGAAGCGCGAACGCGCCGGCTCCTCGAGCGCGACGCCGGACATGCGGAAATCGCGCAGCGCGTGCTCGACCAACGTGCGAGCCGGGCGCGCCAGGTTGGCAAAATCGGTGCGATCGGCAACGGCTTTCACCGCGGCGTAGAGCGCACGGTTCTGGCCGAGCTCGGTGGAGAACTCGGTGATCTTCTCCAGCGCCGCCGAATACGCTTCGCGCAGCGCTGGCGAATCGGCCACGGCATGCAGGTGCGAGACCGGCGACCAGGCGCGCTCCACGCGCATCTCGAGCGTCTCCTGCGGCAGCATCGTATTGGCGAAATTACGCGGCGCCGAGCCGGAAGTCAGCGCGTCGACTTCCTTCTGATAATCGGCAAGCACGGCATCGATGGCAGACCCGACATGTTCGGGCTTGATTGCGGCGAAGGGCGGCAGGGCGGAATCGGCGAGCAGGGGATTGGTTTCGGTCATTGCAGGACAGGTTCGTTGTGCGAAATTTTTGACTCGCCATTCCAGCATGCTTTCAGCCGGAATCACGAATGGGGAACATGCAACGTGATGCGTTGTTTCAGGAAAATCAAGCCATCACGGCGTTAGCATAAACGAATGGGCAACACCGATCCGGCAGCTTCGTCCGATGATCTGCAGGCATTCCTGCGCGGCATCGACCTGTTCGCCCCGCTGGGTGCGGCGGGCATCGCCGAACTCGCCGGCGAGCTGGAAACGCGCCTGCTGCCGGGCGGCGCAGTACTGTTCGACCCAGGCGACGCTGCCGACGCGCTCTACGTCGTGCGCAGCGGCGGCCTCGCCGCGTACCGGCGCGAAGCCGATGCCGTGTTGACCCTGCTCGGCATGATCGGCACCGGCGAGGTGGCCGGCGAGATCAGCCTGATTGCGCGCACGGCGCGCACCTCGCTCGTGCGCGCGTTGCGCGACAGCATCGTCCTGCGCCTGTCGGCCGATGCCTTCCATCGCCTCGTCGCGAAGTATCCGCAGGCGATGCTGCACACGGTCGGCGTCACCGCACGGCATCTGCTCGAACGGCCCGGGCAGGCGCGCTACTCGACGCCGCGCACGTTCGCGATCCTGCCGCACGACGCGGGCGTCGACGCGCAGGGCTTCGCCCGCGATCTCGCCGCAGCATTGTCGCGTTACGGTTCGTGCGCCCTGATCGATGCGGTCGCCGCGCGCGGCCGCGACGTGGCCTGGCTGCATGAAATCGAAGCCGCGCATCGCTACGTGCTCCTGCTCGGCGACGCGGGCGAAAGCGCATGGCGCGAACAGTGCGCGCGCCAGGCCGACGCGTTCCTGCTGCCGGTCAACGCCGCGGACACGGCGAGCGCATGGCCCGAAGTCGCCTTCATCAATGCCGAGCGCACGGCGCTGCGCACGCGCCATCTCGTCCTCCTGCATGCAGGTGATATCGGCCTCGGCCGCGCGGCGGCGTGGCTGGCGCAATTGCGCGACGCAAGCCACCATCACGTGCGCGGCGGCAGCGCCGTCGCCGACGTCGAG
>NZ_DASVOK010000500.1:0-4079 GCF_036383415.1 Rudaea sp. | reverse complement strand
ATTTCGATGACGACGAGATTCCGTTCTAGAACGTTAGCTTAAGGGGGCTTGCGAAGAACGGCAGGATTTGGATTTCATTCCCTTAGCATGGATTACAAGACTCGCGAGGATGTCCTTCGCGGCATTTTGGACATGCCGTTGTTCAAATGCGAACTTCGTCAGAGAGGAATTGCCTCTCCAATAATTTATGAGGGACCGGGATTCCTCAGTCAGACCCCTGATAAATCACTCCTCCTTCGCATCTTTTCTAATGGAGTGAGCGAGAAAGAGTCTTTCGCGCGCTTGTGCGGACCTGCTCGAGTTGCACCAGGGAGTCTGATTCCAGATACGGAATACTACGATTTTCGTGGTTATGACCAGAACGGGGTATTGTGGGTAGCAGAACAACTTTCCCTGGACCTTGGATTCGGGGAAGGTAGCTACATCACAGCGCACGTAAATCAAATATCGCGCACGAAATCTTTTGGCTTAGTTGCCGAGGGTTCCTCTGCCACGGCTGTCGTTCCCGGAAAGTTCGAATTACCATGGCACATTCCGACTGTCACCGAGCGGAGCACTGTTCTTGATCGATTCGAAGGTGCAAGCCAAGACAGTGCTTGGAGGATTCTTAGGAACGAACATGGGCTGGAGGTACATTTCACAGTTGCCCAAGGACCAATCGATAGGCCATACCGTCGGTTTTTGTTCGCGCTCGAGATACTTACCGGTACAGCTATGGATGTCCCGGTTACGGAGTTCGTTGAACGCGGTCACCTGATAACTCAAGTGCGCAGTCTACGAAACGTCAGCAGAACGAAACAGTTGCAGCCGCCAATGCGAATGACGATGCCTTACGCTGGAGGTGCGCATTCATTTATAGCTCGTTTTCTTGATGAGGTTGAAGAAAAGAACCCAACTGCTCAGGATCACACCGGTACGATCTATTGGATATGGCACCGGGTATCCAAGGCTTATCAGAGCGATCTGGAAAACAGCGCTTTAGTCTTGAGCGTTGCGATTGAATCGCTGTTGAAAGTGGCGTTCAAGTCGGAAGCTGATGACGACGAAGAATTCCACGCTGAGATCGCTCACGCGAAGATCGCGTTGGAAAAAGCCAATTTCATGCCTAGAGCACTGAACCGAATTGCAGCAAGTCTAGCTAACGCCATCAACCCAGGCCCGAAACAAGTGCTTCGCCGCCTCAAAGAGCAGGGCTTTATAAACGATAGGCACGTAGCTGCATGGGAGAAAATGCGCAACAAATCAGCGCATGGGGATGGAGGGGATGACAGCCATGCTGAAATTCAGAAGCTTCTTTCCGCACACTACCACTGCCTCGGCCTTTTCTATTGTCTCGTCTTCGTACTCATAGGCTACCGTGGCGTATATTCTGACCTTACACAGCAGAATTGGCCTGATGCGACGTTCGACGGATCGAACAGCCAGTAACTCATGCGCATGGGAACTATTCTTCCCACTCATCGTCGGAACGAATCTGGGCTGGTCCTTGTGAGATAGAGGCGTGCCAGGCGCGAAGTTGCGGCAGGCCGACTGCGCCGAGGTCGTCGAGCACGACGAGTGCACCGCCGAAGTCCTGATCGCGCGTGTAGTCGTTGACGGTCGCCAGCGCGGGTATGCCCGCGGCGAGCGCGGCGCGCAGCCCGAGGGCCGAATCTTCGACGGCCAGGCATTCATCCGCATGCAGACCAAGTCGGTCGAGGACGTATTGGTACACCTGCGGGTCGGGTTTCTTGCTCGGCGCTTCGTCCGCCGTCGCGATCACTTCGAACCAGTTGGCCGCTGCGGGCAACGAGTGCGCGAGCAGCGCGTCGACGTTCGCGCGCGAGGTCGTGGTCGCGATCGCGAGGCGCAGTCCCGCTGCGTGTGTCTCGTCGATCAGGCGCGCCACGCCGGGACGCAGGCGCACTTCGCCCGTGTCGACGAGTTGCACGTAATGTGCGGTCTTGCGCGCATGCAGATCGCGCGCGAGTGCATCGCGCTGCGCGAGCGAAATGTGCGTGGCGTCGCTGTCGATGAAATGCAGGATGCGTTCGCGCCCGCCGGCCACGGCGAGCAGTTCGCCGTAGCGGGCCACATCCCAATGCCAATCCAGACCCGCGTCGGCGAACGCGCGGTTGAACGCGACGCGATGGCCGTCGCGTTCGGTGTCGGCAAGCGTACCGTCGACATCGAAGATCAGCGCGCGCAAGCTGCGTTCGCTCGCGATGCTTGCCAAAGCACTCATCAGTGGTAGCGCTTGGCCATTTTCTCGAGCGACACCGGCTTGATCTTCGATGCCTGGCCCGCGCAGCCGAATTCGACGAAGCGCGCCTTGCAGATGTCCTTGGCCGCCGCGGTCGCCGCCTTCAGCGCCTTGCGCGGATCGAATTCGCTGGTGTCCTTGGCGAAGGCGCGGCGCATCGCGCCGGTCATCGCGAGGCGGATGTCGGTGTCGATGTTGATCTTGCGCACGCCGTTCTTGATGCCGCGCTGGATTTCCTCGACCGGCACGCCGTACGTTTCCTTGATGTCGCCGCCGTATTCGCGAATGATCGCGAGCCATTCCTGCGGCACCGAGCTGGAGCCGTGCATGACCAGGTGCGTGTTCGGGATCTTCTCGTGGATCGCGCGGATGCGATCGATCGCGAGGATGTCGCCGGTCGGCTTGCGCGTGAACTTGTAGGCGCCGTGCGAGGTGCCGATCGCGATCGCGAGCGCGTCGACCTTGGTGCGTTCGACGAAGTCCCTGGCCTGGTCGGGATCGGTCAGCAGCATCGAGTGATCGAGCTTGCCTTCGGCGCCGACGCCGTCCTCCTCGCCGGCCATGCCTGTTTCGAGCGAGCCGAGGCAGCCGAGTTCGCCCTCGACCGAGACACCGACCGGATGCGCCATGCGCGTGACGAAGCGCGTCGTGTCGACGTTGTAGTCGTAGCTGGCCGGCGTCTTCTGGTCTTCGAGCAGCGAGCCGTCCATCATCACCGAGGTGAAGCCGGAGACGAGCGAGGCCTGGCAGACGCCGGGCGAGGCGCCGTGGTCCTGGTGCAGCACGAGCGGGATGTCGGGGTGCGCTTCGACCGCGGCGAGCACCATGTGGCGCAGGTAGGGTTCGCCTGCGTATTTGCGCGCGCCGGCCGAAGCCTGCAGGATCACCGGCGCATCCACTTCCTGCGCGGCCTGCATGATCGCGTGGATCTGTTCGAGGTTGTTGACGTTGAACGCGGGCACGCCGTAGCCGTGTTCGGCGGCGTGGTCGAGCAATTGACGCAGACTGACAAAGGCCATCGGGTTACCTCACCAAGTTGATCGGAATTCAGTGCGTGTCTTCGCGGCACAGCGCGAGCGCGCGGCTTTCGTGCGCCGCGATCCAGCCGGGCAGGAAGGCGAAATCTTCGACGACGTCGCAATCGAGCGCGGCGACCGAACGACCTTCGTTGTAGCCGTAGGGCACGCAGACGATTTCGCAGCCCGCGGCGCGCGCGGCGGCGACGTCGTTGTTCGAGTCGCCGACCATGATCGCTTCATCGACATCGACGCCGAGCCAGCGGCAGGCGGTTTCCAGCGCCTCGGGATGCGGCTTGCGATTGATCACGCGATCGCCGCCGAGCAGCAGATCGATCGCATCGGCGATGCCGTAGCGTTCGAGGATGGATTGTGCCGGCAGTTGCAGTGCGTTGGTCACCACGGCGAGCTTGAGTCCACGCGCGCGCAGCGTGCGCAACGTCTCGGCGACATGCGGGAACAGGCGGCCATGATTGCCGATCGTCGTGTTGTAGTGATCGAGGTAAGTCGAGAGTAGCGGTTCGAGCAGGCGGTCGCGCGCAGCCTCGTCGAGCAGACCCGGCTGCACTGCGAGCACACGCTGGGCGAGCACGCGCGGTCCCTTGCCGATGCGCGCGGCGATTTCCGCGAGCGACAAGGTGCGCAGGTGGAGCTCCTCGAGCGCGCGATTCATCGCCGCGGCGATATCGGGCGCGGAATCGACGAGGGTGCCGTCGAGGTCGAACAGCACGGCACGGATGCGGATCCCGCTCATTGATCGACCTCCGTGGCGGCGGCAACGAGTTCGCGCACCTGTTCGGCGACGTTGGTCGCGGTGAGGC
>NZ_DASVOK010000499.1:0-17984 GCF_036383415.1 Rudaea sp. | reverse complement strand
TCGAAGGCGACTCGCACGTCGAGTTCTTCGCCGGCAACTACAAGGAATACGAGGAAGACAAGAAGCGTCGCCTCGGCGAGGAAGCGGCGAAGCCGCACCGGATCAAGTACCGCAAGCTGGCGTAAGAGCCGAAACCCCGGGGACCTGCAGCATCGTCATTTCCGCCTCCGCGGGAATGACGGCCTGCAAGCCTAATCGACAAAGATCAGCGCGGCGCTGCCGCGCGCTACGGGTACCGTCACGGTCGCGTCCCCGACTGCCAACGACTCGACCTGCCTTGGCACCCAAAGGCCACGCGCATCGACTTGACCGCCGGCAAGGGTCACGTCGTGCACGTTGTCGATCGCCGGTGCAGTCAAACGCCACAGCCCGACCGACTTTGCCTCGCGGCCGAGAGCGATACGCACGTTCGCGTCACGCGCGCGATCCTTGTTGAACACGGCGATCGCGTGACGGTTGCGGCGTCTGTTGAATTCCGCAGCGTATGCCGTAACGTTCACGCCATTCGATTTCAATGTCGTTTCGACGAAGCGCGCGCCGTTTGCAGCGAATTGCTTGGCGAGCAGCAACCCGTAATACAGCGGCCGTGCGTAGAAACCGGCCCCGGCATCGCCGGCGATCGCGGTGTAGCGTCCGCTGATGCCGTCGATGCGCGATTTGTAATTGCCCTCGCCCAAGGCCGGATGACGCACGCGGTCGAGCGAGATTTCCAGCGCAGCCAGCGGCCCGCCGTGGAACTGCACGCCGCTCGCGCCGGCTTGCGCGCTGGCAAGCGCGAAATCGCCTCCCCACAAAGCCGAAGCCAGCGTATTGCTTACACCGAGCTTGCCGCCGTTCCAGTACGAATTGACCTCGCTCAGATGGAGCGGCAAGTTGCGCTTGCTGCCCGCTTCGACGATGCGCCTCACTTCGTCGAAGAACTTCCCGTCACCGGAAAGCAGGTCGGCGATGCTCGTCGTCGCCTCATCGGCTCCGCCGCGATAGTAGTGCCGCGACAGCGCCGCGATGCCGTCCACCTCGGCAGCGAAGCGCAGCACCCAGTCCGTATTTGCGCCCGTATCGGGGCCGGCGAGCCTCACGCCGGGAACCGCCGCGCGCACGGCACGCGCCGTGCGCTTCCACAGCGCCAGATATTCGTCGAAGGAATTGTATTTTCCTGCAGCGTTCCTGAAGCCGTTCGGCTCGTTGCCCATCTGGATCGCGAGCAGGCGATCGCCCAGACGTCGATGCACGTCGGCCGCCAGTTGCGCGGCCATCTCGGGACGATCGATCTTGAGATTGACGCCGAAGATCACTTGCCATCCGGTCGCGCGCGCGAACTGTGCGAGATCGTCGATCTGCGCCGGAGTGATCGTGAAGCGACGCTTGGGCTTGGCATCGCCCGCGCTTTCCTCCGCCGGCAGCTCGCCGTGGTACTCGCTCCACACGGCGAAGTCGCTGGTGTTGCCGCCGATGCGTAAAATGCCTTGCGGGCTCAGGCCGCGGAAGTAGCCAATCAGATCGGCATTGCGTGCAGAAAACAGGTCCGTGTCGATCAGGTGACGAGTCTCGTAGGACAGGCCGATCAGATGCGGCGATATTTCGCGCCCCTGCGCAGCCGGCGCCAGCGTCAACTCGACCTCGCTCGGTGCATCGGCGGCGCGCAACCAAGCGGGCGCAAGCGCCGCCGCGCCGACCATGCCGGCGCTCGCAACGAGTCCGCGCCGGCGCATATCGATGATTTCACGCTGCATCTGCTCTCCGGATCGAGCCCGGCGGTTCGAGTAAAATACAAGGCCGGATGCGAAGGACAGTGTAATGCATTTTACTGATGCACTCGCGATGCGCTGGCGGAATGCAAATTCGCTGGTCTGCGTCGGACTCGATCCCGAGCCCGCGCGCTTTCCCGCGCACCTGCGCGGGCGTCCCGACGCGATGTTCGAATTCTGCCGGCAGATCATCGACGCGACCGCCGACCTCGTCTGCTGTTTCAAGCCGCAGATCGCTCACTTCGCCGCGCTGCGCGCCGAGGATGTGCTCGAGCGGTTGATCGCGCACATCCATGCGGCGCATCCCGGCGTCCCCGTCATCCTCGACGCCAAGCGCGGCGACATCGGTTCGACCGCGCAGCACTATGCGAGCGAAGCGTTCGAGCGCTACAACGCCGATGCGGTCACGCTGAACCCCTATCTCGGTCGCGATTCGGTGCAGCCGTTCCTCGATCGCGCCGACAGGGGCGTGATCCTGCTCTGCCACACCTCCAATCCCGGCGCGGCGGACCTGCAGGAACTTATCGTGCGCGGCGCGGATGGGGGCGAGCTGCCGCTGTACCAGCACGTTGCAAGCATGATTTCGCGCGACTGGAACGCGAACGGCAACTGCGCCCTCGTCGTCGGCGCGACCTGGCCCGAACAGCTCGCCCAGGTGCGCGCGCTCGTCGGCGACATGCCGATTCTGGTGCCCGGCGTGGGCGCGCAGGGCGGCGACGCCGAAGCGGTCGTGCGCAACGGCGCCACGCGCAACGGCGACGGGCTGATCATCAGTTCGTCGCGCGCGATTCTCTATGCCAGCGCAGGTGAAGATTTCGCGGATGCCGCGCGCAAAGCGGCACAGTCGTTGCGCGACGAAACGAATCGGTATCGCAACGCGGCGAAATAGTGGCATGACGAATGCGGTGCAACCACTGGTCTCGATCCTGATCCGCAGCATGGATCGGCCGACGCTGACGCGCGCGCTCGACTCGGCCGCGGCACAGACCTGGCCCAATCTCGAGATCGTCGTCGTCGCAGCCAACGGCGCCGCGCACCGACCCTTGCCGGATGAATGGAAAGGTCGCCCGCTGCGCCTCGTCCGTCCGCAGCCCGACCGGCACCTGGCACGGCCCGAGGCGGCGAATGCGGCGCTCGAAGCGGCACGAGGCGAATGGCTCAATTTTCTCGACGACGATGACGAGCTGCTGCCGAACCACGTATCGACGCTGCTTGCCGCGTCACGCGCGAACGGCGAGCGCGTCGTGTTCTCGCGCACACGCGTCGTCGATGCGCAGGGCCGCACGCTCGGCCACGTCAGCAATGCCGGCAACCACGTGCAGTTGTATTTCCACAGCCGCGCGACCACCTGCGCGTTGCTGTTCCAGCGCAGCCTGGTCGATGAAGGCGTGTGCTTCGATCCCGACTTCGCCGTGCACGAAGACCACGATTTCCAGATCAACTGCGCGACGCGCAGCGAATTCCGCTTTGTCGACGAGGCCACCTGCCTGTGGCATGCGCAGGCCGGCGACTCGGGTTGCGGCTTCGGCGCGAACGAGGATGTTTCGCAGCGCGAGCGAAGCGTGCAGCAGATCCGGCGCAAATGGGATGCGGTCTTCCGTTGCTGGCTGGCCGACGTCGATGCGGTGCTGTGGGCAGGTCAGCGATATCTGCAAGGCGGCGACTTTACGGCGGCGCGCGCCTGTTTCGATCAAGCCCTGCACTTGCGACCGGACAATGCACAGGCTAAGCGAGGCATTGCCGCGACCATCGCGAGTCAAGGAACCGCGATGCAGAAAGCCGTGCCGGCACAGGCCGCAAAAAAGGCGTCGCCGCTCGTGTCAATTCTGATACGCAGCATGGATCGTCCCACGCTCGAGCGCGCGCTCGATTCGGCCGCTACGCAGACCTGGCCGCACGTCGAAATCGTCGTAGTCGCCGCGTGCGGCAGCCGTCATCGGACCTTGCCACAAACCTGGAAAGGACGTCCTCTTCGATTGATTTACCCGGACCCAGACCGCACGCTGCCTCGCCCCGATGCCGCCAATGCCGCACTCGAGGCAGCGCGTGGGGAGTGGTTGAATTTCCTCGACGACGACGACGAGCTGTTGCCGGAACATGTTGCCACGCTGATGTCCGCGCCGCGCACGTCCACAGCCCGCGTCGTCTACGCGCGTGCGCGCGTGCACGACGCCTCGGGCAAGCCGCTTGGCCGAGTCGGATTCGCCAGCTTCCCTGTTCAGTTGTATTACCAGAATCGCTCGCATCCGGCCGCAACCTTGTTTCACTGCAGTCTCATCGAGGAGGGCGCGTGCTTCGATTCCGACTATCCGGTCTATGAAGACCATGACTTCTTTATCAACTGCGCCACGCGCTGCGATTTCCAGTTCGTCGATGCGGTCACTTGCATCTGGAACGCTTTCATCGGCGACTCTGGAGCAGGCCACGGCGATAATTCGAACGAGGCCCAGCGCGAACTGTTCTACGCCAAACTGCATCGCAAGTGGGCTGCGTTCTTCCAGCCGTTGCTCGACCAGCCGGAAACGCTGATTTTCGTCGGTCAGCAATACTTGCGCGAAAAGGATCCGCACAAGGCACTCGACTACCTCGAACGCGCGCTCGCAGCGCGCCCCGGCGACATCAATGCGCTCAATCTTGCCGGCTTGGCGAATCTTCACTCGGAGAATTTCGACCGCGCCGAGGCATTGCTGACCCAAGCACTGCGCCAGTTGCCCGAACATGCGGGTCTGCGCGAGAACCTGGCTCTGCTACGGCGCGCGCGTGACGCCGCGCCAGCGCCAAAGCAATAACGGCAGCCTGACGGCGAACGCCGTCCAGATTCCGCACCAGACGAGAATTCGCAGCACGGGATTGCGCGCCGCCGGATCGAATTTGCTGAACCAGCGCCACATGCCGCGGTGTTTGTGCCAAGCGACAAAGACCTGGCGATGTCGGCTCGACCCGCCACGGGCGTGGACGACACGCACGTCGTTGGCGCAGACGACGCGCCAGCCCGCATCGCGCACGCGACGGCACAGGTCGAGATCTTCGCAGTGCAGGAAGTAGCCCTCGTCGAATCCGCCGAGGCGATCGAACACGGGGCGCGGCATTAGCATCAACGCCCCAGATACCGCGTCGACCGGCTCGACCGCCGGATCGCTTTCGTTCGCGGCCATTTCCACACCAGCGAACATCGGCCAACGCGAAGCGAACCGCGCGATCCCGAACGCACTCATCAGAGCGCGGCGCAGCAGTGGATCGCGGCGACGCGAGGCGGGATCGATGCCCCCATCCAGGCCGGCTTGCAATACGCCGACCAGACCGATGCCCGCATCGGAGCCGAGCACCGTGCGCAGCCGCGCGATCGTGTCGTCTTCAATCAAACAGTCCGGATTGAGCAACAGCAGCGCATCGCCGCGGGCCACGGCCGCACCACGATTGCAGGCCGCGCCGAAACCGAGGTTGCTGTCGTTGCGCAGGATTCGCACCAACGGATCCCGGGCGAAACGCGCGGCGAGGCGTTCCACGCTGCCGTCACGCGAATCGTTGTCGACGACGATGATTTCGACGGGCGCCGCGCTGCGCAAGACGCGCTCGATACTTTCGCCCACACCCATGCCGCTGTCCGCGGTGACGATGACGATGCTGGTGAGGCCACTCGGAGCGGACGGGCGTTCGCGGAGGTCGCTCACAGGCAGGAGGCTGCTACAGAGTGCCGAGCAATTTTTCGCCCTGCTCGGCTGCATGACGCCAGAGCGCGGGCCAATGCTCAAGCGCATCGGCCATGCTGTTCATCTCGCTGGCGAGAGCCTTGGCACAACCGGCGGCGTCGATGTCTTCCGGCCACTCGGCCAGACGCGGTGGCGCCTTCGCAAGCAGCGCCTTGGCATTGCTTTCCACGATCGCACGTGCGTCTGCCTGCCAATACACCGGGGCTTCGGTCGCCGCCTCGATCTGGTGCTGCATGCGGTCGATCAGGTCAGCGCGGATAAAGCTCATGTACTCGCGCAAGTTGGATATCCGCTCCGCCTCCGTCGCCCCCGAGAGATCACGCAAAACGTCGGCAAGAAGATGCAGGCGCTGGCCTGGATCGGATGACTTATACAGGCCGAACTGCCGGTGTACGTAGTCGCGCAGAAACATGTTGACGCGGGGGACAAAAGCACCGCGCGTCAGGCCGGAACGGAGTCGCTGGCTCTCTTGCACGTGCCCGATTGCCTCGGGCAATTCGAGGACGATTGCGTCGGGATCCGCGTAGCGAGCCAGCGCACTCCACAAGCTGTCCTCGCCGCGGCCGAGCGAATTCGTGCACGGCAACAACCGGCTATTGTCGAAGGTGAACGGCGTGAAGCCGGTGACTTCCTTTGCCTGCGCCTGCGCAACACCGAACCAGACATGCTGCGCTTCGGTGTTGCGCAGATAGCTAGCCCGCTCACGCCAGAATTCCTCACGGCTGCGGCCTTCGAGACGATAGAGCCACAGGCCGTTCTCGGTACGCGCACTGCCGTAGGTGCCCACTTGGGTGGCGATGACGCGCGAAGGCTCGTTGAGGAGTTCGAGCCGGGACAGATTCATCCCGCGCAACGCCTGACGTGACAAGGGGTAGGCGCTGCGCGTCAAGGTACCGAGCATCTGTCCACAGGCATCGAGGTGCAATGCGAACGGATCCTGATCGACGTCTTCGCCGTATCCGAACGCCTCCTCCATATTGGCCAGGAACGCCGCTTCCATCGGCGGCGACGGGTTCGGATCGAGGCCAGCCTGCGCGAACGGCGGCCGCTTGAGGCTCAGGCGCAGGTCGTCGTCGAGCAACGCGAAGCGCGAGCCGGCCGAAAGCAGCAAGGCCATGTTCCAGCCGCGGCCGCCGCCGAAACGCTGCGTGCCCGCGCCCTTGTCGCGCACGAGCAGGTTCTGGATCGTCGCCTTGGACTGCGGGAATTCGCGTGCCAGCTTGTCGACGATCTTGGTACGCTCGGCATGACCGATATAGTGCACCTTGCAGCCGGTCGTGCGTGCGAACTCGCGCAGCAGATCGCGCTGCTCGTTGATGCTCGCCTGCAGCACCGAATCGTCGAGCAGCACATAGCGGCGGCCCGCACGGAAGCGGCGCTCGTATTCGGCGAGCGAGGTCAGGAGGTGGGCGAGCTGTTGCGGCCGGTCGCAGGCGCGAATGAACACGGCGCGCATCGGTGCCTGGGCGATCGCGGACGAGGTGCCCAGACGCTCGACGAAGCCGGCGTCGGAGATGAGCAGCTGGCGCTGGACGAGGCTTTCGAGCACGCGTTTTACGTCGTCGCGCTTGCTCGCGAGCGCCGGCTGGGTCGACTGGATGCGGGCAACGTGCTCGTCGAGCGTGCGGAACTCGCGGCACTGGTCCATCGCCTGCAGGACCTGGAAGGTCATCACGTGCGGCTCGCCCGTGCGCCGGATCTGGAAGATGCATTCCTGGCTCGACAGCGAGGCGACCATGCCGTCTTCGGACGCGTAGGTCGGCGCGTTCGGATCGGCCTTCGGCGCCGCGGCGTTAAGCGGCGGCAGGGTGTAGTTGAATTGGTAGCTCAAGGGATTGCCTGAAAGAAAAGAGATGCCCGTGGCACGGTCGTCGCGCCTGCGCCAGCTACGATTTTGTCGCAGCCTGCAGGCGCTCAACCTCGGCGCGCAGCGTTTCGATCTGCGTTTCGAGTTCGACGATGCGTCCGCCCGCAGCGATGTTCTTGCGCACTTCGTGGTTGTAGTGCGCATATACCGATTCGGCACGGTCGCCAAACAGCGCCAGCCGCGGCAACTCGCCCAACGGCCGGCGCGAGCACACCGCGATGAAATACAGCGGGTCGTATTGCAGGCCGGATTTTATCAAAGTCGAGCCGTCGGCGGCCGCTTCGGCGGTCTTTGCAGCGATTCCGGAAACAGGAAACCCGCCTTCATCGAGCGCCCAGATCGCGGACTGGAACAGCAGTTTTTGTCCATACAGGCGCACTTCGGGGAAATGCGTCTTGAGCAGGGCCAGCAGTTCGTCGCGATACAGCTCGCGCACGTGGAATTCGTTGCGAAAGCCGGTGATGTCGCTGTAAGTGCGCTTGTCGGGCGAGGAGACGATGAAAACACCGTCGTCGCCGAGGACGCGCGCGAAGCCGGCAACCATCGCTTCCTGGGCCGCGACATGTTCGAGCGTCTCGATCGAGACGACAAGATCAACGCTCGCAGCGGGCAGGTCGAGCTGCGTGCAATCGCCCTGGACATAACGCAGGTTCGCAGCGCCACCGTAGCGCGCCTGTGCGTGTGCGACTGCCTGCGCGGACACATCGAGGCCGATAACCGAGCGTGCGGTGCGCGCAAGCAAGGCGCTGCCGAAGCCCTCACCGCAGGCGGCGTCGAGCACGCGCCTGTCGCGTGCAAAGTCCAGGGCGAAGGCATAACGCGCCCAGTGCTCATACCAGATCTCGCGCACGCACTCGGGGGTGAAGCGCTCGCCGGTGAATTCCAAGGCCGGTGCGGAGGGCGAAGTCGTCATGACGAACTCGAAGGAGCGGAATCGACGCCATTTTGCGCCACAGCCTGCGCAGACGCATCGCTCCAGCGGTGATGCAGTCGGACCAGGCCGAACTCACGCGTGTTGCCGCGCACGACGATACCGCGCTCGATCGTGTCGAACAGACGCACGCCTTCGGTGTCCATCGGATGCGCCTTGACCGTGTAGGCGCCCGGCAACAGGGAGAGATCATCGAATACGATCTCGGCGACCCAGGTATGCGCGTCAAGACGCTGCGGCGCGACGCTGTCCATCTCGCTGCTGACGCCGTACACCGCCGTGCCGTCCGCGCGCGCGATGCCGAAGGCCACCGTCGGCGTGCGGCCGTCGCGCGAGCGTACGCGCGCGGTCAGGCGCAATGTGTCGCCGTGGTTGAGGAATACGGGCGTTTCCTGCTCCATGTCGTTGGCAGCGAGGCCGAGCAGGTGGAACTCGACGCCCTGCGTCGCGATGATGCCGCGATCCGGCGCCGCGGCTGATTTACGCTCGTGGTAGGCCAGATAAGCCTGGGTCACGTCGAACACGTCACCGGCAGCGGCCACTTCGCCCTGGCGCAGCCAGAGCGCGTGCCGACAAAGCTTCTGGATGTGGTACATGCTGTGCGAGACGAGAATCAGCGTGCCGCCGTGGGCGAGATAGTCTTCCATCCAGCGCACGCATTTCTTCTGGAACGATTCGTCGCCGACCGCGAGCACCTCGTCGGTGATCAGCAGATCCGGCCTGAGCGCGGCAACGATCGCGAAACCGAGGCGCACGACCATGCCCGAGGAATAATGCTTCACCGGCTCGTCGATGTAGCGGCCGATGTCGGCGAAGTCGATGATCTGCGGCAGCTTCTCGCGCAACTCGTCGGCGCCAAGCCCATACAGTGCCGCTGACATGGCGACGTTGTCACGACCGGTGTATTCGGGATGGAAACCGGCGCCTAGTTCGAGCAGCGCGCCGACCCGGCCGCGCACCTCGACGCTGCCCGTCGTCGGCGTGAGCACGCCGGTAAGCAGCTTGAGCAGGGTCGACTTGCCGGCGCCGTTCTCGCCGATCAGGCCGAGCGACTCGCCACGCGCAACGTCGAGATTCACCCCGCGCAACACCGGCACCGAGTCGATGTCGTCGACGCCGATCAGCAATTTGCCCAGCGCGCGCAGGCGATCGCGCCGGCGAAACACCTTCGGATAGGACTTGCCGAGATCGCGCGCCAGTGCGAGCAAATCTCCGCCCTGCGTCGCGACAGGGGTCTCGTTGCGCGCCGTGCTCACAGGAAATCCTCGAAGCGCGGATCGAGCCGGCGGAACACGGCGTAGCCGAGCGCAAGGACCGCGAGCGCCAGCGCGAGCGCACCGAGCTGCGCGCCGCTACCGACCGTGCCGATGCCGAGCAACTCGGCGCGCAGATACTCGGGATAGAACGTGAACGGATTCCAGTCGAGCCACGAGCGAAAGCGCTCGGGCAGGAATTCACGCGAGTACAGCACCGGCGCGGTGAACATCATCAGCGGCAGCACCTGCCCGAGCACCTGGGAAAGATCACGCACGAACACCTGCACCGCGGCGAACAGAT
The DNA here is from genome assembly GCF_036383415.1 of Rudaea sp. Classification (GTDB taxonomy): domain Bacteria; phylum Pseudomonadota; class Gammaproteobacteria; order Xanthomonadales; family Rhodanobacteraceae; genus Rudaea. The sequence continues at coordinate 8,171 of NZ_DASVOK010000499.1, read as the reverse complement.
AGCCGAAACCCAGTGCGAGCACGAATAACAGGGCGAACGCGAACAGGGCCAGCGGCAGGTGCGCGAGCTGCAATCGAATACCGAGCAGCTCGACCACAATCACGACGACGATGAAACCCACGCCGTGCAGCAGGAAGCTCGCACTGCTCGCGGCGAACACAAGCGCACCGCGCGGGAACGCGACCTTGCCGATCAAACCGGCATTGTCCTGGATCGCCGTCGCCGAACGCATCACCGCCTCGCTGAACGCGTTCCACGGCCAGACGCCGAGCGCGAGGAACGGCACAATGGCCGCCGGCGAGACTTCGTCCCCCGGTAGGCGCATCTTGAACACGTAGGTCCAGACGAAACCGTAAATCGCGAGCTGGATCAGCGGCTGCAACAACGCCCAAAGGCCGCCACTGACGCTGCCGAGATAACGGTTGCGCAATTCGCGGCGGATGAAATGGACCGCGATGGCCGTGGACTTTCCCACTCGTTGTCGCTGAAGCGCGTCCGATGTCATGTCGCCGAAGGGGGCCTGCAGTACGGTCCCCAATTGTATGCGAGCGTGGCGTCGGTGTTCGCGCCAGAGGCGACTTGGCTGCAGCTCAATGCCAATTATTTGTTCGATTCTGCGGACTTGACTGCCTCGCTGATACTGGGCATCGCTCCCAGCTTATAGCGTTCTTGCAAAGCCTCCATGCCTTGCGAGTTGACGCTCGGCCTGCCCTCATCCAGTTTGGCAAAAAAGGTCTTGCGCTGTTCGGCGACGTAGTTCTCCTTGAGCTTGGCGACCAGCTGATCCTTGACTGCGACGAATTCCTGCGGCTTCGCAGGCGTCCGCTGAATCAACTTCAGCACATGGTAGCCATACGAAGTCTTGACCACTGGCGAAATCTCGTCGACTTTCGTCAGCTTCTTCGCGGCTGCAGTGAATTCGCCCACCAGCTTGGCAGACGTTGCGTCGCGAATTTGCCCCTGATTGCTCGCCTTCGAAGGGTCTTCCGAATATTTCTGCACGAGCTGGTCGAATGCGCGAGGATCAGCCATCGCTTCCGAGCGAACCTTCTCCGCCAATGCCTTGGCGTCGGCGTCGCTGCGGCCTTTTTCCGAAATCAGCACGTGCTGCACGTCGACAATTTCGGGGACGACATAGTCGGTCTTGTGCGCCAGATATTGCTCCTTTGCCGCGACTTCCATCGAGGGGACTTGGAGCGACGCCTCATAGGCATTCACCCGTCTGCGGGACAAAATCCGGTCGCGGGCAAAGGCGATTTCGGCCTGCACGTGCGGGTCCTGGTCGAGCTTCATCGCCACAGCCTGGTTCGCCAGTTGTTTGTCGCGCAGAATGCCGATGAGCATCTGCTGCACACGAGCAGAACTACTGAGATAGCCTTCCCTCTGATTCTCGGGCATCTGCTGCAGGAAGCCATCGACGTCCGCCAACGTCACCGTGGTATCGCCCTGCTTGACGATTTCCGTGTCATCACCCGCGTAGGCTGCACCCACCAGGCCGGCCAGCGCCAGCATCGTGCCAAAAATCTTCTTTAGCGTCATGTCTTCTCTTCTGCCTAAAAGCAAAGGCCGGAATTATCCGGCCTTTGAAATTGATTGAACAACCCTGCCTGCCGCTTCGAGAAGCCCTCGCCAGAGGCGAGGGCTCTACGAAACAGTCTTACCTGTACAGCGTGTACGACACCGTCGAGTTGCCGCAGGTGCCGGGCCCGCTGTTGTAGCACAGGCTGTCGCCGTTGATGTTCGTATCGGCGAAGTTGATGAAGTAGGTCGTTCCCACCGTCACCTGGCAGGTCGTCGACGAGGTGCTGATGTACAAGCTGTTCGACGCATTGGCGTTCTGGACGCAGATCGCACCTGCGCTGCCACGCGTGAGCGCACCGGGCATCGTGCTCAGCGAGATCGTGCCGCCGTCGCCGTAGCTGGTATTGGCCACCAGCTGGAACGCGCCGCTCACCTGGGGCGTGAATGCCAGCGCGACATAGTAGCCCGACTGGATCGTGAAGGTCGGCGAGTAGCCGGCATACTTGTAGGCAGGGAACGATGAATTACCCAGAACCGTGCCGAGATCGGTCAATGCGTTGTTGTAGGCAATGGAGCTCGGCATGATGTTGACTGCGCCGCTGCACTGCCGCTTGAGCGTGATTCCGTTCAAAGGCGTACTCAGCTGAGTGGCATCACAGCCCGTATTGACTGGGGGGACCGGATTGACCTGCAGTGACACGGATCCCGGCGATACCAAAACCGAGGTGTAGCCGCTGGTGCTGGTCGTACACGTCGGCGTGAAGGTGAAAGATCCTTGAGTGGTCGGCGTGCTGAGCGCGAACGTACCGCTTCCGGTGATGCTGCCGGCCGAAGTGACCGTGAAGCCGTTGGTCGGATTGAGCGTACAGGTGACCGTGGCCGCCGGCGTATTGTTCGTCACGCTGACGACCGGCGCCGCTGCGTTCGAGCCGAGCGTATAGGTTGTCGGGCTGATCGAGATGGACACGCTCGCGGTGGACGGCGGCGGGGTACCCGTAGAGCAGCTATCCGTGCCGTTGGGAATCGTAATCGAATTCGACGTCGAATTGTAAATGAGCGTCGATCCCGAAATCGTGCAACCCGTGCTGCCGACCGAGATGCTTACCGGCGAGCTATAGGTCGTGGTCGTGGTGGTTTGGGCAAACGCCGGGGAAGCCAGCAGCATTGCTGTGCCGGCCAAGAATAGTTTGTTCAGCATATTGTGTACTCCAATTTCCGCAAGGCTGGATATCGACAACGTATTAGGACGAGGGGTTCCGGACGGCACCACCAATCCTTTATTTGTTCACAAAACCTGTAAAAGCCAAAGGGGAGCACAAAGTGCTCCCCTTTGCTTGAAACACTACATTCGACGATTCGCTCTATTACGAGCAAGCGCTCGTCGTCGTACCCAACGCGCAGGTGCGATGCAGCTTGTGACGGAACAGCGCCGAGTAGTTCGACAGCACGCCACCGACGTTGCCGTTGACCAGATTGGCAACCCAGAAGCCCGTGACCGGCAGGCCGCGGAACACGTTGGACGCGCCGACGGTACCATCGGTGTAGGCTGCCGGCAGGACGTGATTCGCCGCGCTCTTGCCGTACAGGTCGATCACGGCCCAGCCGTTGTTCGCACCGGCCGGCGGGGAGATGTTGGCCGTCAGGTTGGAACCCAGCACCGCGCTGGCACCCGTGGCAATACCCGGCTGGTTGAACGTAACCACCTGCGCCTCGTAGCACAGCGAGGCACCCTGCTGGACCTTGGCCGGCGAGAAGCCGATCGTGCCCGACGTGGTGCGCTCTTCGCGGTCATAGATGCCAATGCCGATCGGCGCACACGAAACGCCCTTCGAGAACAGCTTGTCGAACGGAGCCAGATGGCCGGCAGCGGCGCTGGCGGAATCGACGTAGAAACGCTTGGTCGGGAACGTGATGACCCACTCGGAGTTGGCCGCGGTACCGCCTGCGGTCCAGTACTCGTTGAAGATCTTGTCGGCCATGAACAGCGAGCTGACCGCATCGACGCCCGAGCTGTAGCTCGTGGTGATCAGCGTCGGGATGGTCGAGCTCGGGCTCGGCGCAAACACGTAGCTCACCTTCGAAGTGGCGCTGGAGATGTTCGGCGACAGAGAACCCGGAGCCGTGTGATGCGAGAACGCATCCGAGTAGAACTGGTCGATCGCATCAGCGTTATAGCCGGCAATCGTACCCTGGTTGACGTTGATGATCGCACCCGAGCCGAACAGGCCACCGGAGGTTGCGGCCATGTCGGTCGTCGGATCGCCGCCGCTGGTGATATCCCAGTAACCGCCATTCCACGCGTTGACGACCTGGCTGCAGTCAGCCGGGATGCCGGCGGTAGAGCCGGAGGTCGCGTGAGTGATCGCCTTCAGGCTATCCTGGGCAGCGTTGGTCACCGTACCCATTTCGATCAGCTCGACGTAACCTTCGAGCGTACGCGAAACACCGGTCGGGCCGCCGTCGGCCGCGGTGTCACCCGTGCCGTCGTAAGCGTAGGTCAGGAACGGCTGAGCGGTCGCCAGGCTCGTCGGGAGCGCCGGCACCGTGCAGCTGTTGTCGTTGGTGAACACGCCCGCGCCCGCGCCAACCGGCACGACAGCTGCCGTCCAGACGTCCTGCGGCGAGAGGTACAGGTTGAAGTCGAGGACTTCGCGGCTGTCGTAGGCTTCGAGGAAGCGAACCTTGACGGCCTTGCCTTGGGGGGTCGTATTAACGACCGTCAGCAGCGTGTTGTTGCCGCCGTTGACAGTGTAATACGGATAGATGAGGACCTGACCCAGACCGTCATTGTTCAGATAGACGGCGCTGGCCATGTTGGAAATGCCAGCAACACCGGCGATACCGGCGATGACGGCAGTCGTAAGACTGGTTCTTTTCATTACTAAACTCCTTTCGGTCACAGGGCTTATGTTTTTGCTGGCCCGCCCATTCTGGCCCCCGCTTTATCAGCAAGGAGTCTCAACGAGGCCAAGCAACAGCACTTCAAGTCTACGACATCCAATTTGTCAACGCAACTCCCCGCAAAGACTATTTCCGAAGCCCATCGGCCGACCTTTTCGTTTACCCGGGACATCACTGCACGCGCGCTTTCTGCACGGCTCACGTGGCGAGAAAAACGTCGAGAAACAATAAGGTACGCAAGAATTTCGGTCGCCAGCAATTCATTGCTTGTGCCCATCTTTTGGGTCGGCGCCAGCGGCAGCCGGAGGAGCGGCATCCTTGGCGGGCTCCGGCGCAAGAGTCGACGCCGGCGCCGCGGGGGAAGCTGCCTGATCGACGACATTTTTCGCGTCGATTTTCGAATCCGGAAGGAAAAACCATTGCCCGTCGCTACGCACCCATTTCTCGACAACGGGCGCAGGATATTCCATGTCGCTCGGTCTCTGTATGACCGCGCCGGGCAGTATCGCCACGACGGTGAGTTTTGCCGTGCAGATGTCCGACTCGCACTGCACCGAGTCGACCTTCGCGGATTTCCACTGCATTCGCGCGGTGGCGATGAAGGCCACATACTGTTCAAGCGTGTGGGTGGAGCGATATCCTGGACTGAGGTAGTCGTACGCCTTCACCGCATGTTTGCCGGCGAGAAGATCCCAGCGCTCGACCGCCCTCTGCCCGACGAGTTCCGCCGAATCCTTGCTGCCGCAGCCTGCGGTCAGCAGTAGCAACAAGCCGATGCCGCTGGCGAGAAAGAGGGTCTTGATTCTGCTCATGTCGATGCTCACTGCTTGGATTTTTCAGGGGATGCCGGCGCAGCGGAAGGCGCGGGGGTGACGACGGCTCCGCTGGCATCGTCCGGCACCGCGCCGGCTTTCTGCATCTTCTGCTTGGCGCGCAGCGGCGCCAGCGATTCGAACTTGTCCTGATACTCCTGGGTAATTACCTGGGCATCCTCGGAGTTGTAGATCACGCGCGGCGTGATCAGCACGATGATCTCCGTGCGCGTGCGCGAATTGTTCGAACTCTTGAACAGATTGCCGACCACGGGCACGCTGCTGAGGAACGGCACTCCGGTATTGCCGGTCGTGTTGTCTTCACGGATCAAACCGCCGAGCAAGACTGTTTGCCCGCTCTGCACGGCAACCTGGGTGTTCAGGCTGCGCTGGCTGATCGGTGGGTTGCCACCGGGCGTCGAAGCACTGCCCGGAGTAGTGATTTCCTGCGCCACATCCATGTAGACCAGACCGCCCGGATTGACTCGCGGCGTGATCTGCAGGGTCGTGCCCGTGCTGACGTACTGGGTCGAACCGATGGTGTTGTTTACCGCGGTGCCGTTGGTTGAAACCGTGCCCAAGCCGTTGTACGAAACCGTCTGGATCGGAATCTGATCGCCGACCGTGATGCTGGACTGCTGGTTGTTGAGAACCACCACCGAAGGAGCGGAGAGAGTCTTCGCCACGCCGTCCGTCTGCAGAGCATTCAGCGCCACCTGGAAATTTTTGGTCACCAGAGAATAAAACATCCCGCCAGAAGTACTCGGGCTTGCAGTGCCGCCCCCGCCGAGCGAGAAGCGATGCCGATCGGCGACATTGCCTTGATAGCCGGAGCCGTAGTCGTAACCGGTGCCGGAACCCGAAGCGCCGCCGCCGTTGTTGTTGATCAAACCGGCGAACCACCACTGCACGCCATAGTTGAGCGCGCCGGTCAACTTCACTTCAAGCACCTTGGCCTCGATCTGCACCTGCAATGGCGGCACATCAAGACGATGGATCGCGGCCAGGATCGAGTCGTATTCGCCCGGCGTCGCCATCACGAGCAGTTGGTTGTTCTCCTCGATCGCGGTGATGCGGATGTCGGTTTCCTTGTTACCGCCTGCGAGCGGCGTGCCGGTTCCGGTCGTCGAGAGATTCGGCGTCGCCGGGCGCGGCTGGTTGTTGATGCTCATCGCACCGCTGCCGATGCCGCTCGACAAACCGCCACCGATCGAGCTTCCGCGCAGTCCGGGCGCAGTGCCACCCGAGGTGCTCCGGCTCGTCGTGCCGCTGCTCTTGCCGGTGAAGATCGCATTCAAGTGGTCGGACAGCTCCACCGACTTGACGTTCTTCACGTCGTAGACATAGAGCTGGGTGCCGTTCTCGCCGACACCGAGATCGAGGCGGTAGATCCACTCCTGCGCGCGCTTGAGGTAGTCCGGCTGCGGGGTGATGACGACGATCGAATTGGTCGCCTCCATCGGGATGAAGCGGAACATGCCGGCAAGCGGTGTGTCGGCCTTCTCGCCGAACATCTTGTCGAGTTCGGGCATGAGCTTGCCGACATCCATGTTGCGCAGGCCGACCACACCGACCGACATGCCCTTGAGCCAGTCGACGTCGAACACGTTGATCGTGTGCTCGTAGCTCTGCAGCTCGAACGCGGTACCGGCGAGCACGATCATCGCGCGCGCATTGTCGGCGGAAACGATCGCATCCGGCTTGGCGTAGGGCTTGAGCAGCTTCTGCATTTCGCTCGGCGAGATGTACTTGAGCGGGAATACGCGCACCTGATAGCCGGGCACGGCCTTGACCGAATACAGACCAGGACTGAGGCTGCCGGCAATCGCGTCTTTGACCGGCACGACTTCGTACCGACCCTGCTTGCGCACGAGGGCGTTGTTTGTCCACGCCAGCAGCATCTCGAGGATCGGCATGGCCTGATCGATCGACACCGGCTTGGAGCTCGAGAACGTGACGTTGCCGGTGACCGTCGGCGACACCGTGTAGTTTTCGTTGAGCAGGCCACCCAGGATGTTCTGCACCACTGCCTGGATCGGCAGATTCTCGAAGTTGAAGGTGATTTCGCCCGAGCCGGCGGCTGCCGACTTGGATACGGGGGCCGCGGCGGCTTCGTAGTTGATCAGCCGTCCGCTGCCGGGCGTCAGCGTGGAGTCGGTACGCGGCTTGCTGCCTGCGCCCTGCTTGATCGTGATCGGCTTCGACTCATCCGGGGCGTGATACGGTGGCGGCGGCGGCACGGGTTTTTCCGTGCTCAATTCCGCGGTCACCGCATCCTGTTTGACGCCGGGCAGATTGGCGCAGCCGGCAAACAATACGGGCGCCGCGAACAGGATCCCGAGGAAGGGACGAAAAGATAGGTTCACTTAGCACTCCTTACAAACGGCAAACTCGCAAACGGAAAACCGCTTTCATTGACCGTTGTTGCTTTCAGGCTGATTCTGCAATTGTGCCGCCCTTTGCTCCAGCTCGCGTTTGACCGCGTCCGCCTGCTTTGCACTGGTTTCGAGGAATTTTTGCCGTTCTGCGTCACCGGCAGGATCCTTGCCGGGCGGCAGCGGAGCAAATGGAATAGACGATGCGGGCCGAGCAATGGTCGGCGGCGGCAAAGGGGCTGACACCGCCTTGGGCGGCAACGCGTCCGGCGGCGGTGGAGGTGTCGCATCTTCTTGGGTCGCGGTCTCTACTGCGGACGTTTTGGATGATGGCGGCTTGGATCGACCACAACCAACCAGCAAGAGTGCCAGTGAGATGAACAGGCTCAAAAACAGCGATTTCATGGACATTGCTTCATACCTTTGAATCGAATCATTGCTGCTGTGCAGGCTGGGCCGCCTCGGCCGGTGGCGCCTGTGGTTGCTGCTGTTGCTGCTGTTGCTGCTCGCGTATCTGCTGGCGACGCGCATCGATGCGCTGCTGCAGATCCGCTGCCGCCGC
>NZ_DASVOK010000498.1:0-3719 GCF_036383415.1 Rudaea sp. | reverse complement strand
CAGACGCGCCGCGGCCTTGCCGGTCGGTGCGGCGAGCGCGATGCGCGGTGCACGTTCACCCGCGGCGAGCGCCTGTTCGATCAGGATCGCGAGCAGGCGCAGCACGGTCGAGGTCTTGCCGGCTCCCGGGCCGCCCGAGATGAGCACAAAGCGCGAACGCAAGGCGAGCCGCACCGCCGCGACCTGGTCGGGATCGCGCTGCGCGGTGAAGTAGCGATCGAGCGCGGCTTCGACGCTCGCAGCATCGATTGCCGGCGGCGTGGTTTGCACACGTGTGCCGATCGCCGCGGCGACCGCTCGCTCGTAGCAATGGTAGCGGCGCAGGTACAAACGATCCTCTGCATCGAGCACCAACGCGGTACCTGCCGCACCGTCGCCTGAAACCAGGTCACAATCGAGCAGCGCACGACGCAGTTCGTCGATCGCCGGCAAGCCGCGAACGAGAAGCGACGCGGCATTCGCATCGTCAGCCGCGCGCGCGGTGGCGAAGGCCCGCAGTTCGGACAGCGGCACGCAGCTGTGACCTTCGGCGAGCGCGGCGCTCGCGAACGCGGCGGCGAGGCCGATCATTTCGCCGTTGGCTTTTGCTTTCGCCGCAAGCAAGCGGCCGAGTGCCGCGTCCACCGGCTGCACGATGCCCTGGGCTTCGAGGCGGGTGAGCAGATCGCTCATACCGCTTCCTCGTGTTTCGGCGCCAGAATCGCATCGAGTTCGGCGATCAATTCCGACGGCGGCAAGTCCTCGTGCACTCCGTTGCGGCCGCTGCCGTCGAGCCCGCGCACGAACAGGTACAGCGCGCCGCCGACATCGCGCGCATAGTCGTAGCCGGGCACTCGCGCCTTGAGCCAGCGGTGCAACGCGACGAGGTAGATCAGGTATTGCAGGTCGTATTCCGCGTCGCGCACTGCGCTCGCCAACGCCTCGGGAGAGTACGGATTGCTTCCGCCATCGTTCGCGAACAGCAGATTCGTCTTGTAGTCGATCACCCACCAGCGCGCATCGTGCAGCACGACGAGATCGAGCACGCCGGTCATCAGGCCGCGCAGACGCTGGCTGTCGAAACGTGTACGGCCCGGCAGGTAGCCGTGCGCGTGCATCGCGTCGAGCCAGCGCGCGGCATCGGCATCGCCGATCGCGAAGTGGAACGGCAGTTCGGCGCGCTTCGTGCGCGGGGCGAGGTCGGCCAGGCGCGCGCCGAACGCCAGCGGTTCGTTGAGCGTCGCCGCAACGAGGCGCGTGATCGTCGCTTCGGCCGCGCTCTCGCGCGCCAGCGCGTGACGCGCGAGCACGCGGGCAACCAATTCGCGCTGGGTCGATGGCGGCGCGAGCTCGGTCCAATCGCGCCACTCGGCGAAGTCGGCGCGTTCGAGGATTTCGTGGAACGCGGTGCCGAAGCGCGGGCCACGCAGCGCAAAGGGAATGTCGAGGTAAGCGATCGTTGAAGACACCGGCGCTGCCTCGTCATTCGCGCCGCCGCGTTCCTGCGCCTGCGCATCTTCGCGCGTACCGGCGCTCAGGCGCGAAAAGCTGTAGCTGCCGCGCAACGCGGGCAGCGGGCGCGTTGCGACGCGCGCCGCGCCGGGAACGGCCGACATCTCCTCGCTCCAACGCTGTTCGCTGCGCTCGGGCAGCGGCGAGGATTGGATCGTGCCGCCGGAGGTATCGACAAGCATGCGCAAGCGCCGCATCAGCAGGGTTTCCGCCGTCTTGCCCGCCTCGACCTGCAGGAGATTGAGCAGCGCCGGCCAAGCCGACCCGCCGCCGAAGATGCCAATGCCGACGAAGCTCGCATAGCGCGCGCGCGTCAGTGCAACATAGAGCACGCGCAGGCGCTCGGCCTGTTCCTCTGTCTTTTCCGCATCGAGCGCGGCTTGCGCATCGGGATGTTCCGCGGCGGCATCGTCGGCAATCCAGTAGTGGCGCGCATTGCCGTCCGCGTCGTGATGGCGCACCAACTGTGGCTTGCTGTTGCGCGCACCGGGTCTGAGCGCAGCGAACGGCAGAAACACGAACGGATACTCGAGCCCCTTGGCGACATGCACGGTCCGAATCTGCACGCGCGCGGCGTCGGATTCCATGCGCAGCTGTTCGTCTTCGCTGTCGTCGTCGGCGCGCAAGATTCGTTGCGCGAGCCAGTCAGCCAGGCCGCGTTGACCCAGACTTTGTGCGCTCGCGCCCTGCAACAAGTCGGCGAGGTGCAAGTAGTTCGTCATGCGCCGCTCGCCATCGATCAGACGCAGCACGCCGGGAGCGCAGTGCTCGAACGCCTGCTCGAGCATCGCGAGCACGCCGTGACGCTGCCAGGTTTCGCGCAAGTTCGCGAATTCGCTCAGCCGGCGTGGCCAGTTCAGACGTTCGGCGTCGGCGAAGTCTTCCAGCGTGCGGCCAAACAGCACCGTGGTCAGCGCCGCGCGCAAGCGGCGCTCGTCGAATTCGATCAGTGCATCGAGCAGGAGCTGCAGCTCGGCGGCCTCGTTGCTCGCGAATACGCTGCGTCGGGTAACAGCCACGCTCGGCAGATACAGTGCGGACAGCGCGGTCTGCATCGCATAGGCCTCATCGTTTGTGTGGACCAGCACGGCGACGTCTTGCGCTGCGATCGCGCGCGGTGCGCGCGCCGTTTCATCGACGATCGTCGCCTTGCCGGCGCGTGCGCGCAACAGCAAATCGAGTATCGCCGCGGCGCAGCCGTCGGCGAGGCTGGCCATCGCCTCGGGCTTGCTTGAAATGCCCTCGGCCGTGAAGAACGTCAACGGCGCGATCGGTTCGCCCTCGACCAGGACTTCGCCGTCGGCGACATTGCCGCCAGCTGTCACCTTTTCGAACTCGATGCGCGCATCGGCGAATGCGGCCTCGGCGGAAAAAGCATACAAATGCTCGAGCGCGCGCAGGTACGCAGGTGAGGAGCGGAAGTTGCGCTTGAGTGTCGCCGTCCCCGCCGCATGCTTGCGTGCCGAGAGGTACGCATCGACATCGCCGCCGCGAAAACGGTAGATCGATTGTTTCGGATCGCCGATCAGTATCAGCGTGCCGCTTTGTCCCCAAATCTTGCCGAAGATCGCAAACTGCGCGGCGTCGGTGTCCTGACACTCGTCGATGAGCGCGACCGGAAACTGCGCGCGCAACGCGGCGGCGAATGCGGCGCCGGCGCGCTCGTCGCACACGGCGCGGCGCAACGCATCGACGAGATCGTCGTAGGAATGGCGCCGCGCCGCCTGTTTGATCCCGGTGAGCTGCCTGCGTGCGCGTTCTACGCTGGCGTGCAGCAGATGCAGGCCGAAATCGCGGCGCGCGTCCTGCGCGGCGCGCACCAAATCGCGCGTCTGCGCAACGGCGTCGAAGAACGCCTGGCGTTTCAGCACTGGCTTGTTCCTGTTGTGCTTGGCCTCGATCGCCGCGCTCGTGTAACGCTCGAGCAGTTCGACATCGGGTGTGCCGCCCGTCTCGATGCAGCGCGTGAAAATTTCGCGCGCCTCGCGCACCTTTTCGATGCGGTACGAGCCCTTGTTAATGTAGCCCGCTTCGATATGCGCGAGCAGGCGTTCGAATGCCTCTGCGCCCTGCGCCCGCCACGCGCGTGCCAGCGTGGCGCTTGCCGAATCGTGCGCGGCGCGCATTTCGGCGCGCGCCTGCGGCGCGCTACGCCGGGGCTGCGGCAACACCGCTGTCGTTGCGGCAAGGAGTTCCGGCAGCATTCTGGCAAAGCGCGCGGGCGTGCC
>NZ_DASVOK010000497.1:0-10119 GCF_036383415.1 Rudaea sp. | reverse complement strand
GGCCATCGCTTCGGCGCGCTGCGTGCGCAGCTCGCGCTTCTCTGCGCGCGTGAAGGTCTGCATCACGCCGACCTTGCGCATCGTCATGAAGTCGCGGTTGAGGTGGAAAGCGTCGTTGGTCGTCACCGGCAGATTGTCGATGCCGACGACGAGCTGTGGATCGGGCAATTCCCCGGCCGGAACGATTGCGCGCTCGGCGGACGTCAGGGCCGCCGCGCGTGCGGCGATGTTCGGCGCCTGCGCCTCGGCTTCGCGCACCGCATCGAGCAACGATAGTGGCGCATCATCGGCGAACGCGGCGCAGGCATGGGCGGAGAACAATGATATGAAAACAACAAGCCTGACGCGGCCGCAGACGCGACGCGACGACAAGCGAGAACTGCAAGACATGGTGAGTTTTCCGACTGGCGACGACAACGCACCGCGCAACAGGCGGTGCTCCTCGGGTCACGAGTCGAAGCTCAAATCTGGAATGTGCAGTGCGCGATATTGAGTGGAGGCGCGGCCGCGCGTGCGATGACTTCACGCGCGGGATCGCGGCATTCGCGCTGCGCTGCGCGCGCGTCGGCGCGCAGCCAGGTCGTCGGCGGCAACAACGCCGGCGGCACCGCCGGCGAAGGCGCGTGATCGGCCGAAGCCGTGGCCGGATTGCAATGCTCGGCGCAACGCGCCGGGTGCTTCGCATCCATGCCCTCGTCGCAGTCGGCCATCGCCTGGGTCGATTCCTGCGCCGCATCCGCGCGCGTCGGGCAGACGTAGGCCGCCGCCGCCAGCTGGTTGAACAGCAGGCAGAACACGATCAACGCCACGCATTGCAGGCGCGTGCGACGACGGGCAAATTGGCGGATGCGCTGGATCACGAAACAAGCCTACGCCAGGAATTCGATCTTGTCACCGCACGAGGCGGCTGCCACGCGAACAGGGAAAGCGCTCGGTGTCCTCGTGAGACCGCATCAGGAGACGAAAAATTACAGGCGATGGCTGGCGCGCCGGCACGGGCTCGGCGATAGTAGCCGCAGTCGACCGACTCCTTGCCGTGAAAACCATGCCGCGTCTCGTCCTTTGCCTGCTCGTTCTCGTCCTCGCCGCCTGTGCCGCGCCCGCGCCGAAGCCGGAATCCGGCGCGCCGCTGATCCTGATCTCCATCGACGGCTTTCGCGCCGACTTCTTCGATCGCGGCCTGACCCCCAACCTGAAAGCGCTGGCCTCCGACGGCGTGCGCGCGCAGGCAATGCGCCCCGCGTTCCCGACGCTGACCTTCCCAAACCACTACACCCTAGTCACCGGCCTCTATCCCGACCACCACGGCATCGTCAACAACCGCTTCTCCGATCCGGCGAGCGGCAAGAAGTTCGTTTACAAGGACGCGAGCATCACATCCGATCCGTCGTGGTGGGGCGGCGAACCGATCTGGGTTGGCGTCGAACGGCAGGGCAAGCACGCGGCAACGATGTTCTGGCCCGGTTCCGACGTCGCCATTGGCGGTGTGCGTCCCGAGCATTGGATGCCGTTCGACGGCAAGATGAGTTCCAGCGCGCGCGTCGACCAGGTGTTGGCTTGGCTCGATTTGCCTGTCGCTCAGCGCCCGGACCTAGTCACCCTGTATTTCGATGTGGTCGATCACGCCGGCCACGATCATAGCCCCGATTCGCGCGAGGTGAACGACGCGATCGTCACCGTGGATCGCGCGCTCGGCCGTTTGCTCGACGGGCTCAGGCAACGCGGCATGCTCGACAAGACCAACATCATCGTGGTCTCCGACCACGGCCAGGTTGCGACGGAAAAGGGCGCCTACGTCATCCTCGACGACATCGTCGACGTGCGCGACCTGCGTATCGAGAACATGGGCCTGCTGTCCACGTTCGCGGCCGAACCGGGGCACGAAGCCGCCGTGGAAAAAGCCCTGCTCGCCCCACACGATCACATGCGTTGCTGGAAGAAAGGCGAGACGCCGGCGCGCCTGCACTACGGCGGCAATCCGCGCATCCCGCCGCTGCTCTGCCTCGCCGATCCGGGCTGGCTGATCTGGACGCGCGAGTTCGTCAACCGTCCCGGCTTCTTCGTTTCCAAGGGAGAGCATGGCTACGACAATGCCGATCCGCACATGAGTGCGCTGTTCGTGGCTTCCGGGCCGGCGTTCAAGCGCGGGCTGGTCGTGCCGGAATTCGACAACGTCGACGTCTATCCGCTGCTGACGCGGCTGCTCGGGATCAGGCCCGCGCCGAACGACGGCAATCCGGCGACGTCCGAGCAGATGCTGCGCTGAGATTTCCTGTTGCACCGCGGCAATATTCCGTGCATGATTGGCCATCCAAATGATTGCGTGCCTATGAACCAGCTCTTCGCCAACGCCGAAATCCTGTCCAGCGCCGACATGGCTGCGGGCATGACTTCGCGCGCGCGTCGACCGACCACGACCAATCCGGCCGGGTAAGCTGTCGCACGATTTTCATGTGATTCGACGATAAAACCCGGCCCCGCGCCGGGTTTTTGTTTTTTGGATTTTCCACGAGGGTTTTAGATGGCCATTCGACATTTTCTGAGCACGCAAGACTGGAGCCGCGCCGACCTCGACGCGCTGCTCGCGCGCGCCGCGCAATTCAAGCAGAACAAGCTCGGCGACGATCTCAAGGGCAAATCCATCGCGCTGCTGTTCTTCAATCCCTCGATGCGCACGCGCACGAGCTTCGAGCTCGGTGCGTTCCAGCTCGGCGGCCATGCCGTCGTGCTGCAGCCGGGCAAGGATGCGTGGCCGATCGAGTTCGAGCTCGGCACGGTCATGGACGGCGAGACCGAGGAACATATCGCAGAGGTCGCGCGCGTGCTGTCGCGCTACGTCGACCTGATCGCCGTGCGCGCGTTCCCGAAGTTCAAGGACTGGTCGGTCGATCGTCAGGATCATGTGATCCATTCGTTCGCGAAATACGCCACTGTGCCCGTGATCAACATGGAAACGATCACGCACCCGATGCAGGAGCTCGCGCACATCCTTGCCTTGCAGCAGCACTTCAAGACGAATGATCTGCGCGGCAAGAAATACGTGTTGACCTGGACCTACCATCCGAAGCCGCTCAACACGGCGGTCGCGAACTCCGCGCTGCAAATCGCGACGCGCTACGGCATGGACGTGACCCTGCTCTGCCCCACGCCCGAGTATGCGCTCGACCAGCGCTATCTCGACTTCGCCAGGCAGAACGTCGCCGAGAACGGCGGCAGTTTCGCGATCTCGCACGACGTCGACGCAACGTACCAAGGCGCCGACATCGTCTACGCCAAGAGCTGGGGCGCGTTGCCCTACTTCGGCAACTGGGAACCCGAGAAGCCGATCCGTGATGCACACAAGCATTTCATCGTCGACGAGCGCAAGATGGCGCTGACGAACCACGGCGTCTTCAGCCACTGCCTGCCGCTGCGCCGCAACGTCAAGGCCACCGATGCGGTGATGGATTCGCCCGCCTGCATCGCGATCGACGAGGCCGAGAACCGACTGCACGTGCAGAAGGCCGTGATGGCCGCACTCGCCAAGAACAAGTAACCCTGGAAATCATCATGAGTCAGACCGAAAAAGACATCGTCCTCGCCTTCTCCGGCGGCCTCGACACGAGCTTCTGCGTTCCCTACCTGCAGGAGCGCGGCTACCGCGTGCATACCGTGTTCGCCGACACCGGCGGCGTCGATGCCGAGGAGCGCGCCTTCATCGAGAACCGCGCGAAGGAGCTCGGCGTCGCCAGCCACGTCACCGTCGACGGCGGCCCCGCGATCTGGAACGGCTTCGTCAAGCCGTTCGTCTGGGCCGGCCAAGGCTATCAGGGCCAATATCCGCTGCTCGTGTCCGACCGTTATCTCATAGTCGAAGCCGCGCTGAAACGTTGCGACGAGCTCGGCACGAAATACATCGCGCACGGCTGCACCGGCATGGGCAACGACCAGGTGCGCTTCGACCTGACGATCAAGGCACTCGGCGACTACATCATCATCGCGCCGATCCGCGAGATCCAGAAGGAGCACACGCACACGCGCGCCTACGAGCAGGATTATCTCGAACAGCGCGGCTTCGGCGTGCGCGCCAAGCAGAAGAGCTACACGATCAACGAGAACCTGCTCGGCGTGACCATGTCGGGCGGCGAAATCGACAAGTGGGAAGCCCCGGGTGAAGGCGCGCGCGGCTGGAATGCCCCGCGCAGCGAATGGCCGACAACCCCGCTGCAGGCGACGCTCGGTTTCGTCAACGGTGAAGCCGTGTCGCTCAACGGCGAGAAGCTGCCCGGCCATGAGATCCTCGCGCGCCTCAATCGCGATTTCGCCAAGTATGGCGTCGGCCGCGGCCTGTATACCGGCGACACGACGATCGGCCTCAAGGGCCGCATCATCTTCGAAGCGCCGGGCCTGACCGCGCTGCTTACCGCGCATCGCGCGCTCGAGGAAGCAGTGCTGTCGAAACTGCAGAACCGGTTCAAGCCCGAAGTCGCGCGCGCGTGGGTCGAGATCGTCTACGAAGGCTTCTTTCACGATCCGCTCAAGACCGATCTCGAAGCCTTCCTCGCTTCCTCCCAGGCCAAGGTCAACGGCGAAGTCACGTTGGAAACGCAGGGCGGCAGCGTCGGCGCGGTCACGGTGAAGTCGCCGCACATCCTCAACGCCAAGGGTGCGACCTATGCCCAGTCGGCCGACTGGGGCGTCGAGGAAGCCGAAGGATTCATCCGCCTCTACGGCATGAGCTCGACGCTGTGGGCCGAAGTGAACCGGAAGTCGTGATTCGATGAGCGACCTGCTGGCCAGCACACTGCAGCACCTGCGCGCGCTCGTCGCTTTCGACACGCGCAATCCGCCGCGCGACATCGGCACGGGCGGCATTTTCGACTACCTGAGCGCGCATCTGCCCGGCTTTGACTGTACCGTTACCGATCACGGCGCGGGCGCGGTCAGCCTGTTCGCGGTGCGCGGCAAGCCTAAGGTGCTGTTCAACGTGCACCTCGACACCGTGCCGGATTCGCCGCACTGGACGGCGAGCCCGTTCGAGCTGCGTGTCGGCGACAGGCACGCGGTCGGTCTCGGCGCCTGCGACATCAAGGGTGCCGCGGCCGCGCTGCTCACTGCAGCGGCGCGCGCGGACTGCGACGCGGCCTTTCTTTTCACGACCGATGAGGAAGCGAACGACGCGCGTTGCATCGCCGCGTTCCTGGCGCAGAAGAAGTCGTTCGATGCCGTGGTCGTAGCCGAGCCTACGCGCGGCGAAGCCGTGCTCGCGCATCGCGGCATCAGTTCGGTGCTGATGCATTTCAAAGGCCGCGCCGGCCATGCCTCTGGCGGCAACGCGGCAACCGACAGCGCGTTGCACCAGACGATCCGCTGGGGTGCGCAGGCGCTCGACTACGTCGCCGCGCAATCGCACCAGCGCTTCGGCGGGCTCACCGGGCTGCGCTTCAACATCGGCCGCGTCGATGGCGGCATCAAGGCGAACATGATCGCGCCGAGCGCCGAAGTGCGCTTCGGCTTTCGCCCGCTGCCATCGATGGACATCGATGCGCTGCTCGCGACATTCCGCAGCGGCTTCGATACGCAGCCCGCCGAATTCCAGGAAACCTTTCGCGGTCCCTCCTTGCCTGCAGGCGATGTCTCCGAAGCCGAGTCTCGTCGCCTCAAGGCACGCGACTTCGCCGACGAAGTGGGCCTGACGATCGGCAACGCGGTCGACTTCTGGACCGAAGCCTCGCTGTTTTCGCAGGCCGGCTACACCGCGATCGTCTGTGGTCCCGGCAACATCGCCCAGGCACACACGGCAGACGAGTTCGTCGAGCTGTCTCAATTGCAGCAAATCACCCAAAGCTACATCCATATCTTGAAATCGCAGGCCCGTTGAAATGGATACCAACACGCAAACCCGCCAGACCATCGTGCGCCTGCTCTCGAGCATGGGCAGCGCGAAGGAAATCGACCAGTACCTGCGCCGCTTCTCGCAGCTCGACGCGAAGAAGTTCGCCGTCGTCAAGGTTGGTGGCGCCGTGCTGCGCGACGATCTCGACAACCTCGTTTCCTCGCTCGCGTTCCTGCAACAGGTCGGCCTCACGCCGATCGTGATCCACGGCGCCGGCCCACAACTCGATGCCGAGATGAGCGCGGCCGGCATCGTCAAGGAGACCGTCGACGGCCTGCGCGTCACCTCGCCCGCGGCGCTCGCCATCGTGCGTCGCGTGTCGCAGACCGAGAATCTGAAGCTCGTCGAAGCGCTGCAGAAAGTCGATGCGCGCGCGACCTCGATCATCGGCGGCGTGTTCGAAGCGGGCTTCCTCAATCCGAACAAATACGGCCTCGTCGGCAAGGTCGATCGCGTCAACCTCGCCGCGATCGAGGCCAGCCTCAATGCCGGTTCGGTCCCGGTGATCGCCAGCCTCGGCGAAACGGTCGCCGGGCAGATCCTCAACATCAACGCCGACTTCGCCGCGAACGAACTGATCAAGGCGCTGCAGCCGTACAAGATCGTGTTCCTGACCGGCACGGGCGGCCTGCTCGACGACGCCGGCAACGTGATCGACTCGATCAACCTCGCCACCGAGTACGAGCACCTGAGCCAGCAGCCGTGGATCAACGGCGGCATGCGCGTGAAGATCGAGCAGATCAAGGACCTGCTCGACGCGCTGCCGTTGACATCGTCGGTGTCGATCACCAAACCCGCCGAACTCGCCAAGGAACTGTTCACACACAAGGGTTCGGGCACCTA
The DNA here is from genome assembly GCF_036383415.1 of Rudaea sp. Lineage (GTDB taxonomy): Bacteria > Pseudomonadota > Gammaproteobacteria > Xanthomonadales > Rhodanobacteraceae > Rudaea. Next base: position 3,401 of record NZ_DASVOK010000497.1, on the reverse strand, counting down.
CATCCGCCGCGGCGAGCGCGTGCTGCGCGCGACGTCATGGGACCAACTCGACCTCAAGCGCCTGCATGCGCTGATCGAATCGGGCTTCGCCCCGCGCAAGCTCGCAGTGGATTATTTCGAGAAGACGAAGCTGCTGCGCGCCTACGTCAGCGAAAACTATCGCACCGCGGTGATCCTGCTCGCCGCCGAACTCGGCAACGGCCACACCCAGGTCTACCTCGACAAGTTCGCCGTGCTCGACGAAGCGCAGGGCGAAGGCCTCGGCCGCGCGGTGTGGCAGGTGATGCGCGAGGAGACGCCGTCGCTGTTCTGGCGTTCGCGCCACGGCAACATCGTCAACCATTTCTACTATTCCGAGTCGGACGGCTGCTGCAAGCTGCCAAGCTTCAAGGCGTTCTGGTACGGCATCGACGACTTCGACGAGATCGAAGCCTGCGTCGACTACTGCCGTGCGAAAATACCCACCCTGATCGATCGGCCAGCGACACCCTTGGCCGCTTGAGATGCGCCATGTGGCAGGAAAAGCCCTCCCTCTTCTCCCGCGTCGAGCAAATTCTGACGATGGACATTGCTGCCGGGCTGAAAACCAGAATCGTTCCGAACGACGGTCGCGTGCGTTCGGCGATTTTGCGAATCCTGACGATGGATATCGTGGCTCCGCGCGAAAAGGCCGAGTTTTTCTACCCCGGTCCGGAAAACAAGAAAAAAATCCTGCGTCAGCTGATGATTTTTCTTCCCATTGCAGGCTTGGCTGTCGTCTGCAAGATGTGGCTGATCGACCATCTGAAAACCCCGCCGCCCTGCGACTCGGCGGAATGGGCACGCTGGTGGCTGATTTCGGCGACGTTTGTGCCAACCGTCATGGCGGCGTTTGTGCTTCCGCAAGCAATAAAGATGCTGAACGCCAAACAATGGCCGTTGCCCGATGCGGCGGTTTTCCGTCCGACGCGACTGGTCAAAGGCAAGGCTCTCAAACGGCGCGGTGCCTGGCTGCTGGCGTGGTGCGGCTTGTTCATGCCGTTTCCGCTGTATTCGTATTTCCTTCTGCAGCATGGTGCCGGTTTCATCTATGACGGATCGGTTTTTCAGCATTGTAAAGATATAGAAGCCAAGAAAATCCGTACATCTCAGGTAGTTCATGAGCAAAGAAAATAAAACCATCGGTATCGTCGGCGCGCGAGGCCACACCGGAGCTGAGCTGATCAAGCTGATCGCACGGCATCCGCAACTCGAACTCGCGTTCGTGTCCTCGCGCGAACTCGATGGGCAGCGGCTCGCCGACCATAACCCCGAGTACCGTGGTGAATTGCGCTACGAGAACCTGTCGCACGAGGACGTCGCGGCCAAGCGCGCCGACGTCGTCGTGCTCGCGCTGCCGAACGGCAAGGCTGCCGATGTCGTCAAGGCGATCGACGCGGCAGGAGGTTACGACCCCGTCATCGTCGATCTCAGCGCCGATTATCGTTTCGACGGCGCGTGGTACTACGGCCTGCCCGAGCTGACTCGCGATGCGTACCGTGGCCAGCGCCGGATCAGCAACCCGGGCTGCTACGCCACCGCGATGCAGCTCGCGATCGCACCGCTCAAGGATCTGCTCGCCGGGCCGCCGGCCTGTTTCGGTGTGTCAGGCTATTCGGGCGCGGGCACGACGCCGTCGGACAAGAACGATCCGGCCAAGCTGCACGGCAATCTCATGCCCTACTCGCTCGTCAACCACATGCACGAGCGCGAGGTGACGCGGCATCTCGGCGTGCCGGTCGAGTTCATGCCGCACGTCGCGCCGCATTTCCGCGGCATCACGATGACGGTGAACTTGTGGCTCACGCAGGCGCTGACTGTCGATGCGATCAAGAGGAAATACGTGGAAAAGTACAGGAACGAACCACTGATCGAAGTGATCGACGACGCACCCTGGGTCAGTCATATCGCGAACAGGCACGGCGTGCAGATCGGCGGCTTCACGCTCGCACCGGGCGGCAAGCGCGTCGTCGTCGTCGCCACCCTCGACAACCTATTGAAAGGCGCGGCGACGCAGGCGATGCAGAACATCAATCTCGCGCTCGGCTGGCCCGAACTGGAAGGCATTCCCAATGACTGACCTGCTCTGGCAAAAACCCGGCGTCGAAACCGACGCGCGGATCATGCGCTTCCTCGCCGGCGACGACGTGGTGCTCGACCGCGAGTTCTTCCTGCATGACATCGAGGCAAGCCGCGCGCATGTCGAAGGCTTGGCTCGGATCGGCGTCGTCACACAAGCGGAATGCGATGCGATCGCTCGGGAACTCGGCGTGCTGGCGCAGGATTTCAAAAATGGCGCTTTCATCCTCGATGAAAAATACGAAGACGGCCACTCGGCAATCGAAGCACGCCTGACCGAACGCCTCGGCGACGCCGGACGCAAGGTGCACACCGGCCGCAGTCGCAACGACCAGATCCTCGTCGCGACGCGTCTCTGGCTCAAGGCCAAACTTTTCGCGCTGCATGCGCTGTGCGTCGACGTCGCCAAGGTCTGCCTCGACTGCGCCGCGAAGGAGGTGCTGCCGATGCCTGGCTACACTCACCTGCAGCGCGCCGTCGTCTCGTCCACTGCGATGTGGTACGCCGGCTACGCCGAGAGCTTCATCGACAACGCGCAGCGCGCGCTCGACACGCGCGCCTGGATCGACGCGAATCCGCTCGGCACCGCCGCAGGCTACGGCGTCAACCTCAAGCTCGATCGCGCACACACGACGCAGGCGCTCGGCTTCGCGCGCATGCAGGTTTCGCCGATCTACGCGCAGCTTTCGCGCGGCAAGTTCGAGATGGCTGCGCTTGATGCGCTCGGAACCGCCCTGCTCGACCTGCGCCGTCTCGCCTGGGACCTGTCGCTGTTCACCACCGCCGAATTCGGCTTCGTCCACCTGCCGCCCGAGTACACGACCGGCTCGTCGATCATGCCGAACAAGCGCAATCCCGACGTGGTCGAGCTGATGCGTGCGAGCTACGCAAGCGTCGCCGCCGGCCGCGCGGAGATCGAACAGTTGCTGTCGCTGCCATCTGGCTACCAGCGCGACCTGCAGTTTTCCAAGGGCGGCCTTTATCACGGTTTCACGCGAGGCATGGCCGCGCTAGAACTGCTGCCCGACCTGCTCGCGCGCATGCAATGGAACGCACAGGCGATGCGCGCGGCGATCGACTCGGCGATGTACGCGACCGACGTCGCGATCGAAGCCGCGATCGCCGGCGTGCCGTTCCGTGACGCCTACAAGCAGGCCGCTACTGCCGCGAACGAAGCCGGTCAGGGACGCACGCCGGAACAGAGCCTCGCTGCACGCACGTCTCCCGGTGCGGCAGCGGACCTGCGCCTGGACGAGTTACGCGCGAGATTGGCCAATCTAGCCAACGGATGACCCCTTTTCCGG
>NZ_DASVOK010000496.1:0-14619 GCF_036383415.1 Rudaea sp. | reverse complement strand
GTTCGCCTGCGTTCGCCTGGCTGACGAAAAATGCCGGAACGTTCGGCTTCGCCATGAGCTATCCGCGCGGCAACCCGCATGCACTGGCCTATGAACCCTGGCACTGGTGCTGGCGCGGCGATGACGCGGAAAGCGCGCTGCCGCCAACCGAACTGGCCGCAACCAACGACTCGCCGGCGCCAACGAACCTGCTCACGGATGCACGCTAGTACAGCGCTTGCAGTGGCATAATGCCGGCGACCTTCCCGGCCAAAGCTTCGCATGGCAACCGGCGATTCCCCTGCTTCCACTGCGATCGACTTCGAGACGCTGGCCACGCACCGGCCCTACCTGCTCAAGATCGCCCGGCTGGAACTGCGCGACGAACATCTGGCCGAGGACGCGGTTTCCGACGTGCTGACCCAGGCCTACGAGAAGCGCGCCGGTTTTGCCGGCAAGAGTTCACTGCGCACCTGGCTCACGTCCATCCTGAAAAACCACATCGTCGATCTCGTGCGCAAGCAATGGCGCGAGGAACCGCTGCCGGAAACCGGCGACAACGGCGAGCATGAGTTCGATCGACTGTTCGACGCAACGGGTCACTACACGCGACAACCGGCCGATGCCGGCAACCCTGCCGAGCTCGCGCAGCAGGACGCGTTCCTCGTCGCCGTGCAGCGCTGCATCGAGAAGCTGCCCAGGCGCATCGGCCAGTTGTTCGTGCTGCGCGAGGTGTTCGGCAGCGATACCGACGAGCTGTGTAAGGATTTGCAGATCACAGCGTCCAATGTCTGGGTTCAACTCTACCGGGCACGCATGATGTTGCGCACTTGTCTCGAAGGCACCGGTTTCGGCCGTGCGTAGCCTGGCGAGGAACCGGATGTTCCGTATCACCTGCCAGCAAGCCTCGCGCCTGCTTTCACAACAGATGGAGCAGCCGCTGCCGTGGACCCAGCGCGTTCGCCTGCGCCTGCATCTTCTTGCCTGCACCGCCTGCACGCGCGTGGCCAGCCAGTTCGCTGCGATGCGGCTTGCCATGCAGGCATGGCGTAATCGAGACTAGGCGCGGGGCCAACCAGGAGAAACGCGATGCTGCAATTCAATCCGGGCCAACTCTATTTTCTCGGCCGCGAAGCGAGCGATCGGCTGCAACAGGCGGCCAAGCTCGGCCTCGAAGGCAGCGACCAGGCCTTCGACCTGACGATCAAGACCGTGCAGTTCCACGTCGACGCGATGACGCGGCTGATGACGCAGACCAGCCATGTCAAGGACATCGCCAGCCTGCGCCAGCTCTGGTCGGAACTGTTCGAGCTGATGCGCGAATCCGTTGCCACGAGCAACGCCTCGCAGAAGCAAACCGTCGAGATGGCGCTCAAGGCAACCGAGCTGTTCTACACGAACATCTTCGAACAGAGCGCGAAGGCGGATGGCGCGAAGGCGAAACCCAAGCCGACCGCGGCCAAAGCAGCGCCGGCTCCTGCCGCGAAGAAGAAACGCTGATTTTTTCTCGTCATTCCGGCCTTCGCCGGAATGACAGAACGCTACGTGCGCGCCGCGAGCCACTCGTGGATCGCCGCCGGCACTTCGCGCTGCGCGCGGCCGGAGACGTAGATGCCGATGTGTCCGCCCTTGAACGCGATCTCGGTGTAGTCGTCCGAACCGGTGCGCCCACGCAATGCGCGCGAGGCGTCGGGTGGTACGAGGTGATCCTGCTCGGCGAAGATGTTGAGCACGGGCACGTCGAGGTTTTTCAGGTCGACCGACTTGTTGCCGATTTTCAAGCCGCCGTTGACCAGCTTGTTGCCCTGGTAGAAATCCTTGATGAACTGGCGGAACGCGGCGCCGGCCTGATCGGGGCTGTCGAAGATCCACTTCTCCATGCGCAGGAAGTTCTCGAGTTCGGCCTTGTCGTCGAGGATGTCGACGAGGCCGATGTACTTCTGCTGGTTCAGGCGCACGGGTTTGAGCATCAAGTAGCAATAGTTCATCAGGTCGGCCGGTACGTTGCCGAGCGTGTCGACGAACAGATCGACGTCGAGATGCTGCACCCAGTTCGACAGCATGTTGTCGCGCGTCTGAAAATCGACCGGCGTCACCATCGTGATCAGGTTCTGGACCTTCTCCGGGTAGATCGAAGCAAAGCACAGACTGAACGCGCCGCCCTGGCAGATGCCGAGCAGATTGATCTTGTCGAGCTTGTGGCGTTTGGCGACGACATCGACGCAGCGCTTGATGTAGCCGTTGATGTAGTCGTCGAGACTGAGATGCTTGTCGGAAGCATCCGGATAGCCCCAGTCGATCAGGTACACGTCCTCGCCCAGCGCGAGCAGGTTCTTCACCAGCGAGCGATCGTCCTGCAGGTCGACCATGTACGGCCGGTTGACCAGCGCGTAGCTGATCAGGATCGGCACCTTCGCGGTCGGCTTGTTCGGCCCCTTGAAGCGGTACAGCACGAGCTTGTCCTCGCGATACACCTCTTCCTTGTCGGTCGCACCATAGTGCACGTCGTCGAGCGTGCGCAGCACCTGCATGCCGGCGGCGATCTTCTGCTGAAATTTCTGCGCTTCCTCGTACGCCTTCTGCGGCGCGATGCGAATGGGGTTCATGTTCGACCTAACCTCCGAAAAATTTCGTCATTCCAGACACGCCGGAACGATGAGCCAGAAATCATTTCTTCTTGCTGCGCTTCTTGTCGCCCTTGCTCGGCTTGCTCATCTGCGCCGCAGCCGCGCGCAGCTTGGGCTTGCCCTTGACGCGGCGCTGCATAGCCGCGACCGCGTCGGCGAACGAATTCGCCTTCGCCTTCTCGGTCGCCTCGTTGGCCGGGCGCGGGCGCACGACGGCCACGGGCGCGCGCGACTTCGCAGCCGCAGCGCGACGCCGGACCGGTTTCGCCGCAGGCCGTGATTTCACTGCGGACGGCGCAGCAGGTTTCGCCGCGACCGGTGCAACTGCCGCTGGCTTCACTTCCACAACGGAATTCTTCGCGCCAGCCTGCGCCAACGATTTCTTCAACGCCGCGACTTCGCCGCGCAAGCTCGCGATTTCCGCCTCGACTGCGCCACCGTCGCGCACATTGCCGCCATCGCGCAATTCGCGCCGCAGGTCGTGCACGCGCTTGCTCAGGCTGTCGAGTTCGCTGCGCGTCGGCATGCCGAGTTCGCGGCTCGTGCGCTCGACTTCGATCTGAATCTGCTTGCGCACGCGCATCTGCGCATTCGCCAGCGCGCCATAGACGCGGCTGAACTCCTCCGACAGCGCGATCTCGGCGTAGGCGTCTTCCATCGCATCGACCCAGAGATCGTACAGCGCCTTGAGCGACTCGACCGTCCGTCCCGGTTCGCTGCGCTCGGCGAGCTTGCGTTCGAACAATTCGTTGCCGCGCCGGCTCGCCTCGAGCATGAGTCGGTTGTACGCACTCGACGCCTGCTGGTATTCGACCAGGGCAAGCGCGGTGCGCTGATAGTGTTCCTGATGTTCGCGCGCGAGGCCGAACGCCGGCATCTGCAGCCACGACAGGCCTTCCTTGCGCATCTGCTCGATGTAGGGCGCGAATGCCGCGGGCAGCTCGGCGAAACCCTGCGCGCCCTTGCCAGCCACGTCGCGCAGCGCTTTCGCGAACGGATTCGTCGCCGGATCGAAGCCTGGCACGCCCGTGCCGACCGCGCTGCGCACCGCATCGAGCCAGGGCTGCGCGGGATTTGCCGCGCCCTCACCAAGCGCCGATGCGCCGAACAGCGATTGCATCATGGCGACGTAGGCCTTCGCACTGTCGGTCAGGCGTTCTGCCGTCTCGCTCTGCTTGCCTGCGTCGGCGAACAGGCGCGACCATTGCTCCAAGCCCTCGTGCCACGGCGTCTGAGCAGACGGAGCCGATGCAGCACCCGCAAACGGATTGAACGGAGCAAAGCCCGCAAACCCGGCTGGCGGGGCGGCGAAAGGCGCGGCAAACGGATTCGCGCCGGCCGCGGCGAACGGATTGCCTGCGGCAAACGGAGCTGCGCCCGGCGGGGCGACGGGCGCCTTTTGCGCGAGATCGGACCAGGCGTTGAAATACTGGCGCTGCAGCGCGTCCCAATCCTTCAACCAGTCGTTCATGCTCTTGTTTTCGCTCATGCGCGCATCTCCGGAGGGAATTCGATGCTAGCACGCGTGTGCGCGTATCGCATTACGCCTGCCTGAGCGATGAGACCGCCCTTTCGTCCAAATCGCCCAACAAAAAACGCGCCGAAGCGCGTTTTTTGCGATTGCCTGGCGTGCAGCGAATCAAGCCGCGGGAGCTTCCTCGGTCACCGCCTTCATCGACAGGCGGATGCGGCCCTGCTTGTCGACTTCGAGCACCTTGACCTTGACGATGTCGCCTTCCTTGAGCTTGTCGGATACCTTTTCGACACGTTCGTTGGAGATCTGCGAAACGTGGACGAGGCCGTCCTTGCCCGGCAAGATCGTGACGAACGCGCCGAAGTCCATGAGCTTGGCGACCTTGCCTTCATAGATGCGGCCCGGCTCGACGTCGGAAACGATCTGCTCGATGCGCGCCTTGGCAGCATCGGCGGCTTCGCGGTTGACCGAAGCGATGACGATCGTGCCGTCGTCGCTGATGTCGATCGTGGCGCCGGTCTCCTCGGTGATGCCGCGGATCACGCTGCCGCCCTTGCCGATGACTTCGCGGATCTTGTCCGGGTGGATCTTCATCGTCATCAGGCGCGGAGCGAACTCGCTCATCTCGGTGCGCGAGGTCGTGATGACCTTGCCCATTTCGCCGAGGATGTGCAGGCGACCCTGCTTGGCCTGCGCGAGCGCGACCTTCATGATCTCTTCGGTGATGCCGTCGATCTTGATGTCCATCTGCAGCGCGCTGATGCCATCGGCGCTACCGGCCACCTTGAAGTCCATGTCGCCGAGGTGATCCTCGTCACCGAGGATGTCGGACAGCACAACGAACTGGTCGCCTTCCTTGACCAGGCCCATCGCGAGGCCCGCGACCGGCGACTTCAGCGGCACGCCCGCATCCATCATCGCGAGCGAGGAACCGCAGACCGAGGCCATCGACGAGGAACCGTTCGACTCGGTGATTTCCGAGACCACGCGGACCACGTACGGGAAGGCTTCCATCGTCGGCTTGACCGCCTGCACGCCACGCTTGGCGAGGCGGCCGTGGCCGATCTCGCGGCGCTTCGGCGCGCCGAATCGACCCGCTTCACCGACCGACAACCGCGCGAAGTTGTAGTGGAACAGGAACGGATCCTTCGACTCGCCTTCCGGTGCGTCGATGATCTGCGCGTCGCGCGCGGTGCCGAGCGTGACGATGACCAGCGCCTGCGTCTCGCCGCGCGTGAACAGCGCCGAGCCGTGCGTGCGCGGCAACACGCCCACGCGCACCGTGATCGGACGGATATCGTCGAGCTTGCGCCCGTCGATGCGCACCTTGCTCGCGAGCACGGAGTCGCGCAGCGTACGGTATTCGAGTTCGCCGAATTCCTTGGCGAGTTCAACCTTGTCCCACTTCTCCGCTTCGATGCGGCCGGCAAGGCCGGTCAGCACATCAGACTTGATCGCGGAGATCGCGTCGCGACGCTGCAGCTTGTCGCGAATCTGGAACGCCTGCTCGAGCTGCGTGCCGACGGCTTCCTTGAGCGCGCCGATCGCGGCGTCGTTCTTGGCCGGAGCGGTCCACGCCGACGGCTTGGTGCCGGCTTCGACGGTCAGCTCGTTGATCGCGTTGATCACGACCTGCATCGCCTTGTGGCCGAACACGACCGCGCCGAGCATGACGTCTTCGCTGAGCAGCTTGGCCTCGGATTCGACCATGAGCACGGCGTTCGAGGTGCCGGCGACGACGAGGTCGAGATCGGAGGTCTTCAGTTCCGTTGCGGTCGGATTGAGCAGGTACGCACCGTTCGCATAGCCGACGCGCGCAGCGCCGATCGGGCCCTTGAACGGGATGCCGGCGAGGCTGAGTGCCGCCGAGGCACCGATCATCGCCGGGATGTCGCCGTCGATTTCGGGATTGAGCGAGACGACCTGTGCGATGACCTGCACTTCGTTCTTGAACTCTTCCGGGAACAGCGGGCGCACCGGACGATCGATGAGGCGCGAGGTCAGCGTCTCCTTCTCGGTCGGCCGGCCTTCGCGCTTGAAGAAGCCGCCCGGGATGCGACCGGCGGAGTAGAACTTCTCGACGTAGTCGACGGTGAGCGGGAAGAAATCCTGCCCTTCCTTCGCCTTCGCCGCGGCGACCGCGGTAACCAGCACGACGGTGCCGCCCATCGACACCATCACAGCGCCGGACGCCTGGCGGGCGATCTCGCCCGTCTCGAGCGTGACCGTCTGATTTCCGTACTGGAACGACTTGGTAATTTTTGCCACGTTGGAATTCCTTGAATCGGTCAGCGAGATCGCTTGGATCCCTTCGGCCCGTGGGTCCCGCGCAAGCGGAAGTCCGTTTTCGAGCCTTGAAAATGGATCATCCCGGCATGCGCCGGGATGACGGGTGGTGTTGCTTAACGGCGCAGGCCCAAACGCTCGATCAGCGTCTTGTAGCGCTCCGCATCGGATTTCTTGAGATAGGCCAGCAGACTGCGACGCTGGTTGACCATCTTGAGCAGACCGCGACGCGAATGATGGTCCTTGTCGTGATCGGCGAAATGCTTGGAGAGGTGTTCGATGCGCGCGGAAAGCAGCGCGACCTGTACTTCGGGGGAGCCGGTGTCGTTCGGCGCGCGGCGATAGTCGGCAATGACCTTGCTGGTCTGTTCGACGGAGAGAGACATGATGTTTACCTGTGTTATGTTGCGTACGGCGCGGTTCAGCCTTCGAAAGCTGTGTGTCCGCAAGCGCGAACCGCGTTAATGGACGACGTGGCCTCAAGCGCGATACGCCGCGCAAGTGCCTAATCGGCTTTGAAAAAGCTCCCCATTATAACCGGTTTTTCGGCAAAAGGTGCAGCCTGACGGGTTTTGCGCCCAAAGAGACGGCGCGCCGCTTCGGCGCGCCGTCGGTGGTGGTCAAGACCACCCGGATCCATCCGCTACTACTGCGACGAACTCGAGGTCGAATCCTCGCTGCAATGCGCGGGACCGCCCGGGTAGTTGCCGTTGTTGTACATGTCGAGAATCGCCGCGTCGCTGATGAACTGCTGCCGCAACGCGTTGTTCGACTTCAGCGCACCGACGTATGCAGGCGTATTCGTCGGGTTGCTGAACAGGCCAAAGGCCTGGCTTATCGCGGACTGCACCTGCGCCGGCTGCGAGGCGCCATTGAGCTGGTTCAGGACCGCCGCTTCGTACTGATGCGCCAGCACCCAATACGCGTTGCCACCGGCCGGAGTGGTCCAGAACGCCTGGTACCAGGACTCTCCGCTGTAGAAGAACGTCGTGTCGGGTCCGTTCAGCAGCAGCAGATTCCAGGTCGGATCGGACTTCGCCGGGCCGTACTTGCTGTGCGTCTTCCAGTAGCCTTGGGTCAGCGTGCAGCCTTGCGCGCAATCGCGGTTGGTGATGTTGATCGTAGCCGTGCTGCTGCCGGTCGCGCCGGTCGTGTTGGTCAGGAAACTGGCTACGTTCGGCACTGCGATGGTCTTGCAGGTACCCAGGGACGGATCCCAGGTGAAGCTTGCCGTGTAGGTGAGGGTCTTCGACCAGCTGCCTCCACCTGACGGAGCACAAATGGACCCGCCGAGCGCCGCAGGTACGCCGCCATTGAACGCGTCGGAAAGAGTGATGCACTGGTCGACCAGGTTGGCAGGCGCGCCGAACGTGACCGCCGCCATGCCCGAATACTGTGTCGATCCGGCCGGTGTGCCGACGCCGTTCGCGTCGTAGTGATAATTCTGCTGCGTCGCCGTGGCCACATTGGTCCGAGCGGTCTCGTCAGGCAGGCTGCCCGAATAGGTGCACAGCAAAGAACCAGCGGCAGGCACCGTCAAAGACGGGCAGTTGACGCTCATGTTCAGCGCTGTGGAAACCACATCGATCACGCCGAGCAACGTCGCACTGCGACTCGGATCATTGTTGCTGATCGTGATGATGCCGCTCACCGCCTCGGTGTTGTCGCTCGACGTGGCGCTGACGGTGACGGCATAACCCAACGTCACGGTCTGGTTCGCCGACAACAGCAGCGCGTCCGGGGTGCCATCATTGTTGGTGTCGATCGTCAGCGCGGGTGAGACGTACGATTTGGTTATGGTCCAGGCCCAGGCGCGATTGAAGCTCGTGTTGGCGGTCTTGCTGACCGCGAGGCTGTAGCAATTGACCACGACCTCCGCGCTGGCCGGGTTCACGCCGTTCGCGGTCGTCGACACGGTATTGTCGAACGTGTAGCTGTAGGTCGGCTTGTTGCCCTGCCCCGTGCAGTCGAACGTTTTGCCGTAGGTCACGCTGCCGGTGCCGGTGAACGTCCACGGCGCACCGGTGGCCCCGGAATCGGAGTCGGTTACCGTGATCGAATCGTTGATGACCGTGCCGGGCGTAGTGAACGTCGCGGTCGCCGACGCGGAACCACCGCCGACGTTGCCGCTGGTCGTCACGGTGACCGTATTGACTTTCGAACCGCCGGCGCTGACCCCGCTGACCACGATGGGACCATAGCTGCAGGTCTCCGTCGCATGCGCGGCCAGCGTCCCGGTCGCACAGCTCAGGCTGATCGGCGTGCCGTCATTGAGATGGTCGGTGATCGAGGTGATCGTGGCCGCAAACGGCGCCGGATTGGTGATCGTGACCGTGCCGCTCATGCTGAAGTTCGAATCGACCGGCGCGCCCTTGGTCGCAGTGACCGTGTAGAGCACATCGCCCGAATCGCCGTTGAACAGATTGAGCGGCGTCGGCGACACCGACTTGGTCAACGTCCACGGATAAGTGCGCGTGAAGGTCGGATCGGCGGTCTTGCTGACCTGCAGGTGATAGTCGTAACAGAACACCATGTGGCTGAAACCGCAGCGCTCGTTGTTGGCGTTGCCGCAGAGCAATGGTGTAAGCAGGCCGCTGTCCGAGGTCGCATCATTCGACTCGTTGTCCTGGCCGTTGATCGTCGGATCGTAGACGTAGATATAGGCGCCATTGCCGCCCTTGACCGCCACCGCGTCGATGCCGGTACTGGCCGACCAACTGACCTGACTCGTCGACGGATCGAACGTGATGTGGAATGTCGTGCCGTCCGGCGCAGTGAAATCGCCGGCGCTGGGTTCGTCGACCGCGACGGTGGCGTCGATGCTGATGCCGTACGACGCAATATCCGCATTGATGTCCGAGCAAGTCGTGACATTGACGCCGTCGACGACGATCGGACTGACCCCGTCCGCACTCGGCGGATCGGCAGCCAGCACAGCTCCACTGAACAATAGCGCCAGTGCCGCGCACAGGCGGCCGGCTCTCGTGCGAAAAGTTCCCATGACTTGAGCTCCCGAAAGGTCCGCGGCCGTGGCTGTTTTGGTTGCACGCCGGCGGACGATTGGTATCGCTCGGCAGTCCGGCCATCCAGGCTTGCCCTGGATCCGTGGCTTTGCGTCGCCGGCTTGCGCCGGGTTTGCTCTTTTCGAGACCGTGAACTTCCTGTTTCCCAACTCCCGTTTTCAACAGAGCGAGCGCCGCCCGCCACGTCTCACTTGCGCGGACGCGTATGCTTGAACGCTCGTCTCAAAAGCCCGATACGGGGAATACAGGCGGCGATTACTGCGCGCGGGAAACGCGATGCACAGCGCCGCCGCGCCTCAAGGAGGCACGCCCGTGCGATGGAAGAAGGCAGGCATGACCAGACCCCTGCTCAGGTCTGCGGCCGGAAGATCAGAATGCAGAAATGCCGTAGGCCAAGTGGCTGTTCTCGGCAACCCGGCCATCCGAAGCTCCGCTTCGGACCCGTAGCTTTGCGGCCCCGGCTCGCGTCGGGTGTGCTATTTGCGAGTCCTCGCAGACTTCACGAAGGAAACGAAACAACGCGGTCGATCAACCGGAGCGTCAACGCATCACGACAGCGCAACGTCGTGCCCCTTAGTGCCCGCAATTTTGCTTCATCCGTGAACCGCCTGCGTGTTCGCTGCGCCCCTGTTCCATAGCAGCAAGCCCCACTTCAAACCCATTCGTCAGGCCCTTGCAGCCCAAATAATGAACAGGGTTACAACGATCAGTGATGTATATCACAAAAAAGGCGGGACATCAATTCGACTGCGCCGCTGCAAAACCGCGCAGGATGCGCACTGCGCCGGCATCGTCGATCGCTATGAGCGCGACCGGGCCGCCGCCGCGGCCGAACGCACATGCGTTCTCGGTGGCAACGGCGCCATCGATGCTCAAGGCCTGCCCGTGGCGCAGGCGCGCCTCCTGGATTTCGTCCAATTCGAATCGGGGCATTGCCTGCAGTCCCGACTCCAGCGGCAGCAGCAAGGAATCCAATTCATCGCCGCGTGAGAGAGCCTGCTCGAGTTCGGCGAGCGTATGCATCGCAGGCTGCTTGAATGGCTCGACCCACTCGCGGCGCAGCGCGGTCAAATGCGCTCCGCAACCGAGCTTCTCGCCAAGATCACGCGCGAGACTGCGCACGTAGGTGCCCGAGGCGCATTCGACGTGCAGCGTCAGCAGATCGCCGCCGCGCTCCACCAGATCGAATGCGTGCACCTCGACCTCGCGCGACGGCACCTCGACTTCCTCGCCGCGCCGTGCACGCTTGTACAGCGGCACTCCGCCCTGCTTGATCGCCGAATAGGCCGGCGGGATCTGCACGATGCGCCCGCGCAACCCAGCGAGCGCCGCCTCGATCTGCGCATCACCCAGTTCGGGAACCGCACGCGTGCGCACGACCTCGCCTTCCGCATCGTCGGTCGTCGTCGCCACGCCGAGCCGGCATTGCGCCGCATAGGCCTTGCGCGCGCCGAGCAGATAGCCTGCGATCTTGGTCGCCTCGCCGAAACAGATCGGCAGCAGCCCGGTCGCGAGCGGATCGAGGCTGCCGGTATGGCCGGCTTTTTTTGCGCGAAACAGGTGCCGCGCTTTTTGCAATGCCTGATTCGAACTCAGGCCCGGCGGCTTGTCGAGCAGCAGGATGCCGCTGATGTCGCGAAATTTGTCTTTCGAACTCACGCGCAAGACCACTCCGTCGCCTGTTCTCCGCCCCGCGGAAAGCAGGCTACGGCTTTTCGCGCAGCAAGGCTTCGATGCGCTCGCCACGATCGAGCGAATCGTCGTAGCGGAAGCGCAGTTCCGGCACGCGACGGATGCTCATCGTGCGCGACAGCTCGCGACGGAATTCCTTGGCGAGTTCGTTGAGCGCCTTGACGCCGTCCTTCGCCGTGTCGGGCAGCAAGGCGGTGACGAAGATCGTGGCCACATCGAAGTCCTTGGTGACTTCGACATCGGACACGCTCATCGATGGCAGTGCATTGTCGCGCACGGCTTCATGCACCATCGTGCCGAGCAGGCGGCGCAGTTCGGCGGAAAGCCGATCGGAACGGTTGAAGGATCGGTTGGCCATGCTCAATGCCTCTTGCTTGCGGCCGTATCGCGGCCGAGTTCGCGGTCGAAGAAACGCGCGACGACGGCATACATCGCCTTCGACTCGGGCAATTCCGGATCGGAGAAGAACGAATGCCACATGCCTTCCCAGACATGCAGTTCGGTTCTCGCACCGGCCTCGGTCAGCAGTTCGTTGCTGCGCAGGGCCGCGCTCATCGCGAAGTCGCGCGAACCGGAGACCAGCAGCGTCGACGGGAATTTGGCCAGCACGTCGCGTGAGCTGCCGGGCAAAACCAGGGGATTCGCGGGATCGGCGCCCTTGAAATACGACAGCGCGGTCAGCGGAAACGCCTGCTCGGGCACGGGTTCGCCCATCAACAGATGTCCGGTGTAGGCGGAATCGCCGGCGAAATCGACGACACCGGCGCAGAAGATGCCGATCGCCCCCGGCGCGGGCAGGTCTTTCGTCTGCAGCCACGCGGTCGCTTCCGCGGTCAGCGCGCCGCCGGCCGAGCAGCCGTAGATGCCGATGTTCTGCGGCTTGTAGGTTTTCAGCAGCTCGCGGTATACCTTTTCCACATCCTCGCTCGCGGCGGGGAATGTGTGTTCGGGGCCTTGGCGATAGTCGACCGTGATCACCTTGATCTTGCCGACGCTCGCGACCGGAATCGCCTCGACGAGGCCGCCCGAGCCCGCACCCCAGAGGAACGCGCCGCCGTGCAGGTTGATCAGCACGCGCTGGGCGTTGTGCGCGTCGACACCATCCTTGGGCGTCACCACTTCGGCGGCGACGCCAGCGAATTTCTGCGCTGCAATCTCGACCGGATAGAGCTTCTTCATGCGCTCGGCGCGGTCGCTGTTGATCTTGTCGTAGAACGCGCGACTGGCCTGGATGTCCTGGCCCAGTGGCGGTGCGGCCTTGCCTTCCTTGAATATTCCGCCGAAACGCGCGAGCGCTTCCTTCGATGCGAAAACCGAGAACGGGAAGCGCGCGGCCGGCGAGGAAACCGTGCCGGTCGCATCGATCTTCGGCGCATTCTCCTGAGCCTGTGCCGCCACGGCGAAGAACAGGGTGAACAACACGGACGATGTGAAGCGGCGAGAAATCATGATCAGCGCGCGTACTCGCGTAGTGGAATGGAACACGATGCAATCTTACGCCGTCATTCCGGCGAAACCAGAATCGGCAAGAAAAAGGGGCGATGGCCGCCCCTTTTTTCTCTGTCGCGGAGTGACTTTACAACGTCCTCGCCACTTCGATGCGCTCGAAGCATTCGATCTGGTCGCCCGGTTTGACGTCGTTGTACTGCTTGACGCCGATGCCGCACTCCATGCCGTTGCGCACTTCGTCGACGTTTTCCTTGAAGCGGCGCAGCGACTCGAGCTCGCCCTGGAAGATCACGGTGTTGTCGCGCAGCACGCGGATCGGCTTGTTGCGCTTGACCGTGCCCTCGATGACCATGCAGCCCGCGATCGCGCCGAACTTGGACGAGCGGAACACATCGCGCACCTGGGCGACGCCGATGATCTCCTCGCGGATCTCGACACCGAGCAGGCCCGAAGCAACCTGCTTCACCTGATCGATCACGTCGTAGATGATCGAGAAGTAGCGCAGGTCGAGGCCGTTGGTCTCGATGATCTTGCGCGCGGACGCGTCGGCGCGGACGTTGAAGCCGATGATCACTGCCTTCGACGCGGCGGCCAGCGTCGCGTCGGACTCGGTGATGCCACCGACGCCCGAGCCGATCACGTTGACCTTGACCTTGTCGTTGCCGACCTTGGTCAGCGCATCGCGCAGCGCTTCGGCGGAACCCTGCACGTCGGCCTTGACCACGAGGTTGAGCGTCTGCGCGCCCTCGCCCTGGCCCATCTGCGCCATGATGTCTTCCATGCGGTTGCCGGCCAGCTTGGAGAGTCGCGCATCGCGACGCTTGTGCTGACGTTCGAGCGCGACGTCCTTAGCCAGACGCTCGTCCTGCACGACGATGAAGTCGTCGCCCGCCTCGGGCACGCCGGAGAGACCCAGCAACTGCACCGGAATCGACGGTCCGGCCACATCGACCTGCTGGCCGCCCTCGTTGAACAGCGCGCGCACGCGGCCGTATTCGACGCCGCAGACGATGAAGTCGCCCTTCTTCAGCGTGCCCTGCTGCACGAGCACGGTCGCGACCGGGCCGCGACCCTTGTCCAGGCTCGATTCGACGACGACACCCGAAGCGCGGCCGTCACGCACCGCGGTCAGTTCCATCACCTCGGCCTGCAACAGGATCGCGTCGAGCAGGTTGTCGACGCCGTCGCCGGTCTTCGCCGATACCGGCACGACCGGCACATCGCCACCCCATTCCTCGGGCACGACTTCGTGCTGGACCAGACCCTGCTTGACCTGGTCCGGATTCGCCTCGGGTTTGTCCATCTTGTTCATCGCCACGATGAGCGGCACCTTCGCAGCGCGCGCGTGGTTGATCGCCTCGATCGTCTGCGGCATCACGCCGTCGTCGGCAGCGACGACGAGAATGACGATGTCGGTCAGCTTCGCTCCGCGCGCACGCATCGCGCTGAACGCGGCGTGGCCCGGCGTGTCGAGGAAGCTGATCACGCCCTTGTCGGTCTTCACGTGATACGCACCGATGTGCTGGGTGATGCCACCGGCTTCGCCCGAGGCAACCTTGGTGCGGCGGATGTAGTCGAGCAGCGAGGTCTTGCCGTGGTCGACATGACCCATGATCGTGACCACCGGCGGACGCGATTCCCTGTCGCCGACGATCTCGACCCTGGCCAGCGTGTTCTCGGCGTTGTCCTCTTCGAGGCGGACGGCGCGGTGGCCGAGCTCCTCGACCACGAGCACGGCCGTGTCATGGTCGATCGGCTGGTTGATCGTCGCCATCACGCCCATCTTGAACAATGCGCGCACGACGTCGGATCCCTTCGCCGCCATCTTCTGCGCGAGATCGGAGACGAGGATCGAATCGCCGATCGCGATGTCACGCGTGACCGGCGCGGTCGGCCGCGAGAATCCGTGCGGGCCGCCCGACGGCGAGCGCACCTGCTCGACGACGCGGCGCGGCTTGCGCTTGATCGCACCGCGGCGCGCATGACCTTCGTCCGACAGATGCAACTCGGCGCCGAAATAGCGGCGGCCGTCGTCGCCAGGGACGTCGTCGCGCATCTGATGCGAGCCGTGCTTTTTGTGCCGGTTGGC
>NZ_DASVOK010000495.1:0-9200 GCF_036383415.1 Rudaea sp. | reverse complement strand
CTCCGGGTCGATCGCGCGCACCTCGACCAGGCCCGTGCCCTTCTGCCAGATGCCGAGCTTGATCGCGGCAACGTAGGACAGGTCGATGACGCGGTTCTCGGCGAACGGGCCGCGATCGTTGACGCGCACGATCACGCTGGCGCCGTTCTCGAGGTTGGTCACGCGCGCGTAGCTCGGCAGCGGCAGCGTCTTGTGCGCGGCGCTGTAGGCGTACATGTCGTACTTTTCGAAGTTCGAGGTGGCGTAGCCGTGGAACTTGTTGCCGTACCACGAAGCGATGCCGCGCTCGACGTAGCCCGACGCGTTCGGCAGCACGCTGTAGGTCTTGCCGCGCACCTCGTACGGCGACTTGTTGCCGTAGGCCGAACGCGGTTCGGACTTCGGCACCGGCTCCGGAATCTTGCTGACGTCTGGCAGCGCACCGCCCGGGCCGGAATCGCCATCCTGCGCGTAGCGACTCGATTGCGGACGCGAGGTGTCGTCGACACGCGATGACGACGACGATGACGAAGGCCGAACGGTCTTGTGTCCGCCGCAACCCGCGATCAGCAACAAGGCGGCCACAGCTCCCGCGCGCAGCAGGCTGGCGGCCGCGCAGTGCTTCATTTGCCGCTAGTCTGCGCCGCGATTTCCTCGCTGAGCTGATACACGGCGAGGCTGTACAACGGGCTGCGGTTGTAGCGCGAGATCGCGTAGAAATTCTGCAGCGTGATCCAGATTTCAGGGCCGTCTTCGCCTTCGAGCTTGACCAGCGTGGCCAAGGTATCGCCGCTCGCGTCCAGCTTGGTCGCCGGCACGTAGCCCCACTCGGCCAGCTGCTGCAGCGGATACGCCGGCTTGAGGTTTTCCGGCGTCACCGCGCGCGCACTCGCGCTGACCTTGGCGCGCACCGCGACCGGACCGCCGGTCTGCCAGCCGTTGCCGACGAAATAGTTGGCGATACTGGCGACGATGTCGGGCAGCGAATTCCACAGATCTATCTTGCCGTCGCCGTCCTCATCGCGCGCGAACTTCGCGATCGACGACGGCATGAACTGGCCCATGCCCATCGCGCCCGCGTAGGAACCCATCAGGCTCTCGATCGGATACGGAAAATTCGCGCCGTGCAGCAGGAACAGCTGGCGCAGTTCGCCGCGGAAGAAATCCGCGCGCGGTGGATAGTAGAAGCCGAGCGTGCTCAGCGCGTCGAGCACACGGTAGCGCGTCGGTGTGCGCCCGTAGTTCGTCTCCACGCCGATGATCGCAACGAGGATCGGGGCCGGCACGCCGAATTCCTTCTCGACGCGGTCGAACAGCGCCTTGTTCGCGCGGTAGAACGCAACGCCGCCGTCGATGCGCGCCTGGGTGAGGAAGATCGGCCGGTACTCGCGCCAGGTCTTCGACTCGGCCGGACGCGAGATCGCATCGATGATCGTTTGCTGGTAGCGCGCCTTGGCCAGCGTGGCGAGCACGTCGGCCGCGGAAAGATCGGTGTCGCGCGCAAGATCGTCGGCGAACTGCTTTTGCGCTGCGGCTACCTGTGCTGGTGTCGGCGGATCGTAGGCGCGCGCCAGCGCGGCGAACGAGGCAAACAGCAGGCAGGCGCACGAACACAAAACGCGGAAAGTCATCGATCGAACGGGCGGCAGGAAGAGGTGCGGCGAGGGTAGCATGCCGCGCCGGCAACGTCGCCCCGCAACCGAGTCGCCGTTAAGCGAAAACGCGCTGACGCAGCCACTTCGTCGCGATCCATTTCTCGCCGGTCGCGACCGGTGCGCCGGCGTGTAAGGTCTTGGTCAGCGGGTCCGGCCGCGGATAGCTGAAGAACACCGCATTGCCCTGTTGCGGCAACACCGAAAGACCCACATCGGGGAACGTCGTCGCGCCGCCGTGCTGCGGCGTGTTGAGGTACATGATCAAGCTGGCCACGCGCTGGCCGCCGCGCCGCGTCAGCGCTGGCGTGCCCGGATCGGCGGGGTCGAAGTAGTCGTAGTGCGGCTCGTATTCGGCGCCGGGCTGGTAGTTGAGCACCTGCAGGCCCTCGCCGTTTTCCGCGGGCCAGTTCAGCAGCTTCGCGATGCGATCCTCGATGCGCATGTGCAGCTCGCTCTCGGCACGCTGGAAGAACATGCCGCGGCTCGTGCGCGCGACGTCGACCTGGTATTCGCCAGTCTGCCGGTTGACCGTTTCCGAGCGCGCCAGCCGCGGTTTCGCCGCTTCGATCAGCGCGGCGCATTCCTCGGCGCTGAGCAGGCCGCCGAACACGACGACGCGCGGTGACTTCAATTCGACGAGCACCTTTACCTCGCGATCGCCCGCGTCGAGCGACAGCGGCATCTTCGCGATGTCGGGCTCGGGCACACCTTCGGCGGGGCGGTCGTTGGTCTCAACCGCGACGCGTGCACGCGCATTCTCGGCGACGACGACGGCAAGCGCATCGCCCGCGGCCTTGCGCTGCCAACCGGCGGCCATCAGTTCCGCGATCACCTGCTCGCTGCCGGCGCCGGCGAGCGTGCGGTTGAGGATCCATTGCTTGGCTTCGGCGGTGACGATCGTTCTGCTCATGTCTCAAGCCTACGTGCGCAGGCACTTCGATTCAATGCGGCGCGCGCCTGTGGTTGTGGATCGACATGAGCATGCCGAATCCGGCAAGGAGCGCTACAACCGAGGTACCGCCATAGCTGATCAGCGGCATCGGCACGCCGACCACGGGCAGGATGCCGGCGACCATGCCGCCGTTGACCATGACGTAGACGAAGAACGACATGCTGATAGAGCCGGCGAGCAGACGCGAGTAGGTGTCGCGTGCATTCGCCGCGATCATGAGGCCGCGGCCGACGATGAAGATGTAGAGCAGGATCACCGCGGCGACGCCGATCAGGCCCCACTCCTCGGAAAACACCGCGAAGGCGAAGTCGGTCGTGTGTTCGGGCAGGAATTCGAGTGCCGACTGCGTGCCATGCTGCCAGCCCTTGCCCCAGAGGCCGCCCGAGCCGACCGCGATCTCGCTCTGCATGATGTGCCAGCCGTCGCCGAGGCGATCCGCGGCCGGGTCGAGAAAGGTGAACAGGCGCTTTTTCTGGTAATCGTGCATGAAGTGCCAGGCCACCGGCGCCGCGGCCGCGGCCGCAGTGAGCACGAGGCCGATGCGCCACCAGGCCATGCCGGCAAGGAAGATCACGAACATGCCGCTGGCGACGACGAGCAGCGCGGTGCCGAGGTCGGGCTGCTTGGCGATCAGTCCGGCCGGCACGGCGATCAGGACGCCGACGATCGCGAGCGAGGAAAACTTCGGCGGCAACTCGCCGCGGCTGAGCACCCACGCAGCCATCATCGGCATGGTCAGCTTCGACAGCTCGGACGGCTGGAAGCGGAACACTTTGAGATCGAGCCAGCGATGCGCGCCGCGACCTTCGCCGAGCACGGCGACGACGAGCAGCAGGAACACGCTGCCCGCATACAGCCATGGCGTCCACTTGCGTAGGCTCTGCGGCGAGACGCGCGCGAGCAGCACCATCAGCACCGCGCCGAGGACGAAGCGCGCACCCTGGTTGAGCGCGACCTTGGTATCCGGGCCGCCGGCGCTATACAGGTTGACGAGGCCGACGCCGGCGAGCAGCACCAATGCCAGGGCGAGCGGCCAGTCGAGCGCCGGCGGACGCAGCCAGCGCCGCGCGAGCAGGCGCAGGCTTGGGCCGAGCTGATCAAAGGCGAGCATCACTGTTGCGCCACTCCCGCGGCAGTGGCCGGCGCATCGTCGTCGTACTTGAGCCAGGCATCGAGGATCTTGCGCGCGATCGGCGCGGCGTCGGAGGCACCGCTGTGGCCGGCCTCGAGCGCGACGACGACGGCGATGCGCGGATCCTCGGCCGGCGTGAAACACTCGAACAATACCTGGTGGCGATCGGCCGAGGAGGTCGCGATCGAGGTCCAGGTTTCGTCGTAGCGCGAAAAACGCTCGGCGGTGCCGGTCTTGCCGGCGATCGCATACGGGAACTCCTTGCCTAGCCCGCTCACCGTGCTCGGCGGCGGCCCGTTCACGGCGAGCCAGATGCCTTCCTCGATCGCCTTCCACGTGCTCGCGCGCGTGCCCACGTTCGGACCCGGCATCGGCAACGGCACGGGCTGCACCGGTGCACCGATGCCGGCCTGCGTCGCGCGCAGCACATGCGGCGGCCGGTTCGCACCCTTCGCCGCGATGACTGTGAGCGCGTGCGCGAGCTGGATCGGCGTGACCACCCAGAAACCCTGGCCGAAGCCGACGTTGACCGTGTAGCCGGCGTACCAGGGCTGGTTGCGCGTCGCGCGCAGCCATTCGGCCGAAGGCAGCACGCCCACGGCTTCGCCGGCGACATCGATGCCGGTCTTCGCGCCGAAGCCGAACTTGGCGAGAAAACCGCTGAAGCGGTCGATGCCCATCTCGTAGGCGAGCGAGTAGAAATACGTGTTGACCGACCAGGCCAGCGCGAGCTTGAGGTCGACGCGACCCGCGGGAAAGTCATCGCGGTAGCCGCGCGCCTGGCCCGGAATATGGTATTCGCCGGTCGAGACCACTGTGTCCGAGGGCGTGCGTACGCCCAGTTCCAGCCCGGCCGCGGCGGCGTAGGGCTTGATCGTCGAGCCGGGAATGAAACCGCCGGCGATCGCGCGGGTGAGCAGCGGTTTGCGCGGATCTTGGGTCAGCTGCGTGTAGTCGGTCTGGCCGATGCCGTTGACGAACAGGTTGCCGTCGAAATCGGGCTCGCTGACCAGCGCGAGCACTTCGCCGTTGCGCGGATCGATCGCGACCGCCGCACCGAGACGTGCACCGAGGGCGTCCTCGGCGGCGCGTTGCAGGCGCGCGTCGATCGACAGGTACAGGTTCTTGCCCGGCGTCGGCGACACGTAGTCGAGCTTCTTGCGCACACGTCCGTCGGCGCCGACCTCGACCGTTTCGCTGCCCGGCGCGCCGTGCAGCTCGTCCTCGTACCAGCGCTCGACGCCGGTCTTGCCGATGTGCGTGGCGCCGGCGTAGACGCTCGGATCGAGCTTGACCAGTTCGTTGAGATCGATGCGGCCGACGTAGCCGACCGCGTGTGTGAACAACGGCCCGAGCGGATAGGCTCGGGTCAGGTATGGCACCACTTCGACGCCGGGAAAGCGCCAGCGGTTGACCGAGAAGCGCGCGATCTCGTCTTCGCTGAGCTTGAGCCGCAGCGGCACGCTTTCGAATGCCTTCTTCTTCGCGCGCGCGTTGCGGAAGCGTTCGATGTCGTCAGCGCTGATCGCGACGACATCGCCGAGTTCGACGAGCAGGTGCTCCATGCCCTTGCGTCCGCCCTCGACCGCCTCGGGCACGATCTCGAGGCGGAAAGCGGCGACGTTGTCGGCGAGCAGCACGCCGTTGCGGTCATAGATGAGGCCTCTGCTCGGCGCCACGCTGCGCACCGAGATGCGCTGCTTGTCCGAGGTCTCGCTGAATTCGGTGCCGCGATAAACCTGCAGGAACACGTAGCGCGACACCAGCGTGCCGAGGCAGACCACGATGAGCAGGAAGCCGATGATGGCGCGCGCACGAAACATGTCCGCTTCGACGCGGGCGTTGCGGACCTGCATGCGCGCGCCGGGCAGGTTCATCTCAGGCATCGCCTGCGCGCAGGCGCGCGCGCAGATCGTCGAACAGCAGGAACAACCAAGGCCAGGCGAGCATGCCGGCCACGGGTGCGAGCCAGAAGTCGAGCGGCGGCGGCGGGTCGCCGGCGATCGCGTGCACCATGAGATACACGACGCGGTCGTTGAGCAGCAGCGCGAACACGGCGAGTGTCTGCTGCCACATCGGGAAGAAACGCAGGCGCGAGCGGAAGCGCAGCACGATAAAACAGAGGATGCAAAGTCGCAGTGCCTGTTCGCCGAGCATCTCGCCGCCGAGCAGGTCGGCGAGCAGGCCGAGCACGAAGCAGAGGCCGAGCGGCACGCGTTCGGGCAGTTCGATCATCCAGTAGATGAGGACGAGGGCGAGCCAGTACGGCTTGAACGGCAGTAACACCGCCGGCAGCGGCGCGAGCTGGAACACGAAGCACGCGGCGATGCCGCCCCAGAACAGCCAGTTGAGACCGCGGATGCGCATTACGGCTCCCCCTGATTGGTCGGGTTCGGCTGCACTGCGGGCGGCGACGCTGGTTGCGCAGGCGGTGGCGCGGGTTCATCGCTGCCCTTGAGCGATACCGGCGGCCCGATTTCCTCGGCCGGTGCGGGCGGGCCCACCGGATTGGCGAGTTCGTGCAGCACGAGCACTTCGGCACTGCGGTCGAGCGCGGCGTCGGGCGTGGCCTTGGCCGCGGCGAACATGCCGGTCGCATCGTTGCCGACCGAGCGGATCACGCCGACCGGAAAGTCCGCCGGAAAGCGCCCACCCAGACCCGAGGTAAGCAGTTTGTCGCCGGGCTTCACGTCGGCGCTGGTCGGAATGTTCGGCAGTTCCAGCGTGTCGAGCGTGCCGGTGCCGCGCGCGATCGTGCGCATGCCGGTGCGCTCGATGCGCACCGGTACCGCATGCGACTTGTCCGAGATCAGCAGCACCGTGCAGCTGTGCGGGCGCACCTCGACGATCTGGCCGACGAGGCCGCGTGCGTCGATGACGGGCTGGCCGACCTTGGCACCGTTGTCGCTGCCGAGATCGAGCATGATCGTATGCCGTTTGTACGGGCCGAAGTCGACGTCGATCACGCGCGCGAGCTGCACGGACAGGCCGAGCGTCTTCTGCACCGAGAGCAGTTCCTGCAGGCGCTGGTTCTGCTCCTGCACGGCTTCGACGCGACGCAGGCGCGTCTGCGCGAGCAGCAACTGGCGGCTCAGCTCGGCGTTCTGTTCGCTCAACGCGTGCCGGTCGGCGAGGGCGACGCGTGCATCGCGCGCAAATTCCGATGGCGCCGCGGCCAGGCGCCAGATCGGCTCGGCGATGACGCTCGCGCCGGCACGCAGGTGCTCGAGCCAGTCGCCGCGGCGATCGGCGATCATCAACGCGATCGCGATGACCAGATAGACGACCAGGCGCAGCGTGCTCGATGCGCCTTCGCCGAACAGCGGTGCCGTGTTGTTGGCGGGGATGGCCATGCTTGGTGATTCGTGATTCGGAATTCGTGATTCGAAAGATCAAAAAGTTCCGCGCAGCGCATCACGAATCACAACCCACGAATCCCGACTTCTTACTCCGACGCGAAGAAATCGCCGCCGTGCTGGTCGACGAGTTCGAGCGCGCGTCCGCCGCCGCGCGCCACGCACGTGAGCGGATCGTCGGCGACGTGCACGTGCAGGCCGGTTTCCTCGGAGATCAGGCGGTCGAGGTCCTTGAGCAGGGCGCCGCCGCCGGTCAGCACGATGCCGCGCTCGGCGACGTCGGAGCAGAGTTCGGGCGGGGTCTGTTCCAGCGCGACACGCACCGCGGCGACGATGCCGGACAACGGCTCGTGCAGCGCCTCGAGCACTTCGTTGGAGTTGATCCGGATCATGCGCGGCACGCCCTCGGCGAGGTTGCGGCCGGAAATTTCGATCTCGCGCGCCTCGTCCTGCTTGTACGCGCAGCCGATTTCCATCTTGATGCGCTCGGCCGTGGACTCGCCGATCAGCGTGCCGTGGTTGCGGCGCACATAGTTGATGATCGCTTCGTCGAAGCGATCGCCGCCGATACGCACCGATTGCGAGTAGACGATGCCGTTCAGCGAGATCACCGCGACTTCGGAAGTGCCGCCGCCGATGTCGAGCACCATCGAACCGCGCGCCTCGTGCACCGGGATGCCGGCGCCGATCGCCGCGGCCATCGGTTCCTCGATCAGGTAGACGTCGCGCGCGCCGGCCGATTCGGCCGACTCCTTGATCGCGCGGCGCTCGACCTGGGTCGAACCGCACGGCACGCAGACGAGCACGCGCGGACTAGGCCGGAACATGCGCGCGCGATGCACCTTCTTGATGAACTGCTTGAGCATCTCCTCGGTCATCGTGAAGTCGGCGATGACGCCGTCCTTCATTGGACGGATAGTGACGATGTTGCCCGGCGTGCGCCCGAGCATGCGCTTGGCGTCGGCGCCGACCGCGGCGACCGAACGCGGGCCGCCGGGACCGCGGTCCTGGCGGATCGCGACGACCGATGGCTCGTTCAGCACGATGCCCTGGCCGCGCACGTAGATCAGTGTATTCGCCGTGCCGAGATCGATCGACAGATCGTTGGAGAAAAGCCCGCGTAAACCCTTGAACATTCTTGTTTTCGCTCGTGCTGCTGTTGCGTCGCGTCTTGCGTGGAAAGAAAAGCGCGCCAGTGTAGTAAGCGCCCCCGGGCGAAGCAAGGAAAAATGCTGTTAAATTGCGGGCAATGTCGACGTAGTCGCGGCCATCGCTCCGGCTTAGCAGTCCGCGTCCGGCACCTCGCCTTCGGGAACCTCTCGAAACCTACTGCGCTCGATAATTTGCGCGCCGGCGGTGCTCGGAATCCTCATGTACATCTGAGTACACTCCGGTTCCTGCGCTCCGGCGACACGCAATTCTCTTCGCTCGCTACGGTTTCGAGAGGTTCCCTTCCATCTTCTTGCATCGATGACCACGAAAAGCATTTCCTTCCATCACCCTGTCGCGTTCTGGCTCGGCTGCGCGCTGATCGCGGCCGGCGTCTTTTCGCATGGGCCGATGCTGGCGATGGGCGCGCACATGCATTACCACCTGGCTGGCATGCCGATGGACACGACCATGCTCGTCGGCATGGCGCTGATTCCGCTCGGCCTCGGCCTGTCGATCTACGGCCTCATGCCGCGCCTCGCGCAGATGCGCGAAACGCTGCAATCCGCACGCGATCACGTCGGCTTCCACATCGCCGACCGCGTGCCGCTCAGCCGCGCGCACTGGACACTGGTCGTCGTGCTTGTCGTCGCGCTCGTGATCGACGTGATGAAGCCGGCTACGCTCGGCTTCGTCATCCCGGGCATGACTGTCGAATACGACATCCCCAAGCAGACCGCGGCGAAACTCGCCTTGTGGGCATTGATCGGCACGACGGTCGGCTCGGTCGTCTGGGGCCGCCTTGGCGATCTGTTCGGTCGTCGCGCGGCGATTCTGTTGTCGGCGATCATGTTCATGGCCACGGCGATCTGCGGCGCGATGCCCTCGTTCGAGTGGAACCTCGCGATGTGCTTTCTCATGGGCGCCTCGGCCGGCGGCCTCCTGCCGATCGCGTTCACGCTGATGGCCGAGGCGAT
>NZ_DASVOK010000494.1:0-3212 GCF_036383415.1 Rudaea sp. | reverse complement strand
CCGATCGGGACGATGTGATGCTGCTTGAGGAAGCGGATCGACATGGCCACGTTCTGCGGCGGCGCGTCGGGAAACTCCTTCGCGGTCACCAGCGGCAGGCCCATCACCTCGCTCAAGGCATCGCCCATCTCGCGTTCGGACACGAGGCCCAGACGCGTGAGCAGCGGAACGAGATTGCCCTCGCCGTTTTCTTCCAGCAACCGCTTCGCCCGCAGAAGGTCGTTTTCCTTCAGGCGACCGCGACCGACGAGGTACGCACAGATGCGCTCGTCCAGTGTTTCGTTGTGCCCCTCGAGTGGAGAGGTTGGCAATGGTTGTACGGCCGACATGATCGTTAATTCCCCTGCTGCCGCGTTTCGACCGCGGTCTCGCGATTAGGTTCCGCCGCCGCAGCGAGCGGCGGGCGCGTCAGCTCTTCGATGAACGGCCGGTTCAGCAGGATCCACAGCGCCGCCGGCACGAGCGGCGGCAGGATCAGATAACCGAACTGGTAAGCCAGCGCGATCACCTCCAGCGAATAGCCCAGCTCGTGCATCTTCGCCGTGCCCTCGGGCAATTGCAAACCGATCACCTTGAACGTTTCCGCGACGACGCCGAAGGCCTGGACCAGCCAGAGCATGACGAAGCCCGCACCGATCTGGGCGAAGCGCTGCCACGTCGAAAGCGGCGTCGCCATGACCAGGCCGGCGAACAACGGCACGCTGTAACCGTAGATCATCGGGTTGAGCGCGAAATCGAAGAACGCGTACTTCGGCGCGCCATCCTTGACCGCGTTGTAGATGACGTTGCTGTTGACCTGCATCCAGTCGCCATGGTGCGCGATCAGCTGCCCGGTCGCCTGGTTGATCTCGTCGGCGCCGACGATCACATCGAGGTACAGGCCCGGCCAGACATGCACCAGCGCGAGCTTGGCGAGCTGGATGACCGGCCAGGCGAACTGCGCGCGGAACGCGAACCAGAGGAAGAACGCGAACGGCAGCCAGAGCACGGCCGCGAGCATGAAGCGCCGGAGCGGAGAAATCGTCATGCGCGTTCAGCAGACCCAGACGCGCGCATTGCGGAACATGCGCATCCATGGCGAATCCTCGCCCCACTCGCGCGGCGCCCATGACATCTGCACGCTGCGGAACACGCGCTCGGGATGCGGCATCAGCGCGGTGACGCGGCCGTCCGCCGCGGTGATGCCGGCGAGGCCAGCCGGCGAACCGTTCGGGTTGAGCGGATAGGCTTCGGTCGCGCGACCGTAGTTGTCGACATAGCGCAGGCTGACCGCGGTGCGCTTCACATCACCGCTTTTCGCGAACTCGGCACGACCTTCGCCATGCGCGACCGCGACCGGGATGCGCGAGCCGGCCATGCCCTTGAAGAACAGCGACGGCGATTCGACCACTTCGAGCGTGACCAGACGCGCCTCGTACTGCTCCGATGCATTGCGCTCGAAGCTCGGCCACGCCTCGGCGCCGGGGATGATTTCCTTCAACGCCGCGAGCATCTGGCAGCCGTTGCACACGCCGAGCGCGAACTTGGTCGGATCGGCGAAGAATGCGGCGAACTGGTCGCGCAACTTCGCGTTGAACAGGATCGAGGTAGCCCAGCCGCGACCCGCGCCGAGCACGTCGCCGTAGGAGAAGCCACCGCAGGCGGCAAAGCCGCGGAAATCCTTGAGCTTGTGTCGGCCCGATTGCAGGTCGCTCATGTGCACGTCGTAAGCATCGAAACCCGCGCGCGTGAACGCCGCCGCCATCTCGACCTGGCCGTTGACACCCTGCTCGCGCAGGATCGCGATCTTCGGTCGCGCGTCGGTATGGATGTACGGCGCGGCGATGTCGTCGGCCGGATTGAATGTCAGCTTCGGCGTGATGCCCGGATCGCCGTCGTCGCTGCGCAGGCCGTCCTCGTCGCGCGCGCTCTGCGGATTGTCGCGTCGCGCCGCCATCTGGAAGCTCGTCTCCGACCACGCCGCCATGAGGTCTTCCCATGGCCAGCGCGCGAGGCGCTCGCCACCGAGCCAGAGCTTCACGCGCATGCGTTTGTGCGGGCTGGCGCAGAAGTTCGCGAGCTTGTCGAGCCCGTGCTCGGCGAGCAGGGCGAGGAATGCCGCGCGATCGCTCGCGCGGATCTGCACGACCGCGCCGAGCTCCTCGGAAAACAACGAAGCGAGAATCGCCTCGCCCCAGCCGTTCATCTCGACGTCGAGGCCGCAGTGCCCGGCCAGCGCCATTTCGATCAGGGTGACGAGCACGCCGCCGTCGGCGCGATCGTGGTAGGCAAGCAGCAGGCCCTGCGCATTCGCCTTCTGGATCGCGGTGAAGAAATTCTTCAATCGTTGCGGATCGTCGACATCGGCCGGCAGGCCGCCGCCACGGTTGTAGACCTGGGCGAGCATCGAGCCGCCGAGGCGGTTCTTGCGCGCACCGAGATCGATCAGCCACAGCTCGGTCTCGCCCGCATCCGTACGCAGCTGCGGCGTCAGTGCCTGGCGCACGTCGGTGACGCGCGCGAATCCGGTGACGTTGAGCGATACCGGCGACACGGTTTTCTGCTTGCGCCCGTCGAGCTGCCACACCGTCGCCATCGACAGCGAATCCTTGCCGACCGGAATCGAGATGCCGAGCGCAGGGCACAGCTCCATGCCGACCGCCTGCACCGCGTCGAACAGCGCGGCGTCCTCGCCGGGCGCAGCGACCGCAGCCATCCAGTTCGCCGAGAGGCGGATCTCGCCGATGTCGGCGATCGGCGCCGCGGCGAGATTGGTGATCGCCTCGCCGACCGCGAGCCGCGCCGAAGCCGGTGCCGACAGCACCGCGACCGGCACGCGCTCGCCCATCGCCATCGCCTCGCCCGCGTAGCCGTCGAAATCGGCCAGCGTCACCGCGCAGTCGGCCACCGGCACCTGCCAAGGGCCGACCATCGGGTCGCGCGCACAGAGACCGCCGACCGTGCGATCACCGATCGTGACGAGGAACGATTTCGAGCCGACCGCCGGCGCGCGCAGCACGCGCTGCAGCGCATCCTCGAGCGCGATGCCGTCGAGGTCGGGCACGATATCGAGACGCTGCGGCTTGCGCCTGGTGTCGCGCTGCATCTTCGGCGCCTTGCCGAACAGCACGTCCATCGGCAGATCGATCGGCTGCGCCTGCTGATTCGCCGCATCTTCGAGCAGCAGCAGGCGTTCGGCGGTGACTTGGCCGACGACCGCAAAAGGGCAGCGC
>NZ_DASVOK010000493.1:0-1855 GCF_036383415.1 Rudaea sp. | reverse complement strand
GTCGTCGAACTCGAGCAGGTTCTTGCGGATGTCGAAGTTGTGCGCTTCGACCTTGCGCTGCGACTTCTCGATCACGCGCGTGATCATCTTGTCCTCGAGCGCCTCGTGCTCCTTCATGCCGAACAGCTGCATCCAGCGCGTGATCCAGTCGGGCGCGAAGATGCGCATGAGCGAGTCGTCGAGGGAGAGGTAAAAACGGCTCGAACCCGGATCGCCCTGGCGACCCGAGCGGCCGCGCAGCTGGTTGTCGATGCGGCGCGATTCGTGGCGCTCGGTGCCGATGATGTGCAGTCCACCGGCGGCGAGCACCTGCTCGTGGCGCTGTTTCCAGTCGGCCTTGAGTTTTTCGCGATCGGCGTCGGTCGCGTCTTCGGGCAACGCCTGCAGCTCGGATTCGAGCGAGCCGCCGAGCACGATGTCCGTGCCGCGACCAGCCATGTTCGTGGCGATCGTCACCGCGCCGGGGCGACCGGCCTGGGCGACGATCTGCGCCTCGCGCTCGTGCTGCTTGGCGTTGAGCACTTCGTGCGGAATCGGCGGCTTCTGTTTGCGCAACTCGTTCGAAAGCAGCTCGGAAGTCTCGATCGAGGTGGTGCCGACGAGCACGGGCTGGCCTTTCTCGTGGCATTCCTTGATGTCCTCGATCACCGCTTCGAACTTGAACGGCTGCTTGAGGAAGACGATGTCCTGGTTGTCCTTGCGCACCATCGGCTTGTGCGTCGGGATGACGACGACTTCGAGGCCGTAGATCTGCTGGAATTCGTAAGCTTCCGTGTCGGCCGTGCCGGTCATGCCGGACAGCTTCTTGTACATGCGGAAATAGTTCTGGAACGTGATCGAGGCGAGGGTCTGGTTCTCGCGCTGGATCGGCACGCCTTCCTTCGCCTCGACTGCCTGGTGCAGTCCGTCGGACCAGCGCCGGCCGGCGAGCGTGCGGCCGGTGAACTCGTCGACGATGATGACCTCGCCGTCGCGCACGATGTATTCCTGGTCGCGGCGATACAGCGTGTTCGCGCGCAGCGCGGCGTTCAGGTGATGGACGACGGCGAGATGCTTGGAATCGTACAGCGATTCGTCCGCGCCGATGATGCCGTCGGCGCGCAGCACTTCGTCGGCATGCTCCATGCCCTGCTCGGACAAGTGCACCTGCTTCTGTTTCTCGTCGACGAAGTAGTCGCCGGCGCCTTCTTCGGTTTCCTGTCGGGTCAGCTTCGGCACGATGCGGTTGATGCGCGCGTAGAGCTGCGGCGAATCGTCGGACGGGCCGGAAATGATCAGCGGCGTGCGCGCCTCGTCGATCAGAATCGAGTCGACTTCGTCGACGATCGCGTAGTGCAGGCCGCGCTGGTAGCGTTGTTCCTTCGACAGCGCCATGTTGTCGCGCAGGTAATCGAAGCCGTATTCATTATTGGTGCCGTAGGTGATGTCGGCGGCGTAGGCCGCGTGCTTGTCGGCATGATCCATACCCGGATAGACGACGCCGACCGTGAGGCCGAGGAAGTTGTAGACCTTGCCCATCCACGCCGCGTCGCGGCGGGCGAGGTAGTCGTTGACGGTGACGACGTGCACACCCTTGCCTTCGAGCGCGTTGAGGTAGACCGGCAGCGTCGCGACCAGGGTCTTGCCCTCGCCCGTGCGCATCTCGGCGATGCGGCCCGAGTTGAGCACCATGCCGCCGATTAGCTGCACGTCGTAGTGGCGCATGCCGAGCACGCGCTTCGACGCCTCGCGCACAGTGGCAAAAGCATCAGGCAGGATGTCGTTCACCGTCTCGCCGGCGGCGAGACGTGCCTTGAGTGCATCGGTGCGCGCGCGCAATTCCTCGTCGGACAGCGCCTGCATGGACGGCTCGAGC
>NZ_DASVOK010000492.1:0-12384 GCF_036383415.1 Rudaea sp. | reverse complement strand
GTGGCCAGGCCTATTTCGACGACACCACATTGGCCGACGCGGTGGCCGAATTGAACCGCTACGGCAACGCCGGAATCCGCTTCGCCGATCCCTCGCTCGCAACGCTGCGCGTCTCCGGCGTGTTTTCCACGCGCGATCCCGGACAGTTCGCCGCGGCAGTCGCCAGCCTGCATCAGCTGCGTGCCGTACATGACGGCGCCTCCATCGTGCTGACCCGCTGACGTTCGCGTTCCGCGGCTCGTCCGAGTCGCGCATCGTCGCCTTCTTGTTTCAAATCGATGACAAATCGATGTCCGGATTCGCGCACCCGGGCGTCTACTTGGATGGCGCCTCACTCCCGGGACGCCATCATCAATGGGGAACAGGCTTTCATGAGGGCATTGACGAAGCAGATCAGGGCAGGGTTGTTGGCCGCCGCGCTTGCCGCACCCGTCGCTGTCTACGCGCAAGTCACTTATCCGTTCGACCTGCCGGCGCAAGCACTCGCCGATTCGTTGCGCGCATTCGGCAGCCAGGCGCGCATCAACGTGATCTTCGATCCGGCCGCGGTCAGGGACCGCAACGTACCCGCGCTCAAGGGCAGCTACACGTCGAAACAGGCCTTGGCCAAATTGCTCGAAGGCACCGGCTACACCGCCGAATTCACCGACGCGACGACGGTCGTGATCAAACCGCAGGGGCCGAAGCCGACGCCGGACAAAACCCGCCGCGCGGACGACAAGCCGGTGGAATTGCCCGAAGCGCAGTCGAGCTCGACCTCGTCGAAGCTCGACACGGTCACCGTGCTCGGCTCGCTGATCCCGCGCGCGCAGGTCGAAACCGCCAGCATGCTGATCACGATCACCGCCGAGGACATCAAGAACCGTGGCTTCTCCAGCGTGGCGGATGCGCTGCAGAACGCCACGGTCAACACCGGCGCGATCAACAACACGGCGATCAACACCGGCGACATCTGGGCGGCGAAGACGCTGAGCCTGTTCGGGCTGGATCCGAGCTACACCAAATTCCTCGTCGACGGACGGCCGATGCCGCTGTTCTCGCAGATTGCGCAGACGACTTCGGTCGACCAGTTGTACACCAACCTCACCGGCATCCCGATCGACCTGGTCGATCGCATCGAAATCCTGCCGGGCGGACAGTCCTCGCTGTACGGATCCGACGCGGTCGCGGCGGTCGTCAACATCGTACTGAAGAAGCATGTCGATTTCGGCTCGGTCAACGCGCGCCTCGGCTCGTATCCGAGTGGCGGCGGTCGCGAGCGTCTGCTCAGTGCGAGCGAGAGTTTCCAGGTCGGCAAGCTTGACCTGATGCTGAACGCACAGATCGGCGACCAGGAGCCGATGTGGGCATTCCAGCGCCGCATAACCGCGCAGAACTTTGCCGGAGGAGTCAATCCGCAGCAGCCGAACGCGGACGTTTTTGCCCTGGGGTTGTTTACCGGCACTACCTATTTTCCACAGAAGCCGGCGGACTGCGCCAAGCTGAGCGGCCTCTGGGGCGGCAGCGAGGGTTACCACAAAGACTCGTCGGGGACTTACTGCGGTTCGGTATCGTCGGGTGCCTACACGACCATGATCAACAAGGACAAATCGGCCAGCGCAAGCGCACATCTCACCTATGCGCTCAACGACCGCGTGCAACTGTACACCGACCTGTTCGACAGCTACGAGGAGCAGGCACATCCGTTGAGCTCCTTCTTCACCCCGTTTTACTGGGATTCCAATCTCCAGGATTTGATGTTCGTCTGGAAGAGTTTCGCGCCCGAGGAAATGGCCAACAACCTGGATGGCCTGCTCAACCAAAAGAACTACGAGAACACCTACACGGCGACGTTCGGCGCCAAGGCCGACGTCGGCGGCGGTTGGGTGCTCGACGCCGCCGTCACGCGCTCCGGGGAAAGTTCCAACAATCGCCAGACCGTATTGTGGTCGAGCCGCCGTCCCGATTCGTTCGGCGCGGCCTTTCTCGGTCCGCAGCTGGGCACCATGTACGGCTACCCGGTCTACAACCCCAACTACGGTCTGCTGTCCAATCCGGTCACGCCGAGCGAGTTCGCGAAATACGTCGGCTCCGCCTCGATCGCGAGTGCGAGCCGCAACGACCAGCTGCGCGCACAGGCGACGCAAAGCTCGCTGTTCACGCTGCCCGGCGGCGACGCAGGCCTGGCTCTGGTCGCAGAGACCGGCTACGAGTCGTGGAACTACCGTCCTGCGGCCTTGCTGAAGTCCGGCGATCTGTTGGGGCAGACTTGGAATCCGGGCGGCGGCGATCGCGACCGCTATGCCACCGCCGCCGAATTGAATCTGCCGGTGTTCAAAATGTTCACCGCCGATCTTGCCGCGCGCTATGACAGCTACGACGCGCAAGGCGCGAAGTTCAGCCACCCCACCTACAGCCTCGGCCTCGAGTTTCGCCCGGTCGACGGCCTGCTTCTGCGCGGCAAGTACAGCACCTCGTTCAAGGCGCCCTCGCTGATCGACCAGTTCGAAGGCGGAAACGTCAGACAGAGTACCGCCTGGGACTACCTCAACTGCGCGCGCCTGGGCTACACCGGCGCCAACGTCAACAAGTGCCCGGTCAAATACCTGCAAGTGCCGATCACGCTGACCGAGGTCAGCAATCCGCACCTGGACCCGCTGACCGCAAAGACGTTCTCCTACGGCGCGGTCTGGTCGCCGACCTCGAACCTGTCAATGAGCGTGGACTACCAGCACATCGCGATCAAGGATGAGGTGTTGAAGGAAAATACCGACTATCTGCTGCAGAACGAGTTGTACTGCGAGAACGGCACACTCGATCCGCAGTCGCCATCGTGCACCGCTGCCCGTGCCCAGATCATGCGTGCGCCGGCCACTCCAGGCTCGCCGCTGGCCGGCCGTCTGCTCGGCGTGACCACGACCAAGATCAACATCGCGCAAGAGGTCAACAATTCGATCAACGCGAGCTTCAACTACAAGCTCGACATCGGCTGGTACGGGCGCCTGGCCTTCGACCTTGCGTACACGCGTGTGCTCACGCACCGTCATCAGACGTTTCCTGGCGACCCCGAACTGGACTTCCTCAACCGCCCTCACTACAGCACGGAATTCCGGACCAAGGGCAACCTCGGCCTGACCTGGAGTCGCGGCCAGTGGAACGCGACGCTGTTCGGTACCTACTACGGGCCGACGCCGAACTACATCGCCTACCGCAACGACAGCTACGACGTGCCGCTGGCCGGCAAGGTCGCGGCGTGGCGCATCTGGAACGCCAGCGTCAACTATTCGCCAACCCAGGCATGGCGGCTCTCGCTGCGCATGAACAACCTGATGAACTCGATGCCGCCGATCGACGTGACGTACCCCAGCACGTTCAACCAGCCGTTCAACGCGGGCAACTACAACCCCTACGGGCGCGAGATCTTCGTCGAGGCGCGATACCAGTTCGGCCACGCCAAGCAATGACCTTCCTTCGATCCAAAAGAGAACAGACATGCAGGGTTTCCTTTTCCGCGCCGCGCTGATTTGCGGCCTGCTCGTGTGCTCCCGCGTGGCGCACGCCGAGGCCGCGCTGACCGACGTCGACGCCGCACTCAAGATCGCGCTGACCCGGCAGCAGCCGATGTTCATCGACTTCTCGGCGATCTGGTGCCATTCCTGCCACGCGATGGACGCGCAGGTGCTCAACGGCACCGACTGGGATTCGCGCCAGGATCGTTTCGTGCTCGTGCGCAGCGACGCGGACTCGGTCAACGGCGCTGCGTGGATGAAGAAGCTTGGCGTTCCGACGCTGCCGACCTACGTCGTGCTCAATCCCGACGGCAGCGAGCGCGGGCGCCTGACCGGCGAGATGAAGCGCGCCGATTTCTATCCGGCCTTCGACCGCCTGCTCAGCGGCGAGGATTCGCTGGCCAAGCTCAATGCCAAGGCAGCGGCGGGTTCGATCGACGCCGCGGCCAAGGTGCTGCGCGCCTACGACGAGCGCAAAGAACCGCAGAAGGGACTCGACTGGTACGCCAAGCTGCCCGAGGCGACGCGCAAAGCCGTCCAGGGCGATGGCCCTGCGTCGATCCGGCTCGCGATCGTCGAAGCGCACGCCGCGCAACACAAGATGCTTTTTGCCAAGCCGAAGGCTCCCGCGGCGGAAAGTGCGCGCCTTGCGCAGGAATGCAGGGCGCGCGCGCAGCAGGTACTCGACGGCAAGTCCGAACTCGAAGACCGTTTCGATATGGCACGCACGCTGCTTTCCTGCGCGAGGGACCTGCCGCCCGCGCAGAAAAGCGCGCTTGCCTCCGCGCAATTGCCGGTCTTGAAGCCGCTGTACGAAAACGAGATTCCCAATGCAGGTTCTGGCGCAGTGCGCGAGGCGACCTACACGATGGTGCAAATCCACGAAGCGCTCGGCGACAAGCCGGGCGAGCAGGCGGCGTACGACGCCGGCATCGCGATGGCGCGCAAGGCGCTCAACGACGGTCACGGCGGCATCGACGTCAAGGAAGACCGCAGCATGGCCGAAGTCCATTCGGAGCTGCTCAGCCGTACCGACAAGCGCAAGAGCGAGTATTCGGCGACGCTGAAAACGATGGTCGAAGCCTACCCGGACGATTTCTTCTGCCAGTACCAGTACGGCCGCGACTTGCTCGCGAATGGCCACGCTGCCGAAGCCTTGCCTTATCTGGAGCGCGCCTCGAAAGGCGCAAGCGACACTTGGAAGCTGAGCACGGCCTACGCGCAGGCGAAGGCGCTGGTCGCCCTGCAGCGCCGCGCCGAAGCCGAAAAGCTGTTCAACGAAGCGATGCGCAAAGCCGAAGCGCAGTTTCCCGAGCAGACGCGTTTCGACAAGCAATACATGAAGCTGTAACCGCGCGGTCTTCCGCTTCGTTTCGATACTTCACTTTCCTGGATCTGTCATTCATGCCCATGCTGCGTACCCGTTTGCTCCCGCTCGTGCTCGCCTGCCTGCCCGTGTTCGCCTTCGATGCGCGCGCGGCCGACGCAGTCGATCTCAAGCATGAAAAATTCCAGCTCGACAACGGTCTGACCGTGATCGTGCGCGAAGACCACAAGGCGCCCGTCGTCGCGGTGTCGATCTGGTACCACATCGGCTCGGGCGACGAGCCGGCGGGCAAGACTGGTTTCGCGCACCTGTTCGAGCATCTGATGTTCTCCGGCTCGGAGAACCACAAGGGCACCTATTTCGCGCCGTTCGAAAAAGCCGGTGCGACCGGGCTCAATGGCACGACCTGGTTCGATCGCACCAACTATTTCGAGACCGTGCCGACCACGGCAGTCGACATGGCGTTGTGGATGGAGTCCGACCGCATGGGCCACCTGCTCGGCGCGATCGGACAGAAGGAACTCGATACCCAGCGCGGCGTGGTGCAGAACGAGAAGCGCCAGGGCGAGAACCGCCCGTATGGGCGCACCGACGAAAACATCCTGAAGAACATTTTCCCGGCCAATCATCCCTACCAGCACGATACGATCGGCTCGATGGCCGACCTCAACTCGGCCTCGCTAGTCGATGTCAAACAATGGTTCCGCAGCAACTACGGTGCGGCGAACACGACGATCGTACTCGCCGGCGACATCACTCCAGCCGTGGCCAAGGAAAAAGTGCAGAAATATTTCGGCGACATCGCCGCCGGGCAGCCGGTAGCCCGCCAGCAACCGTGGATCACGCCGCTCGCGAAGACGACGCGTGGCGTGCAGCACGACCATGTGGCGCAGCCACGCCTGATCCGCACCTGGGTCGCGCCGCAACTGGGCAGCGACGATGCGATCCTGCTCGATCTCGCCACCACCGTGCTTGGCGGCGGCAAGGCCTCACGCATGTATCAACGCCTGGTCTATCGCGACAAGCTCGCCGACGATGCGAGCGGCGACATCAGCATGTTCGCGCTGGCGAGCTGGATGCAGGTCCAGGCCGACGTGAAACAAAACGTGGATCCGGCCAAGGTCGATGCGGCGGTGGACGAGGAAATCCAGCGCTTCATCGAGGAAGGTCCGAGCGAGGACGAACTGCTGCGCGCCAAGACGCGCTATCGCGCGGATTTCGTGCGCAGCCTTGAAAGCGTCAACGCGCAGGCGACGGTGCTCGCGGAAGGGCAGGTCTACCGTGGCGACGCGGATGCGTACAAGAGCGACCTGCGCCGCGTCGAGGCGGCGACGGCCGCCGACATGAAAGTTGCGGCCGCACGCTGGTTCGGCAAGGGTGACTACCGGCTGACCGTTCTGCCGGCCGGCAAGGATTTCAATCCGGATGCCGAAGACGCCAAGGTCGTCGCTCTCGGCGCAGCCGAAGGGCGACCCGCGGCCAAGCTCCCGCCCACGGCCAAGTACAGCGTCGGCAAGAGCAATGTCGACCGCAGCCGCGGCGTGCCCGAGGTGACTTCGTTCCCCGAGCTGACTTTTCCGTCCGTGCAGCGCGGCAAGCTCAAGAACGGCGTCGAGGTCATCCTTGCCGAGCGCCATGCGATTCCGCTGACCCAGGTGCAGCTGCTGTTCGACGCCGGCTTCGCCGCCGACCAAGGCCGCAAGCTCGGCACCGCCGCATTCACCGCCGCCTTGCTCAACGAGAGCACGCAACAGTTCGATTCGGTCGAGGTCGCCAAGCGCAAGGAGCGCCTCGGTGCGAAGGTCGGCGCCAGTTGCGATCTGGATACCTGCAGCGCCGGGCTCAACGCGCTGAACGACCAGTTGCCGGCGTCGCTGGCGTTGCTCGCCGACAGCGTGCGCCGGCCCGCGTTCAACGCGGCCGACATCGAACGGCTGCGCGGCGTGCGCCTGGCCGAACTCGCGCAATCGAAAACCGAACCGGGTGGTATCGCCCTGCGCATACTGCCGCCGCTGCTCTACGGCAAGGGCAACGCCTACGGCATTCCGCTCGATGGTTTCGGCGGCGAGGACGAACTCAAGTCGCTGGCCGCGACCGACTTCGACTCGTTCGCGCGCGACTGGCTACGTCCGGACAACATGAAGATTCTGGTCGTCGGTGACACGACGCTGGCGCAAATCGCGCCGCAGCTCGACGCGGCCTTCGGCGACTGGCAGGCGCCCGCGACCCCGCTGCCGAAAAAGAAACTCGCCGCGGTCGCCGCGCAGGCGAAGCCGCGCGTGTTCCTCATCGACCGGCGCGATGCGCAGCAGTCGTTGATCCTCGCCGGCCTGCTCGCGCCGTCGTCGAAGTCGCCCGACCACCTCGCGCTCGATGTCGCCAACGAAGCCTTCGGCGGCAGCTTCACCTCGCGCCTCAACATGAACCTGCGCGAAGACAAGCATTGGGCCTACGGCGCCGGCAGCCAGGCGCAGGACGCGATCGGCCAGCGCTCGCTGTTCATGTACGCACCCGTGCAAACCGACAAGACCGCAGAGTCGGTCAGCGAAGTGCTCAAGGAAGCGCGCGCGGTCATCGCCGAGAAGCCGCTGACCGAGGCCGAAATCGACAAGATCAAGGAAAGCAGCGTGCGCGCGTTGCCGGGCGCTTATCAGACCGGCCGCGCGGTGCTCGCCGCGCTCGGCGACATCGTCAAGTACGGCCGCGCGGACGACGACGTGCAGACGCTGAAAGCGCGCACCGAAGCCGTCACTCCGCAAATGGCGCAAAGCGCGCTCGCGAACGTGATCAAGCCGCAGGCGATCACCTGGGTCGTGGTCGGCGATCTCGGCAAGATCGAAAAGCCGGTGCGTGCCCTGAACATCGGTCAGGTCGAGGTCCTCGACGCGGATGGCCACACCGGGCACTGATGCGGCGCTCAAGTGGCGGTGTCGACAACTGAAATGACGGAGCGGTTCGACGGAGGAATGAATTGAACAAGATCAAGGCAACGAGAAAAACCCTGCTGTGCGTGCTTGTTTGCGCGCTGCTGCCTTGTGCAGCGCATGCGGCTCACACTCCGCCCGCTGCAGCTCAAACCGCGTTCGAGCACGCCGCGACTTTGGACAAGGAAAAGAAATTCGCCGAGGCGGCATCGTCCCTGGTGCGAGCGATCGACCTCGACCCGGAATTCATCGCCGCGCACGAACGACTGCAAAACGTGTCCGCAGACCTGAAGTTTGCGGCCTACGAGGACAAGAAGCTGGAGCCTCAGTTCAAGGCGGTCAAAAAGCTCATCGACGACAAGTACAAGGAATGGGAGAAGCGTTATCCGGATTCCCTGGGAATCGCGTACGGCATGGGCAATCGATTCGCCGCGGAAGAAAGCCCGAAGGCGAGGGACTACCTGCTGAAGGTGATTCAACGTGATCCGGGCAACGCCAAGACCTATTCCCTTCTGTCGCAGGATGCCGACCGCCGAGGCGACCTGAAGGCCGCTCTGGAATACGTGCAAAAAGCTTCATCCGCCGAACCGCAGAGCGCGGACTACGCTTTCCAATACGCGAGCGGGCTCAAGCATATCGACCGCGCCAAATGGGAAGCAGCTTCGCTCGACATCGCCAAGCGCTTCCCCACCAGCGAACGTGGCGCGCAAGCCCTGTACTGGCTGGGAATGAATGCCGAGGGCGACGCCCGGCGCATTGCCGTATGGGAACAACTGCGATCACAATTTCCGCCGCAGAAATTCAATTGGTCGGCCAATGCGATGGCGCCTTTGTTCGAGGCATACCTGCGAACCGACCCGGCGAAGGCGGTGAATTTCGCCGAGAAAATGAAAGCAGCAGCCACTACGAAAGCAAACGACGAGGCGGAAAAATCCGCCAAGGACTGGGACAAGCGGATCACGTTGGCGAAAACCGTGGTCGATGTGAATCGGGGCCTGTCCCAGGGCAGGCCGGACCAGGCGATGGCCATGCTGGACAAGCTGGCGGCTGAGCGGACATCGTCGAACACCGCGATGATTGTTCGGCTGAAGGCCCAGGTCATGGCCGCGGCCGGAAAGAGGCAGGACGCCTACGAAAACCTGCTCACGCAGCTGACGAAGGCGCCTGACGAAGACACGCACGCAGCGTTGCAGCAATATGGCAAACAGCTCGGCAAGACGGAGGCGCAAGTCGAAGCGGATTTGAATACCCGCCTCGATGCGGCCGCGAAGCCCGCTACGCCGTTCACGCTGCAGACGTACGCATCGGGCGAAACGGTCTCGCTGGACAAGCTGAAAGGGAAGGTGGTCTTGATCACGTTCTGGTTTCCGGGCTGCGGCCCATGCCGTGCGGAGTTTCCGCATCTCGAAAAGCGGTGGAACCGTTCCGAAGCGACAAGGACTTTGCCTATCTGGGCATCAACATCGTTCGCGACCAGGACGACTTCGTCGATTCCTTCATGCAGCAGACGAAGTACGGGTTCACGCCGCTCAAGGGCGAGGAAGCGGTGACGAAGGCGTACAACGAGATCGGCTTTGCCCCGTACAACCTGCTGCTCGATCGCAACGGACGCATCATCTACAGCGGCTTCATGGCTCAGGATGCGGATGCGGGGCAGGTGGTGCGGCGAATGATTGGGTCGTTGCTGGCCAAGAAAACGCCACCCGCTTCTCCAGACAACGCGAAGTCGTGAAAAGTAGCAGAATGCCGTTTTCCCAAACCAGAAAGACTCCCATGCCCATCCCGTCCAGTCATCCGTTTTCCGGTTCGCGCCGCCTTGCCGCCGCGATCACTGCCGTGTGCGCAATCGTGATCGCTCCGCTCACCGCCTGCGCAGCGGCTGCGCAATCGACTTCGAAAGAGACGATCGATGCGGCGCTGAAGGCGGCGAAGGCTGCGCACGAGCCCGTGCTCGTCGACTTCTCCGCGATCTGGTGCCACAGCTGCTGGTGGATGAAGACCAACGTGATGAACGGCGCCGAGTGGGACGCACTCGGCAAGCATCTGGTCTACGTCGAGAGCGACTCCGAT
The DNA here is from genome assembly GCF_036383415.1 of Rudaea sp. Classification (GTDB taxonomy): domain Bacteria; phylum Pseudomonadota; class Gammaproteobacteria; order Xanthomonadales; family Rhodanobacteraceae; genus Rudaea. The sequence goes on along the minus strand of NZ_DASVOK010000492.1, from coordinate 2,575 downwards.
TCGGCCGACGGCGAGGCGTGGATGAAGAAGCTCAAGGTTACCGGGCTGCCGACCTACGTGATGCTCGACGCCGACGGCAAGGAAATCGGCCGCATCGTCGGCGAAGCCAAACGCGAGGAGTTCTATCCAAAGGTGAACCGCCTGGCAGGCGGCGCCGACACATTGGAAAAGCTCAAGAGCCAGGCCGTGCACAGCACGCCCGCGGACGTCGCACAGGCGCTCGACACCTATGCCGCGCGTGAGGACTACGATGACGCGTTCGCCTGGTATGCCGGCCTGCCGGCGGCTCTGCGCGAGCAGGCAGCGCAGAACGCGAAGGTCACGCTCGACCTCGAAGCGATGCACATGAAGCGCGACAAGCACAGCATGTCCTTGGCCAAGGCCGAGCCGGCGAAGAAGGCCACGCTCGCCAAGAGTTGCGTCGAACACGGCCAGCGCGCGCTCGCGTCCGCCCCCGGCTACGATGACCGCATCGACATCATCGACACGCTCGGCGACTGCAGCGAGGATCTGCCGCAGGCTCAGCGCAAGGCATTGCTGGCAGCGCCGATCGCCACCGCGGTCGCCCAGCTCGATGCGCAGAAACTTTCGCTGCGTCCGTTGCCTCCCGGTTCGCGCGATTCGGTATTGATCCTGGGCATGACGAGCAAGGCGATCGGCGATGAAGCCGGCTCCAAAGCGATCTTCGATCGAGGTATCGCCGCGTATCGCAGCCAGATGGACGACGGCAAGGGCGGCCTCGATCTGAAGAAGGATCGCAGCGCGGGCGATGATCTGTATGCGCTGTATCGCTTCTCGGACAACAAGGAGCAGAAGATGGCCCTGCTCAAGCAACTCGCCGCCACCTACGACGACGACTGCAATTATTCGCTCGGTTACGGCAAGGCCTTGTTGACCGATGGCAAGGCTGCTGAAGCGTTGCCGTATCTGGAAAAGGCCGCGGGCATGGCGACCGGGCGCTACGTGCTGCGCGTTGCCAACGTGCGCGCGAAGGCACTGCTTGCGTTGCAGCGCCGACCCGAAGCGGAGAAGGTTGTCGCCGACGCGCTGCAGGCCGCAGGCTCCTGGTTTCCCGAAGATCAGAAGGAGCTGAAACAGGTGCTGGCTGTGGACACGAAGGCGGACGCGAAGAAGAAGGTTTCCTGATCCCGGCGCGACTTGCGGCGCGAAGTCCGCTGTCCTTCGCGTCGCCTACAACGTACAAACTTTTGGTTGCTCATGTATAGATTTATCTTTTTTCTTGTTTTGTTGCTGGGTACCTTGCCCGGGTCGTCACGCGGGCAGGACGTCGCCGGCCTGCTGCCGATCGGCGAAGCCTACAAACTCAGCGCCGACGCTTCCACGCCCGGCGTGGTAAAGCTGCACTGGACGATCGCGAAGGACTACTACCTCTACCGCGGGCAGATGAAGTTCAAGGGCGGGGAGGGGGTCACTCTCGGCGAAACACAACTGCCCGAGGGCAAGAAGTACCACGACGAGTATCTGGGTGACGTCGAGACTTACCACGACGGCGTCGACTCGAGCGTACCCTACACACTCGCGCCGGGCACGCAGCGCATCAAGTTGTCGGTGAAGTATCAGGGTTGCCACGAAGTCGATCCCAAGATCTGCTATCCACCGCATACCGAAGAACTCGACCTGCCGCTGCCGAATGCCGCGGCAACGGGCGCAGGTAGCGGAACGAATGCCGGCATCGGCAAGGGGGAAGGGGGCCCGGCATTGGCCGCGCAGACGCCGAGCCCAGTCGACGTCGGCCTTCTTGCCGCGCTGGCGTTGGCCTTCGTTGGCGGCATGATCCTGAATCTGATGCCCTGCGTGTTGCCGATGCTGTCGATCAAGGCGATCGGTCTGCTCGAAAGTGGCGAGGACGCGGCCAAGGCACGCCGGCACGCGCTGGCGTATACGGCCGGCGTGCTGTGCACGTTCGCCGCGATTGGCCTCGCCATCGTCGCGCTGCGCTCGGCGGGGCACGCATTCGGTTGGGGCGCGCAATTGCAGCAGCCGCTGTTCGTCGGCGTGCTCGTCTGCGTCATGGCTGCGGTCGGGCTGTCGATGTCGGGCGTGGTCCAGTTCGGCACCTCGTTCGGCAATTTGGGACAGTCGCTGGCTACGCGTTCGGGTGTGGCCGGCGACTTTTTTACCGGCGTGCTCGCAGTCGCGGTCGCGAGTCCCTGCGTCGCGCCGTTCATGGGCAGCGCGCTGGCCTATGCGTTCGCGGCGCCCGTGGCTGCGGCGCTGCTGGTGTTTCTCGCTCTCGGTTTCGGTCTCGCGTTGCCGTTCCTGCTCGTCGGCTTCATTCCCGCGCTCGGTCGTCTGCTGCCGCGGCCTGGCGCCTGGATGGAGACGCTGAAGCAGGTGCTCGCGTTCCCGATGTACCTGACCGCGGTCTGGCTGGTGTGGGTGCTGGCGCACCAGCGCGGTGCGGACGCGGTCGGCCTCGTGCTCGTCGCCGCCGTGCTGCTCGCGATGACCCTGTGGTGGTTCGAGCGCAGCCGTTCGCGCGGCGCAGCGAGCAAGGCATTCGTCGTCGTGCTCGCGCTGCTCGCAGCCCTGCCGCTGTATCGACTCGCGCGAC
>NZ_DASVOK010000491.1:0-12921 GCF_036383415.1 Rudaea sp. | reverse complement strand
GGCCATCGGCCGACGAGTTGGCTCACCTCGGTCGCCACGACCTCAAGCTGCGCGCCGGCAGCCAACAGCAAGGCGGCTTTTCGTTCCGCTACCGTACCGCCGCCGACGATCAGTACGCGGCGGCCGCTGAGGTCGGCAAAGACCGGAAACAGATTCATCGGCGTTCGAACAATTTCTCGAACGCCGATTCTGACACGGACCGCGGGCGATGGCCTCAGCGCGTGCCGCCCGAGGCGATCAGCTTCTCGCCGGTCAACCAGCTGGAGTCGTCGGAGGCGAGGAAGACCGCGATCTTGGCGATGTCGTCGGGCTGTCCGAGGCGGCCGAGCGGGGTTTGCGCGACCATCTGCTTTTCGAAGTCGCTGCCGATGATGCCCGCCGCGTGGGTACCCTCGGTTTCGACGCCGCCCGGGTTGATCGAGTTGACGCGGATATTCTTCGGCGCCAGCTCCTTCGACAGCACATGCGTGATCGTGTCGACCGCACCCTTGGTCGCCGCATAGACCGACGAACCCGGCAGGCCAAGCTGGCTCGCCACCGAGCTGATGTTGATGACGTTGCCACCCTCGGCGCCGAAGTGCTTCACCGCTTCGCGCGTCGCCTGCAGCAGGCCGAGCACGTTGATGTCGAACTGGCGGCGGAACAGCTCTTCGGTCACCTCTTCGAGCGGCGCGAACTGGTAGACGCCGGCGTTGTTCACGAGCACGTCGACCCGGCCGTAGGCCTTCTTCGTTTCCGCGAACAGCTTCTCGACGTCGGCCGCCTTGGCCACGTCGCCCTGCACGGCGACGGCCTTGCCGCCGGCCTTGATGATGTCCGCGACGACGCGGTCCGCGCCTTCGCGGCTCGCCGCGTAGTTGACCACGACCGCGGCGCCAGCCGCGGCCAGACTCTTCGCGATGCCCGCGCCGATGCCTTTGGAGGCGCCGGTGACTACCGCCACTTTGCCCTGCAACTTGCTCATATGCTTATCCCGTTGGAAGAATATCAATTAGATGATTATCTAATTGTCTAATCGATAAGGGGCGCCGAACGGGCTGTTTCAAGGGTGGGGGCGGGAAATTTTCGACGAGGCGCGGAATGCGAATCAGATCGCCGCAAGCCGGGCCAAGTAGGCGGCGAGGACGTCGCGGCGCAGGGTCAGGCGCACGAACTTGCCTTCGCGTGCGATTTCGATCAGGCCAGCGGTCTCCAGTTCCTTGATGTGGTGCGAGATCGTCGCCGCGCTGACCTTGTGTGACTCCTGCAGCGCGCTGCACGGCATCGAACCGTCGCAGTGGCCGATTTGGTGGAGTATCTCGACGCGGCGCGGTTCGGCCAGCGCGCGCGCTATACGCTCGAGCTGACGGTCGTCGATTTTGATTTTTGCCGCGGCCATGCGCCTAGGATGGGTGTGCAAGGATGTCGATGCAAGTCGTCTTGCGGCAACGCTCGTTGTTCCCGCGCAAACGAAACGGCCCGGCAAGCCGGGCCGTTTGTGTCAACACACGCGCACCGGTCTCAATGTGCGCCGTGCTGCTCCGCGGCCTTGAGCGCCACCTGGGTTTGCTCGCGCGATTCGAGCTTGTCGCCGAGCAGGCGACGCACGAACACGTAGAAGATCGGAATGAACAACAGGCCGATGAAGGTCGCGAACAGCATGCCACCGATCACGCCGGTACCGATCGCATGGCGCGAATTGGCGCCGGCGCCGGTCGAGATCGCGAGCGGAAACACACCGAGGATGAAGGCGAACGAGGTCATCAGGATCGGCCGCAGGCGCAGACGCGCGGCATCGATCACCGCAGCGCCGAGCGGACGGCCGCGGCGCTGCTCGTCGACGCAGAACTCGACGATCAGGATCGCGTTCTTCGCGGCAAGGCCGATGATCGTGAGGATGCCGATCTTGAAGTAAACATCGTTGGTCAATCCGCGACCCCAGGTCGCGAGCAGCGCACCGGTGATGCCGAGCGGCACGACGAGCAACACGGCGAACGGGATCGACCAGCTTTCGTACAGCGCGGCCAGGCACAGGAACACGACGAAGATCGACAGCGCATACAGCACCGGGGCTTGGTTGCCCGAGATGATTTCCTGCAGGCTCTGCCCGGTCCAGTCGAAGCCGAAGCCGGCCGGCAGGTCGTTCTTGACGATGCCCGCGATCGCGTCCATCGCCGCGCCCGAACTGCCGCCGGGCGCTTCGGCACCGACGATCTCGATCGCCTCGAAGCCGTTGTAGCGAGTCAGCGCCGGCGAGCCGAAGCTCCATTGCGTCTTCACCACGTTCGATATCGGAATCATCGCCGGCAGCGTGGTCGTGGTGCTCTGCGTCGCGCTCGGCACATAGAAATGGGTCAGCCCGTCGGTCGAGGCGCGGAACGGGGCGTCGGCCTGCATGTTCACGCGCAGCACGCGGCCGCCGTAGAAGAAATCGTTGGCGTAGACCGGAGCGAGCATCAGCTGGATGGACGTATAGACGTCCGAAAGCGACAGGCCCATCGACTGCGCCTGCACACGGTCGACCGACATCTTCAGTTGCGGCGTGCTCGGCAACACGTTCGGGCGCACGTTGGCGAGCAGATTCTTCTGCTCGGCCGCCTTGGCGAGCAAGGTGTTCTGCGCTTCGATCAGGGCCTCGTGGCCCCGTCCGGCGCGGTCCTGCAGATACAGGTCGAAGCCGCCGAATTGCGACAGACCGCGGATCGTCGGCAGGTTGACGACGAACACCATCGCGTCCTTGACGCCGCCGAACAGCTGGCCCTGGAACTTGCGGATCAGGTCCATTGCCGTGTGCGAGCGCTCGTTCCAATGCTTGAGCTTGGTGAACGCCATGCCGACGTTCTCGCCGGCACCGACGAAGCTGAAGCCCGAGATCGCGAACACATGTTCGACTTCGGGATCCTTGCGCAGCGTCTCGGAAATTTGGTCCATCACCTTGTTGGTGCTCTGGATGCCGGTGCCCGGGGGCAGTCCGGCGATGACGAGCGCGTAGCCTTGGTCCTCCTCGGGCACGAAACTCGTCGGCAGTATCTTGAACAGCAAGCCGCAGACAACACCGATGACGAGGAATACGCCCATCCATGTCGGCATGTGGCGGATCGCGCTGGTGATGTGGCCGACGTAGGTCCCGCGCACCCAGTTGAACACCTTGTCGAACGCGCGGAACGCGATGTTCTTCTTGCCTTGCTCATGCACCGGCTTGATCAGCGTCGCGCACAGCGCGGGGGTGAACGCGAGCGCGAGGAAGGCGGAGAACGCGGTCGACAGCGCGATCGTCAGCGCGAACTGCTTATAGATCACGCCGACCGAGCCGGACTGCAGCGCGCTCGGGATGAATACCGCCATCAACACGAGCGCGATCGCGACGACCGCACCGGAAATCTGGTCCATCGCCTTCTTCGTCGCCTCCTTCGGATCGAGGCCTTCCTCGGTCATGATGCGCTCGACGTTCTCGATGACGACGATCGCGTCGTCGACGACGATGCCGATCGCGAGCACCATGCCGAACAGGGTCAGCTGGTTGATCGAGAAGCCGACCATCCACATCGACAGGAAGCCGCCCATCAGCGCGACCGGAATCACGAGCGTGGCGATGATCGTCGCGCGGAAATTCTGCAGGAACATCAGCATGACGATGAAGACGAGGATGATCGCCTCGACCAAGGTCTGCACGACTTCCTCGATCGAGATCTTGATGAAGTCGGTCGTGTCGTAGGGCACGACATAGCTCACGCCGGGCGGGAAGATCGATTTCAGTTCCTCGAGCTTGGCGATGACCGCGTTGCGCACGGTCAGCGCGTTCGCATCGCCCGCGAGCTGCACGCCGAAACCGGCCACGCCCTTGCTGTCGAAGGTCGAACGCAAGCCGTAGGTAAACGGGCCGAGCTCGACACGGGCGACGTCGCCGAGGCGCACCGAGGTGCCATCGGCATTGGTGCGCAGGATGATGTTGCGGAACTCTTCCGGCGTCGTGAAGCGGCCCTCGGCGATCACGGGCGCGGTGAACGCACTGCCTGCGGGTGCCGGCTCCGAGCCGATCGAACCGGCCGCGACCTGCACGTTCTGCGCCTTGACTGCAGCGAGTGCCTGCGCCGCGGACAGGCTGTAGCCGTGCAGCTTGTCCGCATCGAGCCAGATGCGCATCGCGTATTCGGAACCGATCTGGCGCGTGCTGCCGACACCGGGAATGCGCGCGATCTGGTCGGAGATGCTCTGCGAGAGGAAATTGTTCAGCGCCGCCGAATCGTAGTTTCCGTCGTCGGAGACGAGCGAGAAGAACATGAGGAAGTCGGGATTCGTCTTCACCACGGTGATGCCCTGCTGGGTCACCTCGGAGGGCAGGCGCGGCGTCGCCAGCGAGACGCGGTTCTGCGTCTGCACTTGGGCGATGTCGGGATCGGTGCCGGGCTGGAACGTCAGCGTGATCGAGGCCGAGCCGTTCGCGCTCGAACTCGAACTGAAGTACATCAAATTGTCGATGCTGGTCAGCTGCTGCTCGATGACCTGGGTGACGGTTTTCTGCACCGTGTCCGCATCGGCGCCTTGGTAGTTCGCGCTGATCGCGACCTGGGTCGGCGCGATCGCGGGATACGAGGCGATGCTGAGATTGAGGATCGCGATGAGGCCGCCCATCGTGATCAGGATGGCGATGACCCAGGCAAAGATGGGGCGGTCGATGAAGAATCTGGGCATGGGAAATTCCTACGTACCTCGGGCTGTGCGCATCGTTGCGGCGTAGGCCGTGTGGCGAATCAGTGCTTGTCCGCCGGCGCTGCGGCTGCCTGCGCGGGCGCGCCCGCCGCGGCCGGCTGGTAAGGAGTCGCCTTGGCCGGCGCGCCGGGCTTCACCTTCAATACCCCGGAGACGACGATCTGGTCGCCGTCGGCAAGTCCGTCGGTGACGATCCACTCGCTGCCCTTGAGCGTGTCGGCCGTGATCCGCTTCTGCACGACCTTGCCGTCGCCACCGACGACCATCACGTAGGGGCCTTGCGAGTCGCGCTGCACGGCCGCCTGCGACACGCGCCATGCATGCGCAAGGTCGCCGAGAGTCAGACGCACGTTGACGTACTGGCCCGGCAACAGCCGGTGCTCGGCATTCGCCAGGGTCGCGCGCAGGGTGACCGCGCCGGTCGACGGATCGACCGCCGTGTCGGAAAAACTGAGTACGCCGGCGACACCGCTGGGAATGCCGCCCTGGCCGAGCAGCTCGACCTTCGCCTTGTCCTGATCGGCAAGCTGGACGCTGCCCTTGGCCGCGGCCTGGCGCAGCGCGTCGATCTGGCCGACCGCCTGGCTGAAATTCACGTAGATCGGATCAATCTGCTCGACCGTCGTGAGCAGGGTCGCCGCGCTCTCGCCGACCAACGCGCCTTCGGTCACCTGCTGCTGGCCCGAGCGGCCGGAAATCGGCGCGGTCACGTTGGCGTAGCCGAGATTGATCTTGGCCGTGGCCACGTTGGCCTGCGCCTGCTGCACGGAGGCCGCCGCAGTGCGCTCGGCAGCGATCGCGTTGTCGACGTCGCTCTTCGACAGCAGGCCCTTGGCGCCGACTGAACGGGCACGTTCGGCGGCGACATGATTGTTCGCATAGGTCGCCTGCGCCGCGGCGAGATTGGCCAGCTGCACGTTGAGCGCGGCGCGCAGCGGCGCGGGGTCGATTTCGAACATCGCCTGGCCTTCCTTGACGTCGCTGCCTTCGGTGTAGACGCGCTTGAGCAGCACACCGGCAACGCGCGCGCGCACGTCGGCGCTGCGCGTGGCGGACAGGCGCCCGACCAGATCCTGGGTCAATGGCACCATTTCGGCCTTGGCCGTGACCACGCCGACTTCGGGCGGCGGCGCAGTCTGTTGCTGCTGTTGCGACTTGCCGCAACCCGCGGCGAGGGCGATGGCTGCCGCGAGAACCAGGGGACGCACGGGGATCGGGAGCATGGGAGCCTCGTAACGAGTTGAACAGCAGGGGACCGGTAAAGAAGCTCGCGCAAATTCAGCCTGATGGCAAGCCCCACCAATGGGCCATTATTGTACCGTCGAGTATGTAAAGAATCATCGGTGGGACGGCATCGGCCGGAAGTCACGGCCGTGGCGAGCGCGCAATTCCTGCAAGCTCGGAACGGTCCTCAATGCCGATGGCCGCAGGCGAGATATTCGCGACTCTGCATTTCGATCAGGCGGCTTTCGGTGCGGGCGAATTCGAATTTCAGGCGGCGACCACGGTATAGCTCCGTAATCGGCGCCGCGGCCGAGAGCACGAGGTTGACGCCGCGGTCGTAGAACTCGTCGACGAGATTGACGAAGCGCCGCGCCGCGTCTTCGCTCGCGGAGAAGTCGACGAACTGCGGCACGTTCGAGACCAGCACGGTATGGAAACTCTTGCCGATCTCGATGTAGTCGGCGACCGCGCGCGGGCCTTCGCAGAGCGCGGCGAATTCGAACCAGATCGCGCCGTCGCTGGCGCGCTTGAGCGGAATGTCGCGGCCGTTGATCTCGATCGAGTCGGCCGCGGGCGGCGGTTCGGGCGCCATGCGCTCGAAGCAGTCTGCCAGCGCACGCCCGGCGGTTTCGCCCAGCGGCGTGAAATAGACGCCGGCCTGGGTCAACGCGCGCAGGCGGTAGTCCTGCTGCGCATCGAGGCTGACGATCTCGCAGTTCTTCTCGAGCAACTCGATCGCGGGCAGGAAGCGCTCGCGCTGCAGGCCGTCCTTGTACAACTGCTTCGGCACGATATTCGAGGTCGTGACCAGGGTGACGCCGCGCGCGAACAGGTGCTTGAGCAGATTGCCGAGGATCATCGCGTCGCCAATATCGGTGACGAAGAACTCGTCGAGGCAGAACACGCGTGCCTCGGCGGCGAAATGCGCGGCGACCGCGACGAGCGGATCCTCGTGGCCCTTGAGCCGGTTCAACTCGGCGTGCACTTCCTGCATGAAGCGATGGAAATGCCGGCGCAGCTTGGCCTCGAACGGCAGCGATTCGAAGAACAGGTCGACGAGAAAGGTCTTGCCGCGCCCGACCGAGCCGTACAAGTAGAGACCTCGCACCGGCGGGGTCGCACGCAGGCGCTGCCACCACTTGGTCTTTTCCGCGGCGATCAGTTCGGCCTGGATACGGTCGAAATGCGCGAGCACGGTGCGCTGCGCGGGATCGTCCTCCCAGCGTTTGTCGGCCACGCCTTGCGCGTAGAGCGCGCTCGGGGTGCTGGCTTTTTCCTTCCCCCTCCGGGAGAAGGTGCCGCGAAGCGGCGGATGAGGGTTCGGTTGTGGAACAACGTCGTCAGACATCCGGACCCTCACCCCAACCCCTCTCCTGACGGGAGAGGGGCTCAATCAGCGGCGGCAGATTCGTGCGCACGCGCTCCTGTACGATGCCGCGCAGCTCGATCAGCTTGCCGTGGAAGAAATGCCCGCTGTCCGCCACCTTGACCAGGTCGGGCGGCGGCGCGATCTGCGCGGCGAACGCGTACACCTCCTGCGGCGGCACGACGTCGTCGGCCTCGCCCTGCACGATCAGCCAAGGGCAGCTCGGCGGCGCGAGTTCGCCCGTGTGGAAGCGTTTGACCGCCGGCGCGACCGTGATCAGCTGTGCCGTCTCGCGCAGTGCTGCCACGCGCATCGCGACGTAGCCGCCGAACGAGAATCCGGCCATCCACAACGCGGCCTGTGGACGCACGCGTCGTGCCCAGTCGGCAACGGCGAGCGCGTCGTCGACCTCGCCGAGCGCGTGGTCGTATTCGCCTTCCGACTTGCCGACGCCGCGGAAGTTGAAGCGCAGCGTGGCGAGGCCGAGTTCGCGCAACGCGCGTTCGAGCGTGGTCACGACCTTGTTCGTCATCGTGCCGCCCTGGACCGGATTCGGGTGGCAGATCACCGCGACACCATTGCGCGCCGCGTCTGCCGGCGGCACGTCGGTCGCGACTTCGAGCACGCCGACCGAACCGGGGATGACGAAGGTCGCCGCAGTCTCGGGAAAATGCTCGGGCGCAAAGGGTGTGTTCATGGGGTTGCGAATGATAGCCGATGCCCGCATCGTCCCTGCATGAACCACCTCGCCCATGTCTTCCTCGCCGGCCCCGATCCGGACCTGCAACTCGGCGGCCTGCTCGCAGATTTCCACCGCGGCGCGCCCGACCCGGCGCGGCGCGATGGCGTGCGCGACGGCGTCGCGCTGCACCGGAAGATCGACGGCTATACCGACAGCCACATGGTCGTCGCGCGCCTGCGCGAGCTGTTCGAACCGCCGTTCCGCCGTTTTGCGGGCATCCTCATCGACATCTATTTCGACCATGTGCTTGCGCGACGCTGGAACGACTATGCACGCGACGAGACGATCGACGCCTTGTCCGAACAGGCACTGCACCTCGTCGACGAGAATCGTGACTGGCTGCCGCCCGAACTGCTGCGCTTCGCGACGTACATGCGCGCGAATGGACTATTCGGCGCTTATGCGCAGCGGGAGATGATCGAAAAGGTGTTGATCGGAGTCAGCAACCGCTTGCGCCATACCAATCCCCTGGCCGAAGCGGGGCCGGCGCTGTGGAAAAACGCGCGGCTGCTGGATGCCGGATTCGAGGAGTTTTTTCCCGATCTGATCGCTTTCACCAAGTCGTTTCACAACGACCGCAACGAAACCAATCGTCCCACCACTCGGCGTTGAGCGGCCCTGCCGCTCGAACGGCGAAAGTTATTGCTGCAGGCGCAGCCTGTCGGCAATAACCGTTATTTGACCTGAGTCAGCATCCACTCGACCGTGGCCTTGACCTGCGCATCGCTGAGCGACGGATTGCCGCCACGCGCAGGCATCACGCCCTTCTTGCCGGTAAAACCGTCGGTCGCATGTTTGACCAGCGTATCAAGACCCTCGGCCACGCGCGGCGCCCATTCGGCCTTGTCGGTGATCACCGGTGCGCCGGTCGCGGCGTTGGTGTGGCAGGTCTGACACAGGTTGCCAAAGATCGTCTTGCCGTCGGTCGTGCCGCCGTAGGCCACCTGCGATGCCGCGGCCTTGGCCGCTGCCGCCTGCGCTTCCGCGAGCGCGGCCTTGCCGGTGTCGCCGGCATAGACGCCACCGACGGGCGCGATGCGCTGCTGCACTTCCTCGACGTGCGAGGGATTGGTCGGCGGCGGATTCTTCGAATACAGGTACAACGCCAGCCCGATCAGCGCGAACATGACCACGACGAGAAAGCCGATCAGCTGCGAAAAGTGCTTGAGGAAGGTCCGGTCGGCGTCGGTAACGGGATTGGTCACGGGTCAGCACCTGTAGAAACCGGCCATGCGCGGCCGAGGGAAACGATCCGCACGGCGACGGGCCATGCGCAAGGCCGCAAAGTATAGCGGCGAGTCCCTTCGCGCGGAAGGCGGGCGGCTTCAGAGCCTGTTTTCAGGCCATCCCACCATTGACGCCAAGGATCTGCCCGTTGACGTAGCCGGCCGCGTCCGAGCACAGGAACGCGATCAGCGCAGCGACTTCTTCGGGCCGGCCGGCGCGTCCTGCCGGCACGAGCTGCCGGATTTGCGCCTCGTCGAACGCCGCCTCGGCGAGACGCCCCGCGATCACGCCCGGCGCAATGACATTTACCGTGACCCCGCGCGAAGCCATCTCGCGCGCCAGCGACTTGGCCGCGCCGTGCAGCGCCGACTTCGCCGCCGCGTAGTTGACCTGGCCGCGGTTGCCGAGCTGCGCCGCGACCGACGACACCGCAACGATGCGCCCGAACTTGGTCCGCGCCATCGGCAACAGCAGCGGCTGCGTCGCGTGGAAGAATCCGTGCAGCGACACGTCGATCACGCGATGCCACTGCGCATCGCTCATGCCCGCGAGCGGGGCATCGTCATGGATGCCGGCGTTGTGCACGAGAATGCAGATCGGCCCGGATTCGAGCATCAGATCGATCGCCGCGCGCGTCGCCGCAGCGTCGGCGATATCGAACGTCACCACTTCGCCAGCGCCGCCACCTTTGCGGATCTCATCGATCGCCGCCTGTGCGCGCGCCGGATTCGCGTGCGCCTGTGCGTAGACGAAACAACCCGCGTCGGCAAGCGCCGCGCAGATCGCCGCGCCGATGTCGCCGCTGGCGCCGGTGACGAGGGCGCGGCGTGGTGTTGCATCCGTAATTTTCTCCGTCATGCGGACATTCTTGCACAGCGCGGCACTGGCCAATTAGGCTGGCCACGAAGACCGATCGCGCACCGGCTGCCCGCAAGAGGAACCGTCATGTCCGCACCGATGTATTCCGTCCCGCTCGCGCACCGGCGCACGGAGAACCTGCATATCGTGTTCTGGCTGGTCAAGGACATTAGCTGGTGCCTGATGTGGCGCACGCTCGGCATGATCATGATAGCTCCGACCCTGGGCGCGGCGATTTTCATCACCTGGCGCGCGCGTCATCTGCGCGAGGACTTGGCGCACAACCTCGCCGTGGTGTTCTGGATCACCGCGAACGCGTGGTGGATGATCGCGGAGTTCTTCGAGTTCGACGAAGCCGCGCTGTGGCATGGCATCACCGGTCGACAGTTCGCGCTGATTCCGTTCTGCATCGGCGCGGGGATTCTGGCCTGGCATTATCTTGGGCGCCTCGTCGCTGCGCGCGCCGCCAGTCTCGACAACGCTTGATTCCGTCAAGGCGCGGCGTGGATCACCGCAGCACGGCCTTCGGCGAGCAAACGACCTTCGTGTTCAACGCGGAATTCGTATTGCCAGCTCGATCCTCCGTCGAGCAATTTCATCGCATGGACGTCGAGCGCCCCCGGTAAGTCGTCGATGCGTGCGACGTGGAGCTGCACACCGCGCAGCGACACGAGAAAGCCGGGCGCGGCAACTTTGCCTTGGCGCTGCGCTAACAGACCGCCGTGCACCGCCATCGCCTGTGCGCCGTATTCGCACAGATGCAGTGCACGCAGCAGGCCATCGCTGCGCAGCGGATTGTCGGCGCGCGTGTGCGAGATCGCGGTCAGATGGATGCGCTCGTCGTCCCAGTCAAGCACGCTATCGAGCAGACTCATCGCGCCGCGGTGCGGGATCAGCTGTTCCCATTGCGGCTTAACCATCATGCTGCGAATTCCTCGCCATGATCGTCGACAGGCAGAAATGGAACGCGACGCCCAGCGCCACGGTCAGCCCGATCGCGCGCAGCACGGGCACACTGGAAGTCGCGAGCAGGCCAAACACGAACACGGCGGAGATGACGCAGACCAACGTCGCGTGCAGGGTACGACGCGCCTCGGCCGGATCGTCGACGCGGCGCTCGAAGAACAGCGCGTAGTGCAGGCCGAGACCTGCGGCGAGGGTCAGCGCGACGAGATGGAACAGCGACAGCGAGACGCCGCCGGCGCGCAGCACCGCGAGCGCGAGCAGCGTGGCGAGCGACATCGGCGCGATCACGTGCCAGGCACGGCCGAGGTCGCGGAAGGCGACGGCGACGGCCGCGGCGAGCAGGATCAGCGCGACGAGAAGGGCGATGCCGATGCGCGAGCGGTAGTCGGCAACAAGCGATTCAGAAGCGCCTTTCAGATCGAGCAGGCGCACGCCGTCGCCGAGTTGCGCAGCCGCTTTCGCCAGTGCCGATGCATCGTGGACACCGCTCAGCGTGGCGAGGCCGAGCACATGGCCGTTGCGTTCGCTCAGCATCGTGCCAAGGCGCGCGCCGAGCATCGAAGCCGCGAAAGCTCTCGGCGTCAGCAGCGGCAATTCGCGCGCTTTTTCCACATCGTCGAGAAACGGCGAGAACAGGCCCGGTTCGAAATCGGTGCTCTTTTCCGCCTCGGCCAGCGCGGCCTGCAATGCGGCGCGATCGGGTAGCTTGGCCTGCCGCGCCTTTTGCGTGGCGAGACTCGGCAGATAGCGGCTCGGCAACTCGACGTCGTCGACGATCTTTGTGGAAGTCCACTTTTCCACTTGTGGAGAAATTCGTTCAGACAATGCGAGCACGCCATCGGTGCTCGCCGCGTCGAGCACGAGCAGATAGCGCACATCGGGCGAGCCGAGCGCGGCGCTCAGCTCACCCTGACGCTGCAGCAGCTTTGGCGGCACCGGCGTCAGCGCGGAGAGGTCGTTCTGCCACAGCGGCGTCGGTGCGAGGGCGATCGCGGCGCAGGCGAGCACGAGCAGAATCCACGGCAGCGCGCGCAGGCGCGGCGCGGAATCAAGTTTCAAACGCAGGCGCTCGAGCCACGCCGACTCGGCGACATCGTGGAAACGCGCCGGCAATACCGCGGGCAACAGATATCGCGTGACGAAACCGGCAATAATCAGGCCTACGATCGTGAACACGGCGAGCTGCTGCAAGCCGGCAACACCGGAAGCGAAGAACGCGAGGTAGGCAATGCAGGCCGAGGCGATCGCGAGGCGCAGCAACGGCCAGACGCCGAGCAGGCTGTCGCGCGCACTCGCTCCCGCGCGGCGATGGCTGAGCAGGCGCAGCGGATATTCCTGGGCGACGCCGAGCAGGGTGAAACCGAACGCGAGCGTGATGCCGTGGATCGGCCCGAACACGAGTGCGGTCGCGGCGATGCCGGCAAGCGCGCCGCTCGCGATCGGCAATGCCGCGCTGAGCAGGACGCCGGGATGGCGGTAGGCGATCAGCAGCAGCAACACGAATGCGGCGGTGCCGATCGCGCTGAGCCGCTCGGCTTCCGCGCGCGTGTTCGCGCTGACCAGCACGCTGAAATAACCGGAGCCGCTCAGGTCGAGACTGGCGCCGCCGCTGCCAGGCAAAGCGCGGAATTTCTCGCGCAACGCGTCGATCGCCGCGCCCTGCGCCGCCGGATCGAACGCGGGCGCCGCGGTTTCGACGAGCAGCAGCGCGCCGCCGTCGGGCCCCGCCCAAACACCGTCGCGCAGTTGCGGCGCCTTCGCCGGCGTCCAGCGCTGCGCGAGCTTGAGCATCTCCAGGGTCGGATCGCGCGCGAGCCACGGCTTGAGCATGCCCGCGGCGGGCGAGGCG
>NZ_DASVOK010000490.1:0-15984 GCF_036383415.1 Rudaea sp. | reverse complement strand
ATCGCGAGCAGGTTGTGGCACGCAGTCACGCCGGAGCCGCACATGTGCACGGCGTCGTCGGCGCCGCGGCCGTGCAGCAAGGCTTCGAATTCCCGGCGCAGGATTTCCGGGTCCTTGAACCTTCCGTCGCCCTGCAGGTTTTCGGCGAACGGCCGGTTCAGCGCACCGGGCACGTGGCCCGCGACCGGGTCGATCGGCTCGACCTCGCCGCGGAACCGCGGCGCTCCGCGTGCATCGAGAATCACGGCCATGCCACGTTCGCGCAGCGCACGCAACTCGTCCGTGTATACAATTCCATTTTTTGCAAATTCGATCGCGACCGCGGTCGCCACGCGCGACGGAGTTCCAGCTTCGACCGGCAACCCGGCCCGCTGCCACGCACCCCAGCCGCCGTCGAGCACGACGACGTTGGTCGCGCCCGCGAGGCGCAGCATCCACCACAGTCGCGCCGCGGCGAGCGCGCCGCCGGCATCGTCGTAGGCGACGACCTGCATTTGCGGCGTCCAGCCCCAGCGTGAAAGCACGGCGGAAAACGCCGCCGCATCGGGCAGCGGATGACGGCCTAGGCCGGTTTTGGAAAGATCGGAAAGGTCGCGGTCGAGGTCGGCGAACAGCGCACCGGGAACATGCACTGCGGCGTACTCGCGCGCACCGCGCGCCGGATCGGCGAGTTCGAAGCGGCAATCGACGACGAGCAGATTCGCATCGCCGAGTTGCGTGGCGAGATCGGAGGCGGAAATGAGTGGTGAAGAATTCATGTGGCAGCAGCCTCCAGACGTTGCACGAAATCGAGCAGCATCGCCGCAGTCGCGCCCCAGATGCGCTGGCCGGCGTAGAAGAATTCGTGGATCTCGCGCTCGTGGCCCTGGAACTTCATGCGCACGGTGTGCTTTTTCGTCGGATCGAGGAAATGCGCGAGCGGCACCTCGAACACCTCGGCAACTTCGTACGGATTCGGCACGGCGAGATAGCCCGGATCCAGCCAGGCGACGACCGGAGTGATGCGATAACTCGAGATCGTCTCGAACGTGTCGAGGTAGCCGATCGGCTCGACCAGGCCGATGTCGATGCCGATTTCCTCGCGCGTCTCGCGCAGGGCGGCGGCGACCGCGTCCGTGTCGCCAGGATCGATCGCGCCGCCCGGGAAACTGACCTGGCCGGCGTGGTTGCTGAGGCTGTCGGTGCGTCGCGTGAGCAGCACATGGAGGGCGTCGCCGCGATCGACCAGCGCGACGAGCACTGCCGCGGGCCGGCGCGGACCGGCACCGATCAGCAGGCGCATGTCGTCATGGTTCCAGCCTTGCCCGCCGGGCTCGGCGTCGAGCGGGCGCACACTGTGCAGCACGCGTTCGCGCAAGTCGGATACGGAAACGGGTATCGTCATGCCGGCGGCGACCGTTGTTCGGCGCGCTTCGGCAATACGTCGTCCATCAGGCGGACGCGCTCCGCGTCGCCGAGCATGCCCCAGTTCGCGATCTCGTCGATCGTGCGGTGGCAGCCTTCGCAATGCCCCGTCGCGTCGAGCACGCAGACACCGATGCACGGCGTGAGGATCGGTTTCGGCGGCGGTTTGCGGAAAAACATTTCGTCCGTCTCAAAACGCCAACGCCGCGACGAGCGCGGCGTTGGGTTCTTGCGATTGAGTTCTTCTTACGGCTTAACGTCCATCAGCTTGAGCTCGAACACGAGTGCTTCGTCCGGACCGATGCGGCGGCCGTCGCCGCGCTCGCCGTAAGCGAGTTCGGACGGCACGTAGACGCGCCAGTAGTCGCCGATCTTCATCAGCGGCAGCACTTCCTGCCAGCCCTTGAGCACTTCGCTGACCTTGAACTTGAACGGCTCGCCGCGCGCGAACGAGGAGTCGAGCTCCTGACCGTTGAGCAGCGACAGACGGAAGTTCGCCGTCACCTCGCTCTGCAGGGTCGGACGCTTCGTGCCCGTGCCGTCCTCGATGACGACGTACTGCACGCCGCTTGGCAGCGACTTCACGTTCGGCTTGCTCTTGTTTTCGGCGAAGAAGCGCTGCGCCTTCGACTTGTTCTCCGAGGAAAGCTTGTCGAACTCGCTCTTGGCCTTGCTGTACTGCTCGTACTGGAAGCGGCCGAGCACGTCGCGCATGGTCTCGACGGCAACGGTCGGCTGACGCTTGGCATAGCCGTCCTGCAGCGCCTTGATGACCTGGTTGATGTCGATGTCGACCTTGCGGCCGGCGAGATCGTCACCGATCTGGAAGCCGAGCGCGTAGGAAAGATTCGGCCGGTCGGCCGCGGTCAGCGGCGGCGGTGCCTTCTGCTGCTGCGCGGCAGCCGGAGCGGCGGCGGGCGCGGCCGCAGGCTTGCTGTCTTGTGCGGAGAACGCGGAACCGGCGACGAGCACGCCCGCCGCGATGAGACCCAGATGCAACTTCATGCAAACCTCCAGAATGAAAATCCCACGCGGACGCCCGAAAAACACGACGCCCGAAGCAAACCTGCGCGAAAGCCGGGCATTCTACCCGAGCCAGCCCACGCCAGCCAGCGATACTACGACAGCCGCCTGAACGGGGCCTGTTCAGGCAAGTATTTATGCCTTCGTCGTTGAATGCGAGAATCGCGCAGCGGTCACCTTGACCCCACTTCTTAATCGACAGCGAGCTCTCCATGGCTTATCGCAACCTGCTCATCGAAGACCGCGGCGCGGTGCGCCGCATCACGATCAACCGCCCGGACAAGCTCAACGCGCTCAACCGCGAGACGATCAACGAACTCGGCATCGCGTTCAGCCAGGCCAAGGCCGACGATGCGGTGCGCGTCGTGGTCCTCGCCGGCAGCGGCGAGAAGGCCTTCGTCGCCGGCGCAGATATCAGCGAACTCGCCACGCTCACGCCGCTGCAGGCGCAGGAAACCGCGCGTCGCGGCCAGGCGATGATGCTCGGCATCGAACGCCTCGGCAAACCCGTGATCGCGCGCATCCAGGGCTTCGCTCTCGGTGGCGGCCTCGAACTGGCCATGTGCTGCCACCTGCGCGTCGCCAGCGACAAGGCCAAGGTCGGCCAGCCCGAGATCAACCTCGGTGTCATTCCGGGCTTCGGCGGCACGCAGCGCCTGCTGCGCCTTGCCGGCCGCAGCGCCGCGCTCGAACTCTGTCTGACCGGCGCGGCTATCGATGCCGCGCGTGCGCATGCACTCGGCGTGCTCACTCGTGTGGTTGCCCACGAGGAACTCGACACCGAAATCGACAAATTGGCCGACCAGCTCGCAGCAAGCGCGCCGCATGCGCTAGCCGGCATCCTCGACGCGATCCTGATCGGTGGCGAATGCAGTATCGAGGCCGGGCTGGACTACGAGACGCAGGCGTTCGGCCTTGCCTTCTCGACCGAGGATATGCGCGAAGGGACGAAGGCGTTCCTGGAGAGGCGCAAGCCGAACTTCACCGGCGCGTAGGGGCTTCGATTCATCGAGCCCGCCGTTGATCTTCCGAAACCGTAGGAGCCGGGCGCGATGAATCGCGCCCCTACAACGCCACGCGCTGCTCGTGGCCACCTTTGTACTTCTTCTCCCCCGCCGTCACGCGCATATCGAGCCGGTTCTGCTGTGTCGGCAGCGGGCAGGTCGCGTACGGGGTGAACGCGCACGGCGGGTTGTAGGCCTTGTTGAAATCGAGGATCAGCTTGCCGTCCTTCGGCATCTCCGCGTAAAGGAAGCGCGCGGCGCCGTAGGTCTCCTTGCCGCTCGTGTGGTCGGCGAAGACGAGGAACAGTTCAGTGTCGCCGGGGTTCTCGATGATCGGCTCGACCTTGTAGGTCTTGCCGTCGTGTTCGAATGTGGCCGCACCGGGCACGACAACCTTGTCGATCTGGCCGAGGATGTTGCCCTCCTCGATTTCGCGCGGCGGATTGTAGGCCTCCCATTTCGCTTCGATACGCCATGACGGATCGATGTCGAAGTGCTCGATGCCGGCGAAATGCGTGCGCGTCGGCGCTGCGCTGTCCTTGATGCGCAGGCCGAACTTGTCGTCGCGTTTGATCAGATAGAAGTTCGTCGTGCCGAAACTGACCGCGGTCGGCTTCTCGTGGCTGTCGTCGAGCAATTCGGCGCCTGGCTTGTTCTCGCCATCGATCTTCGCCTCGGTCGCGCGCGGATCGAGCGAGAACGTCGCGCGACCGCGGTCGAGCACGATGTTGCCGAGATGCGGCGGCGCCTTGGCGATGACGATCGCGTTGTCCTTGGCCGAGCCTATCGTGTTCGTGCCTTCCTTGAGCCATTCCAGGCCGACCAGGCTGAGCCAGCCGTTCGGCGCCTTGAGCCGATCGACGCGCTTGGCTTGCCAGGTTTCGATCTCCTTGCGGTAAGCGGAGTCCTCGCTGTTAGCCGCAGTAGCGACACCCGTGGTCAACATGGCAGTCATCAACACGATTCCCAAATGGCGCATCGCAAAATTCCGGTTCGTTGAATGTCGTCGCCGACGCAAATCAGCGTCCGCGCAGAAACATGCGGTCGAGGTCGGCGATCGAAAGCTGCACCCAGGTCGGTCGCCCATGGTTGCACTGCCCCGAGCGCTCGGTCGCTTCCATCTCGCGCAACAATGCGTTCATTTCCGGCACAGTCAAGCGCCGATGGGCGCGTACCGAGCCGTGGCAGGCCATTGTCGACAGCATATCGTTATGCGCCTCCTGCATGCGCCGCGTTGTGCCGTGCGTGGCGAAGTCGGCGAGCACGTCGCGCACGAGCGCGCCGACGTCGGCGCCTTCGAGCAGACCGGGATAGCGCTTGATTGTCACGCTCTGCGGCCCCGAACGCACGATCTCGAAACCGAGCGTCGCAAGTTCATCCGCATACTCCTCGACCACCGTCGCCTCGCGCGCGCTGACCGCGAGCGCCGTTGGCACGAGCAGCAGTTGCGCGCGGATGCCGTCGCTCGCCTGCGCGACCTTGAGCTTCTCGTAAGTGATGCGCTCGTGCGCGGCGTGCATGTCGACGAGAATCAGGCCCTGTGTGTTTTCGGCGAGCACGTAGATGCCGGCGAGCTGGGCGAGCGCATAACCGAGCGGCGGCGCATCGTTCGGCGATGCCGGCAGCGCCGTGTCGTTTGCCGCGACCGTGTCGTGAGTGCTCTGCCCGTCGCGCGATTTTCTTTCACCGCCGAGCAGGGCGAGATAGTCGACGCGCGATTCGCGCACGCCGAGATTCAATCCGACCTGGCCGCGCCAGGTCGCCGGTGCGGCCGGTGCATAGTTCGCCGCCTGCGCAGCCTGCATCGCGGCGTCGAACGACGATGTTGGCGCGCTCGATTCCGCCGGAATCGGCGACGTGCCTGCAATCACCGAGGTGACCGAGCCCGCGCGCGTCTGCGCCAGCGCCTCGTGCAAGGTGCGATAGAGAAAATCGTGCACGAGCCGACTCTCGCGGAAGCGCACCTCGGACTTGGCCGGGTGGACGTTGACGTCGACAATCGCCGGATCGAGTTCGAGGAACAGCACGTAGGCCGGATGACGGCCGTGATAGAGCACGTCGGCATAGGCCTGGCGCACCGCGTGCGTCACGACCTTGTCGCGCACGAGGCGACCGTTGACGTAGAAGTACTGCTGGTCGGCCTGGCTGCGCGATGCGGTCGGCAAGCCGACCCAGCCCGACAAACGCAGACCCGCACCTTCGTGATCGACGCGCAGGCTCTGCGCGGGAAACTCTTCGCCAAGTATTTCGGCGAGGCGCACTGCCATCGCCGCCTCGCTCTGCGCGGGTCGCATCAGGCGCGACGGCTTGCCGTTGTTCGTCACCCGGAATTCGATCTGCGGCCGCGCCAACGCCAGCGATTTGACCAGTTCGTCGATATGGCCGAACTCGGTGCGCTCGGCGCGCAGGAACTTGCGCCGCGCAGGCACGTTGTGGAACAGGTCGCGCACCTCGATAGTCGTGCCTGCCGGATGCTGCGCCGGCCTCAGCGCCGAGGTTTGCCCGGCTTCGATTTCGATGCGCGATGCCCCGTCGGATTCGCGAAGCCGTGAAGTCAACGAAAAACGCGACACCGAAGCGATCGAAGGAAGCGCCTCGCCGCGGAAGCCTAGCGTACGCACGCGTTCGAGATCCTCGAGCGAGGCGATCTTGCTTGTCGCATGCGGCGACACGGCAAGCGGCAATTCGTCTGCTGCGATGCCGCCACCATCGTCGCGCACGCGGATCAGGCGCGAGCCACCGTCCTCGATGTCGATCTCCACGCGCGTCGCGCCCGCGTCAAGGCTGTTCTCGACAAGTTCCTTGACGACGGAAGCGGGGCGTTCGATGACTTCGCCCGCGGCAATCTGGTTGACGAGTTCCTGCGGGAGCTGGCGGATGCGTGGCATCCGTCCATCATAACTCGACGCTCAACTGCGCGGCACGCGCGCCAGTGCGATGTTCTCGCCGGAAGAATCGTCGCTGTCTTCGACCTTGCGCGAGGCGAGGCGTTCGGGCTTGTTCTTCTCGGCGGCGGCCGCGAACTGGGTGCCCGGCGGCGGGGTCGATTGCAGGTAGGTGCGCATGCCGTTGAGGATCGCCGTCGCGAGCAGTTCGCGCTGCTCGGGATTGTTGAGACGGCGCTCCTCTTCGGGATTGGTGATGAACGCGGTCTCGACGAGGATGGACGGCACGTCGGGCGAGCGCAACACGACGAAGTTCGCTTTCTCGACGTAGCCGCGATGCGTGGGGCCGAGCTTGCCGATCGCGCGCAGCACCTGCTGCGCGACCGCGCCGCTCGCCTCGATCGTCGAACTCTGTGACAAGTCGAGCAGCACCGCGGCGAGCGTGTTGTCCTTCCTGTCGAGCTTCACGCCGCCGACGAGGTCGGCGTTGTTCTCGCGATCGGCGAGGAAACGCGCCGCCTCGCTCGTCGCGCCGCGCGGCGACAGCATCCACACCGAGGAGCCGCGCGCGTCGCTCGAGGTGAACGCGTCCGCATGGATCGATACGAACAGGTCGGCCTTCACCTCGCGCGCCTTGTGGTAGCGGTCCTCGAGGCCGACGTA
This sequence comes from Rudaea sp., assembly GCF_036383415.1. Taxonomy (GTDB): domain Bacteria; phylum Pseudomonadota; class Gammaproteobacteria; order Xanthomonadales; family Rhodanobacteraceae; genus Rudaea. Next base: position 9,005 of record NZ_DASVOK010000490.1, on the reverse strand, counting down.
ATAGTCGCCGTCGCGCGTCAGCACGGCGCGCATGCCGGGGGTCTTGTCGATCTGGCGCTTGAGTTCGCGCGAGACCATCATCGTGATGTTCTTTTCCTGCGTGCCGGCGTTGCCCTTCGCGCCCGGATCGTTGCCGCCGTGGCCGGGATCGATCATGACGACGACGTCGCGCGTCTTCGTCGACGCCACGCGCGCACTCTTGACCACCTCGGCCTTGCCGCCCTTGCCCTTCGGGTACAGGTCGACGACGAGGCGATAACCCTGCCCGCCGTCGGGCGGCATCAGGAAACTCTTGGGCCGCACGTCGGCGGCGAGATCGAGCACGACGCGCAGGTCGGTCTTGTTCTGCGCGCCGGTGCGCAGCGACTTGAGCAGGCCCTTGCCGCCCGGCGCGGCGAAACTCTCGGCTGCGGCAGAGTCGCGCATGTCGAGCACGATGCGACCGGGATTGGCGATCTCGAACAGCTTGTAGTCGACCGGGCCGGCGAGGTCGAGGAAGACGCGTGTGCGGTCGGCCTCGACCGAAATCTTGGCGGTCTTCAGTTCGGCCGCAGGGGAAAACGGCGTCAGCGCCAGCAGCAATCCGCCGGCGATCAGATGACGCAAGGACTGGCGCGGTATCCCCCACATGCCGCGAATTGAATCTCAAAGCATGAGAAAAATCAAGGATTTTTCTTTACAAATCCGCGCTCTAGGTCATATTCCTGAATGAGTACTAGAGATTGTGTTCATGCCAACTCCTGACCACTAAGGATGCCGAGCCAGCTCGCGCCACGCGCCGTTCGCGGGTCCAACCGCAGCCGTCGTCTCGGTCCGGCATGCTCGAGATGTACGATCAGGTCCGGTGCGGGCAGCGCATCGCCGCCGCGCTCGGGCCATTCGGCGAGCAACAGAAATCGCCCCGCGGCCAGATCGGATAGGCCAAGGAATTCCAGTTCGTCCGCTGCTGCGATCCGGTAGAGGTCGAGGTGGTGGATGGACAGGCCGTTCGCCTCGTACGACTCGATCAGACTGTAGGTCGGACTCTTGATCCGCGCGCCGACCCCCAGCGCGCCGAGCAAGGCGCGCGCAAACGTGGTCTTGCCCGCGCCGAGATCGCCACGCAGATGGATCACGCCGCCGTCGCCGAGCCCCGCGGCAAGGCGCCGTGCGAGCGCAATGAGCCCGGCCTCGTCCAGCTCTGTTTTGAATCGGCCGCTCATGCCGCACCAAAGTCGTTGCGCAGGCGACGCAGCGGTGCGAGCAGATCGCTCGCAATCAGGCCCGCTTCGCCGTCGCGCGCCGCCGCGTCGCCCGCGCGCGAGTGCAAGGCCACGCCCGTCCAGGCTGCATCCCACGCATCGAACCCCTGCGCGAGCAAACCCGCGATCACGCCCGTCAGCACATCGCCCATGCCACCCGTCGCCATTCCGGGATTGCCCCAGGGACAAACGGCGAAGTCGCCACCCGGATTCGCGATCAGCGGACCCGCGCCCTTGAGCACGACGACGGCATGATGCCGGTGGGCCAGTTCACGCGCGGCGGCAAAGCGGTCGCGCGCGATCGCTTTGATGTCGACGCCGAGCAGGCGCGCCGCTTCGCCGGGATGCGGCGTCAGCACGGCCTGCACCGGCAGCGCCACGTCATCGTTCGCGAGCAGGTTCAATCCGTCCGCATCGAGCACGAGCGGTTTGCCTGCGGCGATTGCGGTGTACCACAACGCATGACCCCAGGCGCGCCGGCCGAGACCCGGACCGAGCGCAACGACGCTGGCGCGCTCGAGCAGCGGCTTCAATTCCTGGATACCGGATACCGCATGCACCATCAGCTCGGGACGCGCCGCATTGATCGCGGTGACATGTTCGGCCTGCGTCGCCACGCTGACGAGTCCCGCGCCCGTGCGCAATGCCGCTTCGCCTGCCAGACGAATCGCGCCGCCCATGCCGACATCGCCACCAATCGCGAGCACGTGACCGTAGCGGCCCTTGTGCGCATCGCGCGCGCGCGGCGGCAAAGCGGCAGCAACCGCCGCGACGTCAAGCAGGCTGACATCGCAAGGCGCGCGGACAAAGATTTCATCCGGCAGACCGAGCGAATCGACGACGATGTCGCCGGTGACATCCGCGGCGACGCCGGTATGCAATCCGCGCTTGTCGGCGATGAACGTGATCGTCGCCGTCGCCCGCACGGCTGGCCCGGGCGCAAACCCCGTGTCGGCGTCGAGGCCGGACGGCACATCGAGTGCAAGCACCGGCGCGTGGGCCGCGTTCAACTTTTCAATCGAGTCACGCGCGGCGCCTTCGACGGCACGTGCAAGGCCGATGCCGAACAACGCATCGACGTAGACATCGGCCAGCGGCCATTGCGCATCTGGAGAGAAAACCTCGCCGCCGCCCGCGCGCCAGTCCGCCTGCGCCTGGGCGGCTTCGCTGCCTTCGCGCGGCGAACCGAGCGCGATCACGACGACATCGAAGCCCGCATCGCGCGCGAGTCTCGCCAGCACATAACCGTCGCCACCGTTGTTGCCAACCCCGCACAGCACGGCGATGTGGCGCGCACCGGGCCAGCGCAAGCGCAATTGGCCCCATGCGGCAGCGCCGGCTCGGCACATCAGCTCGTAGCCCGGAATGCGCAGCGCGTCGATCGCCGTGCGTTCGAGTTCACGCACCTGCGCAACGGTGTGAAGCGAATGACCTTTCATGCGAACAATTATACTTGTGGGTATGCCCTCGCCTACCAACCACGTCGAACTCGCCGCGCGCATCAAGCGCTGGGGCGCGGGGCTCGGCTTCCAGCAGGTCGGGATCAGCGCGACCGATCTCGGCGCGGACGAAGCGCATCTGCTCAACTGGCTGGCCGCGGAACGCCACGGCGAAATGGATTACATGCAGCGCCACGGGGTGAAGCGCAGCCGCCCGGCCGAGCTGCACGCCGGTACGCTGCGCGTGATCTCGGTGCGCATGGACTACGACCCGCCGCAGGCGCGCGACGCGTGGGAGGTGTTGGCTGACCCCGCCCTCGCCTATGTCTCGCGTTACGCACTCGGTCGTGACTACCACAAGCTGCTGCGCGCGCGCCTGCAGAAGCTCGCCGAACGCGTCGCGGATGAAATCGGCCCGTTCGGCTACCGCGCCTTCGTCGACTCGGCGCCAGTCATGGAAAAGGCGCTCGCACGCAACTCCGGCCTCGGCTGGATCGGCAAGCACACGAACCTGATCAACCGCAGCGCGGGATCGTGGTTCTTCCTCGGCGAGCTGTTCACCGACCTGCCGCTGCCGGTCGACGAACCCGCCAGCGAGCACTGCGGCACCTGCACGCGCTGCATCGACATCTGCCCGACCCAGGCCATCGTCGCGCCGAACCAGCTCGATGCGCGCCGCTGCATTTCGTATCTGACGATCGAGCTGCGCGGTTCCATTCCAGTCGAATTTCGTCGCGCGATCGGCAACCGCATCTACGGCTGCGACGATTGCCAGCTCGTCTGCCCGTGGAACAAGTTCGCGAAGAAAAGCGCCGAGCCCGACTTTATCGCCCGTCACGGATTGGATGGCGCCGCGCTGATCGAACTATTCGCGTGGAGCGAAGAAGAATTCCTGAAAAACACCGAAGGTTCGGCGATCCGCCGTATCGGCTACGAATGTTGGCTGCGCAATATCGCGGTGGCGCTCGGCAATGCACCGCACAGCCCGGATGTCATCGACGCGCTGTCGGCGCGCGCAGACCACGAGTCGGAACTGGTTCGCGAACATGCGCGCTGGGCACTGGAGGAGCACCGCTCTCCCTGAAGTGCGTAGCCATGAACGGCCTCTTCTTTGCGATCCGGACGATCGCAAATACTACGCTGCCTGCTTAGGAATCGAATTCTTCGTATGGCTGAGCGCGTTCTGCCGGTCGACGTAGACCAAGGTCGGCTTGAAGTTGGCCACCTCGGCCTCGTTCAACACGCCGTAGGCGCAGATGATGATGATGTCGCCCGGCGCGGCGCGGTGCGCGGCGGCGCCGTTGATCGAGATGATGCCCGAGCCTTCGTCAGCGCGGATCGCGTAGGTCGAGAAGCGCTCACCGTTGTTGACGTTGTAGATGTGGATCTGCTCGTACTCGCGGATGCCGGAAATATCGAGCAACCGCCCGTCGATCGCGCAGGAACCTTCATAGTGCAATTCGGCGTGCGTCACCGTTGCGCGATGAATTTTCGCCTTGAGCATGTTGAGCTGCATAGCCATCACCGTAGCAAAAAAACAACAAACTTCGTCAAATTCCCCGACCTCATCGTCGGCGTTAAGCTGCCGCGCAGCGGTCAGCTTCAACTCCGACAGTTATTGCTGCGGGCGTAGCCCGTCAGCAATAACCGTTATTGTCTCGCGCTATTTGGGTGCATAGCAACAATTTGCAAGCTAGCCCAGGATTTTCAATGGGATACGCAAATCATGCAGGCGAAAAAAAACCCTCGACTGAATCCAGTGAGGGTTTGTAAGTCAGAGTGACGATTACCAAACATGCGCCCTGCGTGCACTGGGGCAACGAGCTCGCGTTGCGAAAATCCCAATGACGGTGGTGACTTTACCACACGAAAAACTTTTTTGCTACAGGTTCGTGAGCAAATTTGTCAGGGAATGTGATTTGCTTCAAACAACCTCCGAACGGGGGCGTTTGGGTCGATCGGCATGTTGTCTATAAGCCGCGTCTTGCCAAGCCTGGCCGCGATCAATGTGATCAATCCGTCACGCTGGCCGACGGCTGACTCGAGCAGGGTTTGCGCCGAGCGCACGACGGCATAGTCGGGAACGAATCCTGCTTTTTCGAGAATCGACGCCGCCAGCCGTTCGATCTCGGCGATCGGTCTGCCGGTGTTCACTTCACCCTGCATGCCGAGCAGCACGAAATGAATCAAGCTGGCGCGATCGCGTTCCTCAGCCGACAGATACTGATTGCGTGAACTCATCGCGAGTCCGTTCGCCTCGCGCACGATGGGCGCGCCGACAATCTCGATCGGCAGGCGCAGGTCGCGCACGAGGCGTTCGATCACGAGCAGTTGCTGGTAGTCCTTGCGCCCGAACACGGCAACGTCGGGCTGCACGAGATTGAACAGTTTCGTGACCACGGTGGCAACACCGGCGAAGTGGCCGGGGCGGCGTTCGCCTTCGAGCGGAGCAGACACGGCCGGCACCTCGACGCGCACGGTCTGATCGATGCCGAACGGGTACATCTCCTCGACCGAGGGCGCGAACAGCAGATCGCAGCCATGCGCGGCGAGGCCGGCCTGATCCTGGGCGAGCGTGCGCGGATAGCGCGCGAAATCCTCGTTCGGCCCGAACTGGGTCGGATTGACGAACACGCTGGCGACGACGCGATCGGCCTTGGTCCGGCACAGGTCGATCAGGGAAAAATGCCCTTCGTGCAGATTGCCCATCGTCGGCACAAGGCCGATGCGCGCGCCGTCGTGGTGCCAGGCGGCGACACGGGTGCGCAATTCCGCTGCCGTGGTGACGGTATCCATCGTGCTCAGAACGAGTGCTCGGGAGCCGGGAACGCACGGCTGCGCACGGCCTTCGCGTAGGCCTTTATCGCGTCGAGAACCGAGCCCGAGCCGGCAAGAAAATCCTTGGAGAACTTCGGCCGCTTGCCGGGCGTGATGCCGAGCATGTCGTAGATCACGAGCACCTGGCCGTCGCAGTCGACGCCGGCGCCGATGCCTATCGTCGGGATGCGCAGCTCGGCGGTGATCGTCTTCGCCAGCGCCGCTGGCACGCATTCGAGCACGAGCAGCGAGGCGCCGGCCTGCTCGACCGCATGGGCATCGGCGATCAGGCGCTCGGCCGCCGACTTGGTCTTGCCTTGCACGCGGTAGCCGCCGAACTTGTGCACCGACTGCGGGGTCAGGCCGAGGTGCGCACACACGGGTATCTGGCGGCGGTCGAGCGCATCGATCACCTCGAGCACGTAGTCGGCGCCCTCGAGCTTGACCATCGCCGCGCCGCCCTCGGCGACGAGGCGCGCGGATGAACGCAACGCGGTGTCGACATCGCGATAGGTCATGAACGGCAGATCGGCGATCAGCAGCGGCGTTGACAGACCACGCTTCACCGCCGCGGTGTGATAGACCATGTCGTCGAGCGTCACCGGCAGGGTGCTCTCGCGCCCCTGCACGACGTTGCCGAGCGAATCGCCAACGAGCACCGTGTCGACGCCCGCCGCTTCACACTGCGCGGCGAAACCAGCGTCGTAGGCGGTCAGCATGACGATCTTCTCGCCGGCGGCCTTCATCTCGAACAACCGCGGCACGGTGATCGGCGGCTTGGCGGCGGATTTGGGGTGGGCGGACATGGGGCGCTCGGCGGACGCGGGCCGCGTAGTGTATCGAATCGCCTAGATGCGTGGTGCGGCGCCGCAATTCAAGGGAGTCTCAAGTCGCTTCGTCCGCCGGGACGACTTCATGGGTCGCATCGATTCGTGCCAAGAGCTCACGTACCCGCCCTTGTCCCGGCACGGCGAAATCCGGGGCGATTTCAGCCAGCGGCACGAGCACGAAGACGCGCTCGTGCAGGCGCGGATGCGGCACCTGCAGGTCGGCATCGTCGATGCGCTGGTCGCCGTAGAGCAACAGGTCGAGATCGAGCACGCGCGGGCCATTGCGCTCGCCGTCGCGGCGGCGGCCGGCACGGTGCTCGATCGTGAGCAGTGCGCGCATCAGCGCGCGTGCGTCGAGTCCGGTTTCCAGTTGCGCGACCGCGTTGATGAAGTCTGGCTGCGCAATACCGCCCCAAGGCGCGGTGCGGTATAGGCGCGAACGCGCGACCACTCGCGTCTGCGGTAATGCGTCCAGTTCGCGCAGCGCACGCTCGACCTGCCCATCCGGCGCATCGAGGTTGCTGCCGAGCCCGATGTAGGCGCTGACCACGGTGCGCCGACTACTCGGACGGCGCCTGCGCGGCGGCTCCGGGCGGCCGCTTGCGGCGGCGGCGCGGACGTTTTTTCGGAGCACCTGCGGCGCTGTCGCCATCGTCGTCGGTGGCAACGGCCGGCGTTGCCGGCATCGAGTTCATCTGCGCCGCCAGATCGTCGTGTGCCAAGGTCTGCGCCTGCGTCCACCATCGCGCCAGCGCGTCGATCTCGGCGCTTTCGTTTGCGCGCAGGAGAAGAAAATCGTAGGCCGCGCGGAAGCGCGGGTGCGCGAGCAGACGGAACACGCGTTTCTTCTGCATAGCCTCAAAACGCGGCTGCAGCGACCAGATCTCCTCGATCACGAGCGCGAACCGGCGTGGTATGGCGACGTGCTTCGACTGCTCGTTCATCACGAGGTTGCCGATGCGGATCCACGCCAGGTTCATGTCAGTGCCGCGCGCGATTTCCTTCGCGACTTGCGCACGCACCGGCCCCCAGAGCAGGATCGCAAACAGGAACGCCGGCGTCACCGGCTTGCCTTCGGCGACGCGCGCGTCGGTGTTGGCCATGCCCTGCTCGATCATCGCGCGGAACGTGGCGCCGCTCTTGATCGCGAGAGCGCGCGCGGTCAGTGGATACACGTCGGCGAGCAACCCGGACGCATCGAGCGCACGGAAACTCTTGAGGCCGCAGCCGGCCATGAACATCTTCAGCGATTCGTCAAACAGGCGCGCCGGCGGCGCCTGCAGCAGCAGTTCGCCGAGTTCGTCGAACGGCGCACGCGCATCGGCCGCGATCGCGAAATCGAGCTTGGCCGCGAGGCGCACCGCGCGCAACATGCGCACCGGATCCTCGCGATAGCGCAACACCGGATCGCCGATCAGGCGCAGCTCGCGCCGCATCAGATCCTCGTATCCGCCGACGTAGTCGCGCACCGAAAAATCCGAGATATTGTAGTAGAGCGCGTTGACGGTGAAGTCGCGGCGCACCGCGTCTTCCTCGATCGTGCCGTAGACGTTGTCGCGCACGATGCGGCCATCGACGACGTGGCGATCGCCGCTGCCGTCATCGCTGGAGCCGCGGAACGTGGCGACCTCGACAATCTCGTTGCCGAACACGACGTGGGCGAGGCGGAAGCGCCGGCCGATCAGGCGACAGTTGCGGAACAGGCGCTTGACGTCCTCAGGCGTGGCGTTGGTCGCCACGTCGAAATCCTTCGGACGGCCGCCGAGCAGCAGGTCGCGCACCGCGCCGCCAACGAGGAAGGCGGAAAAACCGGCTTCGTTGAGACGATAGAGCACGCGTAGCGCGCCCGAAGAAATGTTCTTGCGCGAGATCGTGTGCTGTTCGCGCGGAATGACACGCAGATTCACCGCTACGCTGGCGCTGGGATTGGACGGGACAGTTTCAGTCATTCTTGTTGTTTTCGATTTCTTGCTTGCAGACAGCGACGGACGCGCGGGACATCTGTTTCGCGACCGGTGAAAACGATATACTAACGCGCTTGCGGCACAGACCCAATCCGCTCCCATCGTCTAGAGGCCTAGGACGGGGCCCTCTCAAGGCCTAAACAGGGGTTCGAATCCCCTTGGGAGCGCCAAAAATCGCTTTGGAGCTACTGCGCTCGGTAATTTGCGCGCGTACGGTGCTCGGATTGCTCATGTACCGTGAGTACACTCCGCATCCTGCGCTCCGTGCGCGCACAAATTCCCTTCGCTCGTTACGCTCGAAAGCGATTTTTGCCACGGTTGAGCGTCCTCGCTCGCGACGCTTCTAGCCGAAAAACCGTTCTTCCCAACGCCCAAAAGCATCCCCTACTCGACCATGCCCTTCGTCGTCACTGAAAACTGCATCAAGTGCAAGTACACCGATTGCGTGGAAGTGTGTCCGGTGGATTGTTTCCACGAAGGGTCGAACTTTCTCGTGATTGATCCGGAAGAGTGCATCGACTGCACGCTGTGCGAGCCGGAATGCCCGGCGAACGCGATCTATCCGGAAGACGACGTGCCGGCGGGCCAGGAACAGTTCGTCCAGCTCAACGCCGAGCTTTCGAAATCGTGGCCGGTGCTGACCGTACGCAAGGACGCGCCGGCCGATGCGAAGGAATGGGACGGCAAGGCGGACAAGCTGCCGTTGCTGGAACG
>NZ_DASVOK010000489.1:0-10493 GCF_036383415.1 Rudaea sp. | reverse complement strand
GATCACGCCGTCGGCGAAATCCGCCGGCAGTGCGACCGCGACATATTCGCGCCGCAGGCACGCGCTGATGACGTGATAGCTCGACCAGCGCTGGGCAAGGTCGGACTGCGCCGCGACTCCGCGCAGCAGGAATCGCACCTGGTCGCGCGGCAGCTCGCCATCCATCAGCGCGGACAATTGTTCGCCGAGCGAGTCGGCCATGGCTTGATTGGGATTCATGGTTCGGGATAGCAGATGTTCACTCATTGTCGTTACCTGCAACGTCATGACCGCTCATATCATCGGCAATTCGGAGTCCGAATTGCCGAGCAACGGACGCAACTTCGCATCGATCGCGTCGCGGGCGCGGAAGATGCGCGAGCGGACCGTGCCGATCGGGCAGTTCATGCGTTCCGCGATTTCCTCGTAGCTCAAACCATCGACCTCGCGCAGCGTGATTGCGGTTTTCAACTCTTCCGGCAGTTGTTCGACCGTATCGAAGACCGTTTGTTCAATTTCCTGACGCAAAAGTTCGTGCTCGGGCGTGGCGCGATCCTTGAGCCAGGCGCCGCCGTCGAGCAGCATGGCATCGTCGACCGCGATGTCGTCCTTCGGCGGGCGCCGGCCCTGCGAGACCAGATGGTTCTTCGCCGTGTTGATCGCGATCTTGTAGATCCACGTGTAGAACTGGGCGTCACCGCGGAAGTTGCCGATCGCGCGATAGGCGCGGATGAAGGCTTCCTGGGCCACGTCCTGGCATTCGCTCCAGTCGGAGACGTAACGCGAGATCACGCTGACGATCTTGTGCTGATACTTGCGGATCAGCAGATCGAAAGCGCGCTTGTCTCCTTTCTGTACACGTTCGACCAACTCGCGGTCGGTGTCCGCTTCACCCATCCGGGCCATACTCCGTTTGAATTCGACCCGGTTGAGCATGACGATGCTAGACCGGGATATGCAATGAAAGTTCCGCGGCCAGACGCCGACGCCGAAACAACCGCAGCGCCTGTTCCCGGCGCTGCGGCCGGGATCCCGCGATACGTTGACCCGGCCATCCCCAGCGCCGATTATAGCCGCCCCACCCCGCTGCAACCGGAACCATCATGTTCGAAGGCCTGCGCTTTGCCCATTGGAAACCCGACCTCGGCGCCGACGGCATTCTCGTGCTGACCTTCGACCGCGCCGACGCGCCGGTCAATGCCTTCAACCGCGCGGCGATGGACGAACTGGCGCAGATCGCCGAACGCCTGGCGATCGAGCCGCCGAAAGGCCTGGTGATCCGCTCGGGCAAGCCCGACACGTTTATCGCCGGCGCGGACATCACCGAATTCGAAAAATACGAGAAGGAAGGCCGCGTCCTCGCCAGCATCGAGAACGGCCAGCGCGTGTTCCAGAGCATCGCGCGCCTGCGCTGCCCGACCGTTGCGGCGATCCATGGCGCCTGCATGGGCGGCGGTTTCGAGCTGGCGCTGGCCTGCCGCTATCGCGTCGCGACACGCGATGCTAAAACACGTCTCGCGTTTCCCGAAGTCATGCTCGGCATCATCCCGGGCTGGGGCGGCACGGCGCGGTTGCCGCGGCTGATCGGTGCGCCGGAAGCGCTGCCGCTGATGCTGACAGGCAAGTCGCTGTCGGCCGAGGCGGCCCGCGCGCTTGGCGTGGTCGACAAGCTGACCTCGCCGGAGCTGCTCGTCGCCGAAGCCAAGGAACTGATCGCGCACCCGCAGCCGCGCCCGTTCGTGCAACGCGCGACCGCGTGGGCGACAAACCTGTGGCCGGTCCGGCAGATTCTTGCGCCCATCGTCGCCAAGCAGACCGCGGCCAAGGCCAACCCGCAGCACTACCCCGCTCCGTTCGCGCTTATCGAGGTATGGCGGCGCGGCGGATCGAGCATCACCCAGCGCCTGAAGATCGAAGCTCGCGCAGTGGCCAAGCTCGCGGTGACGCCGACCTGCCGCAATCTCGTCCGCGTCTACTTCCTGCAGGAGCGGCTAAAGAAGCTCGGCAGCGGCGACTCGGGCATCAGCAAGGTCCATGTCGTCGGCGCCGGCGTCATGGGCGGCGACATTGCCGCATGGTGCGCGCTGCGCGGCTTCGACGTGACGCTGCAGGATCGCGAGATGAAATACATCCAGCCCGCGCTCGATCGTGCGCATGATCTGTTCGCGAAGCGCTTGAAAACACCCGAGGCGATCGCGCCGGCCACGGCGCGGCTCAAGGCAGACGTCGATGGCAACGGCATCGCCGGCGCCGATCTCGTCATCGAAGCAATCTTCGAGAATCTGCAGGCGAAGGAAGACCTCTACCGCAAGACCGAACCGGCAATGAAGGCCGATGCGCTGCTCGCAACCAACACCTCGAGCATCCCTCTCGACGAACTGCGTCAGGCGGTCAACGCACAAGGTCGCTTCCTCGGCCTGCACTACTTCAACCCGGTCGCGCAGATGCCGCTCGTCGAAATCGTGCGCCAGGACCATCTCGATGCGGCCAACGAGGCGCGCGCGTTCGCGTTCTGCAAGAAAATCGACAAGCTGCCGGTGCCGGTGAAAGGCACGCCGGGCTTTCTCGTCAACCGCATTCTGTTCCCCTACCTGCTCGAAGCGCTGCGCATGTTCAAGGAAGGCATTCCCGGCCCTGTGCTCGACAAGGCGGCGAAGAAATTCGGCATGCCGATGGGGCCGATCGAACTGGCCGACACGGTCGGACTCGATGTCTGCGTCTCGGTCGGCAAGGAAGTCGGCGAGTTCCTGCATCTCGACATTCCCGACGGTCTCGACAGCTACCTCAACGACGGCAAGAAGGGCAAGAAAACCGGCGAAGGCCTGTACAAGTGGGAGAACGGCAAGCCGGTCAAGCCCGAAGTCGATCCGAACTACAAGGCGCCGGACGACATCACCGAGCGCATGATCCTGCCGCTGCTCAACGAATCGGTCGCCTGCCTGCACGACGGCGTCACCGACGACGCCGACTTGCTCGACGCCGGCGTGATCTTCGGTACCGGCTTCGCTCCGTTCCGCGGCGGTCCGATCCAGCACATCAAGAGCGAAGGCGCGGAGAAGCTCAAGACGCAGCTCGACGCGCTCGCCGCGAAATACTGTGCACGCTTTGCGCCCAAGCCGGGTTGGGACAACCCGGCGCTGCGCAGCTGACAGTCCTCAGGGCGTGCAGGCCGACGGCGAACCCGTCAGCCGAACCAGCGTTTGCTGATCGACTGTCCAGGAACCACTCAGCGGAGGCTGCAACATGAAGTTCGTCGACAGCTTGCCGCTGCCTGTGTCGATATAGTCGATCGTCATCGTACCCAGCGGTTGCGAAGTGACCTTGCGATATGCGCACGCCGGGCAGAATCCCGCGCTCTGCGTCAGGTTCAGTGCGTTGGTCGCCGCGAACGGCTGCGCCGTGCCTACGCCCCAGCGTGCAACCCCAATCGCGTCGTAGAAGTAGAACGCTGTGAACAGTTGGTCCGGAAGCGCCAGCGCATCCAGCCCGTAACCCGATTGCGTGGGCACATACCAGGTACCGGAAAAATTGGCGGCTGCGCCGTTGAAGTTCGGACATGGCCCGGCGCCGAGGCGCGCAAAGCGCTCGCTGCCGGCCTGCCCGTCGAGCGTCCAGGACAAGATCATGTCGCTGTTATCGATGCGCGTCAGGGTGACTTCGCCCACTTGCCGGCTCGCATTGACTTCCGTTCCGTTCCAGTTGACCCGATAGAGCGGCGCCGTCCATACCGAGCCTGCCGGATCCGGTTGCGAGGCCTGGGCGGAATACCAGGTGGGCGTGCCGTCCTCGAGATAGGTATACCAATACACAAGTTGCTGACCACCGCCCTGGCTGACGAAAATGCCGTGACCAGAGCGCTGCGGGTTGTAGTAGGTGCCCGGAGGTATGCCTGTACTGTCTGCAGGACTGGGCGTTGCCAATTTCAGCCCGAGCCCGACAGCCACCGCGTCGTTGCCGAGATTTTCCGCGGTGACATACCAGCGCCCCGGCGTGACGGGCACGCTGGTGGCCTGCAACGGCAGTGAAGCCGACAACGTCCACACCACCGTGCTTGCGGGCGCGGCATCGATTTCAGGCGAAGAAGAGAATGCGGGAAAATCCGCTCTTGCGATGCCGATCCGGACCTGGGAATTGCTGCCGGCGGGCAAGTCGGCGTTGACTACCAGCGTGGAGACATTCGGCGGCACGTCAATGAAGCGGTGCCGCGATGAACTGCCGCCGCCGAGATAAAAGTAGTCGCGCAGCAAGGTCGGCCGCGAACCTAGATCATGCAAGGCTCCCTGCGCGTCGCCACCGGCATCTGACAGGGTCAAGGCGAACGGCAGGAATCCCGCTCGGCCGTCGAGCCCGGGTGCACCGTCGATCAGCACCGCTCCGAAGTATCTCTGCCCCGGTGCTGCAGGCGGTTGTGACGACACCCCAGGCGCTGGCCAGCCCAGCCGCAAGGGAATCGTCGAGGTCGTCGGCACATGCCCCGGACCGGTCGTATGGAAATCTGTGGCTGCGTCGTAGCGGGCTGTGCCGTTCGCCCCGATTTCCGGTGCGGCAGTACGCACATCGACACGATATTGTGCCGCAGCATCGCCTTTTACTACTTGAGCGAGCACCCATACTCCACTGATTGTCTTCGAGCCGACTTCGTTCAGATTGATCACGCAGCGCGCGATCGCGTTCGGCGAAGCGGTGCCTGCATCGGCGACGCAGGCTTGCTCGGAAAGCTGCGGTTGTCCGTCGCCATTGCCGTCGATGCCTGCATAGAGACGGGCCTGCGGCGCTTCGGTCGTGGAAAGTTCGGCGACGACGAATGCCGTTTGCGAATAACAGGCTCGATAGCCGCCGGGGCAAGTGCTCAACTGCGGTCCACGATGGAAGGGAACGTAGACGAGCTGCACGCCGGTCTTCGGCAGACCGTAAGGCGCATCCGGCGTGGCATCGACGCCGAGCGACAAGGTATTCAACGAACCCGCATCGAGGGTGGTCGACAGAAACTGCGCCGATGCCAACGCGGGCAATCCCACCAGATTCAGGTCTGCGTGCCCGCCGCCGGCGGCTCCGGACAATTCCCGGAACAACAGTGGGGGACCAGGATCGGAAAAAACAGCCACGGTCAGCGCAATGTCGCTTGCGCCACGCACGCCACCAGTCTTGTGGAGGACGACGCGGGCGCTGACCCAATGGCCAAGCAGGCGCGGATCGCTGACATCGAGCTGGATATCGAGCATCTGCGATGCTCCGGCCGCGAGCGTGAACTGGCTCGGTGTCACCGTAATCGCTGCGCCCGTTGTCACACTCGCGCTGATTTGCCAGGTGCCACCACCGGACATGTCGGTAACGGTGCGCGTGAAGTCACAGTGCTGGAAACAATGCTCGTCCTCGATACCGACGCGATTGAGTTTGCGCAGGTCACCGCCCTGACTCGGATTCTGCGCAGTGAAGTCGGCAGCGCCCAGCGGCAGATACAAGCCGGCATTCGCTGCCAGTGCCGGTTGCACGCGGCCGCTGCCGGCGTCATTCGGGGAAGCCAGCGTGGCGCCGTCTTCCTTGCGCACGCTGCCCGCGAGCGCGGAGCCGATCAGGGCCGACTCGACCTGTGCCGGCGTCCAGTCATGGTGCGCAGAAAGCACGAGTGCTGCGCTGCCGGCCACGTGCGGGCTGGCCATCGAGGTACCGGTCATCAGCGCGAGGCCGTTGCCAGTGTTCGATGCGGAGAGAATGTTCGTGCCGGGCGCGGTCAGGTCGGGCTTGAGTACGCCGCCGGTGAATCCGTACGGTCCGCGCGAGCTGGAGGCTTCGAGCACATCGCCGAACGCCACATCGAGTTGCGCGGCGACGCCGGAGATCGAGCTGCGCAGCGGCGCGTATGTGTGCGCCCAATCCTTGATGGCCTGCCCTTCCCGGTACCCCAGATGCACCGCCGGCAGGTAGTGGTCGTCCGACACGGTACTTTCGCCGTCACTGGCCGCATTCGCGAGGACCATGCCGCCCGCGCCCGCGACCTGGAGGTTGTAGCCTTTCTCGACGCGCCCGTAGGTGCCGCGATCGCAGATCACGATCTCGCCGTGGAACGTGCCTGCAGGCCAGGGATTGCTCGATCCGTCCGGCGGCGACGACACCGAAGTGCCTTTCCCGCACAGCGCGCTGCCGTAGTCGCCGGCGTAGACGACCGCGGCCGGACCATATCCGGCCGTGAATCCCTGGCCGACGAGATCGCCGAATGGCGAAGCGGCGCCTGTTCCCGTCGTCCCGGTCAGCGTATTGGTCAGACGGCGGTTGTGCGAGGCGTTGGCCACGCCGATTACCCACGGCGCGTTGGACGGCTCGCTCAAGGTGTTCGCGCTCGGCCCCTCGTTGCCCGCGGCAACGGCGATCACGATGCCGGCCGCGCGTGCCTGATAGAACGCATACGCATCGCTGCTGCGATCGGCGAGCAAGGTGTAAGGATCGGTCGTGTCGCCGCCGATCGAGTAGTTGATGACGTCAACCTTGTCCACGATCGCCTGGTCGATCGCCTTTACCAGCCACGACTCGGCGCAAGTGCCGTCGCCCTGCGAAGCATCGATCGGCTTCGCGTTGCAGGCCTTGTACATGATCAGGTTCGCGTGCGGGGCAACACCGGAGACGTTGCGCGTCAGGTTCGCCGTCATGCCGCGCAGGTTCGCATTGATCGCATTACCCGCCGCGATCGCCGACACGTGGCTGCCGTGACCCGCGACGTCGACCCCCTTGTTGCCTTCGTTGCTGTAGTCGTAGATGCCGATCAACTTGCCGTTGCACGCGGCCTGCCCGCTCGCGCAGAGGCCGAGATAGCCCGCGCGCGGGTTGGTGTGTGTGTAGCCGTCGCCGCCGATCGCGGCGAACGAGGGATGGGCCGGATTGATGCCCGTGTCGATCACACCGATCACCACGCCCTCGCCCTTGGTCGTCATGCCGGCTTGCCCGGACCACAACGCGTCGGCGCCGATCCATTGCGGGCCCGCGTCGGTGTGCACGCGCAGGATGCGTTCGCGGCGCACGGCGGCCACACCGGGCAATGCGGCGATCTTGTCCGCTTCCGCACGGGTCAATTCGAGCGCCATGCCGTTCGCTGCGTGCGTGTAGACCTGAGTCGGCACGAGCTGACGCGAAATCGCGCGACTCGCCAGATCGATCACGCCATTGCGTGCCGCGTCGAGTTGCCCGAGGTAAGTGGTACTCTGCGGCGCAGCGAGCGCATCGCGCATCGCCTGCCGGCCGCCCGCTGGCGCTTTGGCACCGGCCGATACGCGTTTCGCGGCGTTCTCGACCAACGGCGCATCGCGCAGGGAGATCAGGTAGACCACGCGTTCCTGACCCGGATCGGACGCGGCAACGGCTTGCGTGAACAGCAGCGTCACAAGGATCGCCGCGGCGAATCTCCCTGCGCGCCAAATGCGGTCAATCATGCAGCCTCTCCAAGCGTGCGTTCTGCGCCGAGTCTAATGCGCGCCGCCTGCGCGGGAAATGCCCTGCGCTGGCATCGCGCGCGCCGGACCGCTAGCATGGCCGGCCTTGCCGTCCACCCAGACCATGTCCGCCATCGATCTTGCCGACACGCCGCCCCTGCTCGCCGCGCGAGGTTTGGCGTATGCGCGCAACGAGGAGCCGATTTTCGGCCCGCTCGATTTTTCCTTGGCCGCGGGCGAGGTCGTCTTGATCGAGGGCGACAACGGCAGCGGCAAGACGACACTGCTCAAGGTTCTGTCCGGCCTGCTCGAATCGACCGCGGGCGAGGTGCTGCTCAACGGCGTGCACCTGACCTTGGCGAAGCTCTCGCACCAAGTGGCGTTGCTCGGTCATCTGCCGGGCATGAAACTCGAGCTGACCACGTTGCAGAACCTGCGTTTCGCGGTCGGTCTCGGTGGCATCCGCCCCGGGATCACTCCGACAATCGCGCTCGCGAGCGTCGGCCTCGCCGGCTACGAAGGTCAGCCGCTGCGCCTTCTTTCGGCGGGACAGAAAAAGCGCGTCGCACTCGCGCGCCTGCTGCTCGTACCCGCGGCGCTGTGGCTGCTCGACGAGCCCTATGCGAACCTCGACCGCGAAGGCATCGAACTCGTCAATCGCCTGCTCCTGATGCACGCCCAACGCGGTGGTTCGGCGCTGATCACCTCGCATGGCGCGTATGCTTACACATCAGGAACGCCACGCAGGATTGCATTGCGTGCGCAGGCAATCGAACAAGCCGCCGGCGAGGCACACGCATGAAGCCCGGCACGACTTCGGCAGCCTGCGTCGCACTGCTCAAGCGCGACCTCGCCCTGACCTGGCGCCGTCGCGGCGACGCGTTCAATCCGCTGCTGTTCGCGGTCATGGTCGTGGCGCTGTTTCCGTTCGCGCTCGGCCCCGATGCGCAGGTGCTCGAACGCATCGCCGCGGGCACGATATTCGTTGCCGTGCTGCTCGCCGCGCTGCTCTCGCTCGACAGCCTGTTCCGCAGCGACCTCGATGACGGCTCGCTCGAGCAACTCGTGCTCTCGCCGCATCCGCTTTCGCTGCTGCTCGCCTGCAAGATCGCGATCCACTGGCTGACCACGACGCTGCCGCTGATCGTGATCGCACCGCTGCTCGCGATGTTGCTGCATCTGCCCGACAGCGTATTGCCCGTGCTGCTCGCCGCACTTGCGCTTGCGACGCCGCTGCTCAGCCTGATCGGCGCGATCTGTGTTGCGCTGACCGTGGCCCTGCGCCGCTCCGGCATGCTGCTGACCCTGCTCGTGCTGCCATTGATCGTGCCGGTGCTGATCTTCGGCGCCGGTGCCTGCAATGCCGCGCAGGCCGGGCTGCCCTACGCTGCGCCGCTGCTGTGGCTGGCTGCGTGGCTCGTGCTCGCGCTCGTGCTCGCGCCGCTGGCAACCGCCGCGGCGCTGAAGATTTCACTGACGTAGCCGCGCCATGCCAACCGCCATCGAGGAATTCCGCGTTACCGGTCAACGGATCGACCTGCGCGAAATCATGAGCCGTGCGCAGCCGCTCGTGTTGCGCGGTCTGTGCGGCGACTGGCCGCTCGTCGCGCTGGCCGAGAAATCGGATACCGCTTTCGCCGAAGAACTCGCACGCCACGACAACGGCACACCGGTCGACGTGCTGCTGATCGACGCGCAGGCAGATGGCAAGATCGGCTACAACGCGACGATCGACGGCTTCAACTACGAGCATTTTCGCGTCTCAGTCACCGATGCACTGAAGCGCCTCGCAGGCTATGCCCGGCAAGGAACATCGCCGCGCGGCGTAGCACTGCAGAGCGCGCTGCTGTCACAATGCGTGCCCGACCTCGTTGCCACGCACCGGCTGCCCTTTCTCGACGCGTCGGTGCAACCACGGCTGTGGCTCGGCAACCGGGTGACGACGCCCGCGCATTTCGACAGCACGCACAACATCGCGGTCGTCGCCTGCGGTCGACGGCGCTTCACCCTGTTTCCACCAGATCAGGTGCGCAACCTCTACGTTGGGCCGATCGACTTCGCTCCCACTGCGGCGGCAATCAGCCTGCCGCCTCTCGATGCAATCGACGACTCGCGTTGGCCTAAATTGCGCGAAGCCCTCGACCATGCGCAAACCGCCGAACTCCATCCGGGCGATGCGATCTATATTCCACCGGTGTGGTGGCACCATGTCGCCTCACTCGAACGGCTCAATGCGTTGGTCAATTTCTGGTGGCATACGGACGGCGTGACCGAACCCGGCCTGCATGCGCTGATGCATTGCCTGCTCGCGTACAAATCGATGCCGCCGGCCGAGCGCGGCGCGTGGAAAGCGCTGCTCGATCACTACGTGTTCGGCGAAGAAGAGCCGGGCGCGCATATTTCAGCGGAACGTCGCGGCGTGCTCGGCACACTGACGCCTGATGTTCTCGCGCGACTGAAACGACTCGCACGACCGGAATCCTGATGCATGAAGAGAAACGGCGGCGTGGTTGACGTAAAATCTCTTTCTTCGTCATTTGGTCATCTCGTCAATGACGGACAGGAGCAAGAGATAACTTGAATGCCGGTTTGCGTCAGCATGTTGAATTCTGTCGGATAAAAATGTCCCCACTCGTACTCTGGTTCCACAAGCTTGGCTCGCCGCCGTACTTCTATCGCCTTGCCGGGCGTTTTCTGCCATGGCTGTATGCGATCGCGCTCGTTACCGGCGCAGTCGGGCTCTACGGCGGCCTCGCCGTCGCACCAGCGGATTACCAGCAAGGCGACTCGTTCCGCATGATCTACGTGCACGTGCCCTGCGCGTGGATGAGCCTGTTCGTCTACGCCTTCATGGCGGCGAACTCGTTCGTCGCGCTGGTGTGGCGGATCAAGCTGTCGGAAACGCTCGCGATGGCGAGCGCACCGGTCGGCGCGGCGTTCACCTTCATCACTCTTGTGACGGGTTCGCTCTGGGGCAAGCCGATGTGGGGCACGTGGTGGACTTGGGACGCACGCCTGACCAGCGAGCTCGTGCTGCTGTTCCTCTATCTCGGCGTGATCGGCCTCTACCATGCGATCGAAGACGCGCGTCAG
>NZ_DASVOK010000488.1:0-4359 GCF_036383415.1 Rudaea sp. | reverse complement strand
GGACGCGACGTGCAGGCGCGCGTCGAGATTCCACTGGCGACGGCGTTCAGCGGCGGCAAGGAACGCATCACGCTGCGCGACGGCAGCGGCGACGAACGCACGCTCGAGGTGAAGATTCCCGCGGGCATCCTGCCGGGGCAGCAGATTCGCCTCGCGGGGCAGGGATCGCCGGGTTCGCAGGGTGCGGCGGCGGGCGACCTGCTGCTCGAAGTCGCGGTGCGCGAGGATGGCCGCTTCCAGCTCGATGGCCGCGATGTGTTGCTGACCCTGCCGATTGCGCCGTGGCAGGCCGCACTCGGTGGCACGATGACCGTGCCGACGCTGGCCGGCGACGTGGAGCTGAAAATTCCGGCCGGTTCCGATTCCGGCAAGAAGATGCGCCTGCGCGGTCGGGGCATGCCGGGCGCGACGCCCGGTGACCAGTTCGTCACGCTGCAGGTGCATGCGCCACCTGCGCACACCGAAACGCAGCGCAAGCTTTACGAACAGATGGCGCAGGAATTCGGCGAGTCGGTGGCGCGAGCGTAGCGGGTCGACTTGTGCGCGAGGCGCGCGCAAGTCGCGCCCTTACGGCTATGCCGCGGTCGCGGGCAGCAGGTTCTTGATCGCCTGCATGAGTTCCTTCTCGTCGATCGGCTTGGTCACGTAGGCCTTCGCGCCCTGACGCATACCCCAGACCTTGTCGGTTTCCTGGCCTTTGGTGGTGACGAGAATCACCGGGATATGTTTCGTCGTCGGCTCGCGTGCGAGCGTGCGCGTGGCCTGGAAGCCGTTGAGGTTGGGCATCACCACGTCCATGAGGATCAGGTCGGGGATTTCGCGTTTGGCGGTATCCACGCCAGCGGCGCCATCCTCGGCCGTCGTTGCGAGATGGCCGAGTTTTTCGACGATGCGTTTGAGGCCCAGCAATTGTGTGGGCGAGTCGTCAACGATCAGTATGCGCGCCATGGACGGATACCTGCCCCCTGCAGGATTGGTTGAGAGTTGATTGTAGGCACAAGTTCTCGATTGCGACAGCGTTCCTGAATATGCGTGATGAACATCACTGTTTTGCGATGTTCTTCCCGCTCAAAGCCTGACCACGGTACGGCCGAATGAACCGCCTGCGAGCATCGTCTCGAACACCGCCGGCAACCCGTCCAGGCCGACTTCGCGCGTGGCGATCCGGTCCAGATGCGCCGGTTTCCAGTCGCTCGCCAGATGTTGCCACACCGCATCGCGGATGTCGCGCGCGGTGCCTGCCGAGGCGATGCCGAGCAGGCTGACGCCGCGCAGGATGAAGGGCATCACCGTCGTGGCTAGCGCCGGGTCGGCCGCGAGTCCGCAACTGGCGATGTTGCCGTAGGGATGGATGACGCGCGTCAGTCCCGCGAGCATCTCGCCGCCGACGTTGTCGATCGCGCCGGCCCAGCGGCTCGTTTCGAGCGGGCGCTGGCCCCAGTAGAGGTCCTTGCGAGAAATGCACTGCTTGGCGCCGAGCGCGATCAGGTCGTCGAAGTGTTCGAGCTTGCCGCTGATCGCATGCGCCTCGTAGCCGGCACGCGTGAGGATGTCGATCGCGAGCGAGCCGACACCGCCGGTCGCGCCGGTGACGACGACCGGGCCCAGCGACGGTACTTGTCCATTTTGTTGCATTCTATACAACGACAATCCGGCGGTGAAACCGGCCGTGCCGAGGATCATCGCCTCGCGCAGCGTCAGTCCGTTCGGCAGCGGAATCGTCCATTTCGATTCAAGCCGCGCATACTGCGTGTAGCCGCCGTCGCGCGTCTCCGACAGGCCGCAGCCGGTGACGAGCACGGCGTCGCCTTCTTTGAACTTCGCATCGCTCGACTCGACGACGTGACCGGCCACGTCGATGCCGCCGACCAGCGGAGACTCGCGCAGGATCTTGCCCTTGCCGGTGCCGGCGAGCGCGTCCTTGTAGTTGACCGAGGAGTAGGCGACCTTGACGACGATTTCGCCGGGCGAGAGCTCGTCGAGTTTCAGCTGTTCGACGCCGCTGCGGTAATTGCCGCGGTCGGCGTGGATGCGGAAGGCGGAAAAGGTGTTGGGAACGGCCATCGCTCTCTCCTTGTTCGTCATTCCGGCGCATGCCGGAATGACGGCCCGATCCGGCTTTCGCCGGGATGGATGCGGCTCAGTTGACCTTGTGAATCGCGCGTTTGTCGACCGCGAGCGCGGCCTCGTGCACGGCTTCGCTCAGCGTCGGATGCGCGTGGATGATGCGTGCGAGGTCTTCGGCGGAGCCGTGGAATTCCATCGCGACGACGGCCTCGGCGATCAGCTCGGACACGCCTGGGCCGACCATATGCACGCCGAGCAAGCGATCGGTTTCGGCATGGGCGAGGATCTTGACGAAGCCCGCGGTCTCGTTCATCGCGACGGCGCGGCCGATCGCAGCGAACGGGAAGCTGCCGACCTTGTACGGGATGCCGGCCTTCTTGAGTTCGTCCTCCGTCTTTCCGGCCCAGGCGATCTCCGGCTCGGTGTAGATTACCCAGGGGATGTAGTCGTAGTTGACGTGGCCCGGCTTGCCGGCGATCAGTTCGGCGACGGCGATGCCTTCCTCGAAACCCTTGTGCGCGAGCATCGGCCCGCGCACGCAGTCGCCGACGGCCCAGACGCCGTCTGCGGTGGTGTGGCAATGATCGTCGACGACGACGCGACCGCGCTCGTCGAGCTGCACGCCGGTGCCTTCGGCAAGCAGGCCGTTCGTCGCGGCGCGGCGGCCGACGGCGACGAGCAGCTTGTCGACGACGAGCTTCTGTTCGCCGTTTTTATCGGTATACGTGAGCTCAACAGTGCCGCCCTTGACCTCGGCCTTGCTGACCTTGGCGCCGAGCTTGATGTCGAGGCCCTGCTTGGCGAATTCCTTCGCGGCGACCTTGGCGACGTCCTTCTCTGCGGCGGCGAGGAAATCCGGCAGCGCTTCGAGAATGGTCACTTCGGCGCCGAGACGGCGCCAGACGCTGCCGAGTTCGAGGCCGATCACGCCGGCACCGATCACGCCGAGGCGCTTCGGCACCGCGTCGAAATCGAGCGCGCCGGCATTGTCGACGATGTTTTTGCCGTCGAACTTCGCGAACGGCAGCTCGATCGAGGTCGAGCCCGCGGCGAGGATGATGTTCGGCGCGGTCAGTTCGGTCGTCGTGCCATCGAAGCGCTTGACGCTGACGAGCTTGTTCGGCAATAGCGTGCCGAAGCCGTCGTACGCGGTGATCTTGTTGCCCTTGAACAGCAGCGCGACGCCGCCGGTGAACTGTTTGACGATCTTGTCCTTGCGCCCGACCATCGTGCCGACGTCGATCTTCGCGTCCTTGGTCGTGATGCCGTGCACGTCGAAATGCTGGGTCAGGTTCCAGAACTGCTTGGACGAGTCGAGCAGCGCCTTCGACGGGATGCAGCCGACGTTGAGGCAGGTGCCGCCGAGCGCGAGCTTGCCGTCCTTGCCCTTGAAATTGTCGATGCACGCAGTCTTGAGGCCAAGCTGCGCGGCGCGGATCGCCGCGTGATAACCGGCGGGACCGCCGCCGATGACGATGACGTCGAATTGGTCTGCCATGGGGAGATTCCAGTGAGTGGATGCCGCTGATTTCGGGAAGCGGGTGAACCCGATATGGAGCGTCGGGGAGCCGTTATCCAGCTCCCCGACGACGGATCCCGCTTACATGCCGAGCAACATCCGCTGCGGATTCTCGAGCTGGTTCTTGATGTCGACGAGGAACAGCACTGCGTCCTTGCCGTCGATGATGCGGTGGTCGTAGCTGATCGCCACGTACATCATCGGCGCAGCAACGACTTGGCCGTTCTCGACGATCGCGCGTTCCTTGATCGCGTGCATGCCGAGGATCGCGCTCTGCGGCGGGTTGACGATCGGCGTCGAGAACAGCGAGCCGAACGTGCCGCCGTTGGTGATCGTGAACGTGCCGCCCTGCAGGTCGTCGAGGGTGAGGCCGCCTTCGCGCGCCTTCTTGGCGAAGCCGGCAATCGCCTTCTCGACGTCGGCGAAACCCATGTTCTGCGCATCGCGCAGCACCGGCGTGACCAGGCCCTTGTCGGTCGACACGGCGACCGAGATGTCCTGGTAGGCGTGATAGATGATGTCGTTGCCGTCGACCGAGGCGTTGACGATCGGATGGCGCTTGAGCGCTTCCGCCGCAGCCTTGACGAAGAAGCTCATGAAGCCGAGCTTGATGCCGTTGGCCTTCTCGAACTGCTCGCCGAGTTCCTTGCGCATCGCCGCGACCTTGGACAGGTTGATCTCGTTGAACGAGGTCAGCATCGCGATCGAATTCTTTGACTGCATCAGGCGCTCGGCGATCTTCGCGCGCATGCGCGTCATAGGCACGCGCTCTT
>NZ_DASVOK010000487.1:0-1999 GCF_036383415.1 Rudaea sp. | reverse complement strand
TCGCGCGGCCTGCGCCCACTTTGCTGGCGCCGAACGAGCGCCGCCGCGCGCCGGATTCGGTGCTGCTCGCACTCGCTGCGGCCGAACAGGCCTGCGCGATGGCCGGGTGCGCGCCACACGATCTGCAGAACGTGTTCGCTTCTGCCTACGGCGACCTGGCGATCAACGATTATCTTTGCACCGTACTCGCGCGCACGCCGCTCGAACTGTCGCCGACCAAGTTCCACAATTCCGTGCACAACGCGCCGGCCGGATACTGGACGATCGCGAGCGGCTGCATGGCCTCGTCGACTGCGTTGAGCGCGGGTTCCGCGACGTTCGCCGCCGGCCTGCTCGAAGCGGCGACGATCGCGGCGAGCGAAGCGGCGCCGGTGCTTTACGTCGCATTCGACATCGCCGCAACCGGCCCGCTCGCCGAGGTCATCGACTGCGATGCGCCGTTCGGCATGGCCTTCGTGCTCGCGCCCGCCGCGGCGCGGCCGATCACGCGCCTGCGCCTGGAATTGCGTCATGCTGCGGCGGAACTTGCGCCGCTGCCAGCCACGCTGCACGCTCTGCGCGAGCGCAATCCCGCAGCGGCAAGCCTGCCGTTGCTGGCCGCGCTGGCGCGGGGAGAGGGCGCGGGGTTTGACTTCGCCCTGCACGCCGACAAAGACTTGCCGTCATCGGCATTGCATCTGGAGATTTCGTTTTGACCGGGGAGCAGACTCAGGCAACGCAGAGCGCGGACGCGGTGGCGACCGGCGTCGTCGTGATCCCGGCGCTGAACGAGGAGCGCGCGATCCGCGCCGTGGTCACGGCCGCGCTGCGCCACTGCGCCAAGGTGATTGTCGTCGACGACGGTTCGAGCGACCGCACCAGCGATGTCGTCGCCGATCTTCCGGTCGAACGCATTCGCCACGCCACGCCGCAAGGCAAGGCGATGGCGCTGCGCGACGGCTTCGAACTTGCGCTCAAGCTCGGCGCCGATGGCGTGCTGACGATGGATGGCGACGGCCAGCACGACGCGGCCGACCTGCCACGCCTGCTCGCCGCGGCGAAGCGCTACCCGAACCACATCGTCATCGGCGCGCGCCTGCTCGGCAAGGATGCGCAGCCGGACAAGAATCGGTTCGGCAATGCGCAAGCCGATTTCTGGGTGTCGTGGGCCTGCGGCCAGCGCGTCGTCGATTCGCAGAGCGGCCAACGTTACTACCCGCGTGCCGCGATCGAAACCGCGCTCGCACTGCCGCACGACGGCTTCGTGTTCGAGAGC
The DNA here is from genome assembly GCF_036383415.1 of Rudaea sp. Taxonomy (GTDB): domain Bacteria; phylum Pseudomonadota; class Gammaproteobacteria; order Xanthomonadales; family Rhodanobacteraceae; genus Rudaea. The sequence continues at coordinate 744 of NZ_DASVOK010000487.1, read as the reverse complement.
GAGATCCTCATCGAATGCGCGGCGCGTGGCATCCACACCGTCTCGGTGCCGATCAAGGCCAGCTACGAAGAGGAGCGGCGCGCGAGCCACTTCAAGCCGTTTCGCGACGTCAGCCGGATCACGCGCATGATCGCCGGCCGCCTGCTGCGCGGTGGGCTCATGCTCGGCAACCTGCGCCGCTCGCGCACGGTGCCGCCGATCGTCGTCAGCTGAGACTTTGCTCCACCGACGCAGCGGCATCGGTGGTCTGCGCCGGCTTTGCGCGCCAGCGCAGAGCGCTGATCGAGATCACGCCGGCAAGCAAACTCAGATACAGCGTCGCGATGCGCCACAGCAGCAGCGCGCTGGCGACCGCGCTGGTCGAGGCGAACGGGGCGAGCGTCACGGCGAGACCAAGATCCGCGCCGCCGCCGCCAGCCGGCACGCCGGTCCATTGTGCGACGTGCAGCACGACGCCCTGCAGCAGTAGCACGAGCGAGAACGGCACCTGCGCGCCGAGCAGCGCGAGGATGAGCCAGAGCACACCGTAACGCGCGAGCCACTGCATCGCGGTTGAGGCGAACGCGAGGGCGAAATACGCGGGCGATCCTTGCATCAGAATCTGCGTCTGCGCGAGCACGTTGTTGACGAAGCCGCGCAGCGCCTCGCGACGCCGGCGCAGGAAGCCGACGCGCTCGACTGGCCCGTGCCTGCCGAAGAACCATGTGCCGAGCGGCCGCCGCGCGAGCACGAGCGCGACGAGCA
>NZ_DASVOK010000486.1:0-11264 GCF_036383415.1 Rudaea sp. | reverse complement strand
GTGGCGACGGCGGTGCCGAAGCGGTCGATCGGGAACCAGCCCATGTCGCCGCCGAGGTTCGCGGTCGGCGGATCCTTGGAGTATTCCTTGGCGAGCTTGGCGAAGTCCTCGTGGCCGTCGACGATGCGACGGCGCAGGTCGGCCGCGCTCTTCTGCGCCTCGGCGCTCGATACGAGCTCGGTGACCGGAATCATGATGTGGCGCGCGTGGTACTCGGTAACGAGCTGCTTGCTGCCGCCGCCGCGCTTGTCGATGACCTTGATGATGTGGAAACCGTTCGGCCCGCGGATCACCTGCGAGACCTGGCCCGGCGTGAGCGACTCGGCGATCTGCACGAACGCCTCGGGCAGCGCGTTGAGCGGGCGCCATTGCAGGTCGCCGCCTTCGAGCGCGTCCTGCGCGTTCGAGTAGCGGATTGCCGCAGCGGCAAAATCGAGACCGCCGTCGATCTGCTTCTTCACGTCGTCGGCCTTCTGCTTGGCCGTCTGGATCTGCTCGGCGCTCGCGTTCTCGGGCGTGGCGATGAGGATGTGGGCGAGGTGGATTTCGCCGGTCTTGACGTTGCCGCTGGCGAGCAGGGTGTCGACTTCGGCGTCGCTGACATTGCCCGCGCCCTGCATGATGCGCTGCTGCAGGCGCTGGACGAGAATCTGCTCCTTGGTCTGCTTGCGGAACTCGTCGTAGTCGATGCCGTCGCGCGCGAGCGCGCCGCGCAACTGGGTGACGTCGATGTTGTTGCTCTGCGCGATGCGGCCGATCGCCTGGTCGACCTCGTTGTCGGTGACGCGGATGCCGGTCGACGACGCGCGCTGGATCTGCAGGCGGTTCATGATCAGGCGATCGAGCATCTGGCTGCGCAATACGTCCGCCGGCGGCAGCTGCTGCGGGTTGCTGCGGTACTGGGCCTGCATCTGGGCCTGAATCTGGGTGACGGCGCGGTCGAGTTCGCTCTGCAGGATCACGTCGTCCTCGGCGATCGCGACGATGCGGTCGAGCGGCTCGACCGGCTGGATCTGCGCGCGCGCCACTGGCACGGTGGCGACGAGGAAAAGAGCGAGGAAGGCGGCGAAAAGCTTGTTCATCGGCGGCTCTGCTGCAATCGAATGACGTAGCGGGCGCCGTCGCGCCCGCGTGCGGGAAAGGGAAGATAGCGCGGACACCCTGAATGGAGTCCGCGCATCAGGCCGAAGCGCTGCAACTCGGCCTAGCCGGCGCAGCGCTGAAGCCCACGGGGGCCTAACTTATTGATAGCCAAGGATAGCATGCCGCAGGAAGTTCTGCGTCCGCTGGCCGCTCGCGCCGATGCCCTTGAACTCGAATTCCAGGAAGACGGTATTTTCCGCCTTGACGTTGTTCGGAATGTAGATCGCATCGTTGTACGGATTGCTTGCGTTGTTGAGCCAGCGCCGCGCGACGAGGCGGGCGGCGACGCAGCAACTGTCGTATTGCACGCCGGCGAAGGACTCGAGCAGTCGCTTGTCCTTGATCGAGTAGTAATAGCGGCCGACGAGGCTCCAGCGCAGGTTGAGCGGGATCAGCGCGGTCGCGTCGTACTGCTCGAGGAAACCGCGACGGTAGCGGTAGGACAGGTTGACCACGCCGTCAGTGCCGAAGCGGTGCTGCACTGAAAGCGAGTTGAGGTCGGTGCGCCGGCCGAACGAGCCGAACCAGTCCGAATTACCGGGATCGGTGGCATTGGGCGCGTTCGTGTTCCACTGCGCGTCCCAGGTCACGCTCCAGCGTTTGTTGATGGTGAACTGCAGTTCGGTGAACACGTCTTTTCCGGCGCCGTTCAGCGCGTTGCCGAAATAGGGCAGGCTGACGCGCGGCGTCTTGAAGTAGCGGATCTGGCCGATGCTGCCACTGAGCAGCTGGTCGCCGCTGTCAGCGTCGATCAGGCGCGAGGTCAGCGCGACGGTGGCCTGATTCGCGTCCGCCTGACGGTCGCCGCCCGTGTACGCATTGGTGCGGAACAGGCTGGGGAAGTCGAGGCTGGGCAGCGAGGTATCGAAGTTCGGCAGCTTGTCCTGGTTGCGGTACGGCACCCAGAGATAGAACAGGCGTGGTTCGAGTGTCTGGATGAAGGACTTGCCGAACAGCTTGGCATCGCGCTCGAAGAACAGCCCCGAATCGACGCTCGCGATCGGCAGGCGACGCGAGGGCGAGGTGCCGGTGATCAGCGGATTGGTGTTGTAGCGCATGTCCGACAGATCGTACTGGGTGATGCGATAGCCGACGGTCGGGCGCACGAACCAGGCCAGGCTCTCGATCGGGTAGGAGATGTGCGGGTAGAGATCCAGGCGTCGTCCGGTCAGCGAATATCCGCGCTGGAAGTCGATGTACTCCGACTCCATGCCCGCTTCGAAGCCGCCGTAGTGCTGCGGGAGGATGTTGAACGCCACGCGCGGCAGGCGCGTGTACGGCTTGTAGACGACGGGGTTGGCACAGCCCTGCAGCGAGCCGCCACCGGGACAGAACGACTCGATGCTCGGATCGCTGACCTGCCAGGTGTCGCCGCCGATCGCCATGTTCCACCAGCTGCCGTTGCCGTTGACGTAGGCGCTCGAGGGCAGCAGGCTGATCGCCGTGCTCTGGAAGCTGTCGCCGAAATCGCGCAGGTAGCGATCGTCGGAGACGCGGTGCACGTCCACGGTCGCACCCCAGTTCGCGTTGAACGTGGTCCAGTTCTGCAGGCGCAGGTAGCCGCGCGAAGTCTCGTTGGTGACGTCGTCCTTGGGCATGTAGCCGACGTTGAGCATCAGGCGATCCCACTCCGACAGATAGCGGAATTCGGTGTCGAGGAACGGCCCGCGCTTGGTGTATTCGATCGGCTTGAGGGTGAGGTCGTAGTTCGGCGCGAGATCGAGGTAATACGGGATGCCGAGCTTGAAGCCGCGCCGGTTGCTGTAGCCGAGCACGGGCATGAGGAAGCCCGAGTGGCGGCCCTCGTCGATCGGGAACGACAGGTACGGCAGCCACAGGAACGGCACGCCCTGATAGGCCAGGGTGACGCCGTGGCCATAGCCCTCGTTCCTGACCTTGTCGATCTCGAGGTCGTTCGCGCGCATTTCCCACTGGCGCTCGCTCGGATCGCAGGTCGAGAACGTGCCCTGGGTCATCTTCGAATGATCCGGGTCGGTCTGGTTGACCACGGCCGCGATGCCGTTGCCGCGCTGGTCGAGCATCTGGTAGCGCACGTTGTCCAGATACGTCACGTTCGGCGTCGTCGTGCCGCGCGCCTTGTCGGCCGACATGAGCATGCCGGCGTCCTGGTAGCGCACGTGGCCGGTGGCGACGTAGTCGGTAGTCTCGCTGTTGTAGGTGAGGAAGTCGGTGCGCAGCAGCGCATCGAGGCGCTGCATGCGTACGTCGTCTTCGAGCTGGGCGTGGTTCTTGTCGGTCCAGGTCACCTTGTTCGCATCGGCAGTGGACTGCGCCTTCGAGCGGTCCCCGGCAGGCGGCAGGCCCGGCACGAAAAAGTCGAGCAGGTCGTTGCGCTTGCACTTGCCGTATTCGTTCTTCGGTGCCACGCAGCGCAGCACGCCGGCCGGGCAGGTGTACTGCGTCGTCGACGGCGCGATCACGGCGGTTTGCGCAAACGCGGGTTCGGCCAACGCGGCCAGCAACAGCAGCGACAGGGGATGCAGCGGCAAGTGCCGGAGCCGGCGGTCGTTCAGCGAGAGTGGCAGCACGGGGACGTCGCAAGGCTAACGTGAGGCCGGCAAGCTTGCCCGAAACGCGGAGCACGGGCAATTCGCGCGCATTCGTTCCGTTCATTTTCAATGTCTTGCAGGTGTAAGGTTTGCCCCGATATCGCGTCTGTTTCAGCAGATCAGGAATTGAAGGGAGAAAATCATGAGCGACAAGATCGAAAAGACCGATGCGCAGTGGCGCGACGAGTTGAGCCCGGAGCAGTACGCCGTATGCCGCTGCTCGGCAACCGAGGCACCGTTCACCGGCAAGTACTACGATCATCACCAGGCCGGCACGTATCTGTGCGCGGCCTGCGGCGCCGAGCTGTTTTCATCGCAGGCCAAGTACGAATCCGGCAGCGGCTGGCCGAGCTACTGGCAGCCGGTCGACGCCAGCGCGGTGAGCGAGCATGCAGACGGGAGTCACGGCATGCGCCGCGTCGAAGTCAAATGCGCGCGCTGCGATTCGCACCTCGGCCACGTCTTTCCGGACGGGCCCAAGCCCACCGGCTTGCGCTACTGCATCAACTCCGCGGCGCTCGGGTTCGAAGCAAAAGCTTGATCGCGGCGGGTCGGGCCTGCTGCCCGCGGTGCATGGCACGACAACGGTAGACTGCAACGCTGAACAGGTTGCCGACGATGCCTCGGTCAGACCGCGTGCGATGTGCATGACCGTCGCGGCAATGGGCGTCGCCGAATCAAGCGAAAATCCCCGGCGGACGATAATGCACACCTGCCGCGCAAAATATGCGATCGTATTGAAGGGGTTGTCTCGGGGGAGACGCATCGGTTGCCGGGACGGAACGAATGAGCGAGGTAACCCAACTTCTGCGACGCGCCAGTGAAGGTGACGAGGCTGCGCGCGAGCCGTTGTACCGGCTGCTCTATCCTGAGTTGATGTGCATGGCGCACAGACAGCTTGCGCGCAGCGGCACCTTGTCGCTCGATGCGACCGCGCTGTTGCACGAAGCCTACCTGCGCCTTGGCGAACAGGGGGTGTTGCCCGACGCGAATCAACGCGTATTCTTCGCCTACGCGTCGAAAGTGATGCGCAGCGTGATCGTCGATTACGTGCGCCAGCGTGGCGCGCAGAAGCGCGGCGGTGCGGTCACCAGCATCACGCTGAACACCGATCTGGCCGACCTGATCGCCAGTGAGCATTCGATCACTGATGTCGAAAACGCGCTGGAGATACTCGAACAGATCGATGCGCGCGCCTGTCGCGTGGTCGAGATGCGCTACTTCGGCGGCATGACCGACGAGGATATCGCCAGCGTTCTCGGCACTTCGCTGGCGACGGTGCGGCGCGACTGGCGCAAGGCGCGCGCTTTCCTTTACGAACAGTTGAACTGAACGCCGCCAAGGCCGAGCAGATGCCCGTGAGCGGCGCCGTGGTCAATTCGCGTCTATCTGCAAGATAGGACCTGGCCGTGGCCGTGCCACAGGAGCAAGGGATGACAGAACGCGACGCAGATGCGTCCGGCGCAATTGCGGGGTGGAGCACGGTTTTGTCGTTGTTCGATCGCTGGGTGCAAGCCGACGCAGAGCAACGGGAACTGCTGTTGGCGCAAGTGCTGGCGGACGATGCGGATCTGTACGCGCGACTGCGCAAGTTGATCGCCGCGGATGCCGCCGCGGAGCACGCGCACTTTCTCGGCATCGGCGGGTTCTTCGATGCCGCGTTGCAGGGCGCGGAGGAAGAGGCGGCGCTGCCCGATCTTTCCGGCGAGCACATCGGCGCCTGGGCGCTGCAAAGCCTGCTTGGCGCGGGCGGTTCCGGTCAGGTCTGGCTGGCACAGCGCTGCGACGGCCTGCATGATGCCGTCGCTGCGCTCAAATTGCTGCGCACCGGCGGGCAGGGCACGCACACGCAGAAGCGTTTCGAGCGCGAAGGCAGGGTTCTGGCACGCCTGCGCCACGCGCACATCGCGCGCTTGCTCGACGCGGGACGAAGTGAATTGTCCGGGCGCGCCGTACGCTACCTGGTTCTCGAATACATCGACGGCGAACGCATCGACCGCTGGTGCGACCACCGCAAGGCGCCGATCGAAGCACGCCTGCGCCTGTTCCTGCAGGTGTGCGATGCGGTCGCTTACGCGCACGCGAATCTCGTCGTGCACCGCGACCTCAAGCCTTCCAACATCCTCGTGCAGGCGGATGGCGAAGTGAAGTTGCTCGACTTCGGCGTCGCCAAACTGCTTGCCGACGAGGATGACGAGGCGCGTGGCGAGCTGACCGAGTTGACCCGTCTCGGCGGTGCGCCGTTCACTCCGGAATACGCGGCGCCCGAGCAATTCGAGGAGCAACCCGCCACCGTCGCGACCGACGTGTATTCGCTCGGCGTCGTGCTTTACCTGCTGCTCGCCGGGCGTCGTCCGTACGGCAATGCGGACTGGTCGCCGCGCGACTTCGCCCGAGCCGCGATCGCCGGCGCCTCGCGCAGGCTTGCGCACTCGCTCGACGACGCGACGCAGGACATCCAGTCCATCGCGAATGCGCGCGGCACCGGCGCAGCGCAACTCAAGCGCCTGCTTCGCGGCGATCTCGACACGATCCTCACTGTGGCGCTGAAGAAAAATCCGCGCGAACGCTATGCCTCGGTGCAGGCGTTCGCCGACGATTTGCGCCGTTACCTCGAGCGCAAGCCGATTCGCGCGCGCGCGGACGGCCGCATGTACCGGCTGCGCATGTTTGTCGCCCGGCATGCCGTCGGTGTCGGCCTGAGCCTGGCGTCGTTGCTGATTCTCGTCGCCGCGACGGGCACCTTGCTGGTGCAGTCGCAGCGGTTGAAGGTCGAGGTGGAGCGCAGCAACGCGATCAAGGAATTCCTGCTGGATGCGTTCCGCAGTGCCGAGCCCTACGCGAGTGGCGGAGCACACGCGACAGACGCGGTGACGATGTTGCACAAGGCCTCGCGCGAACTCGATGGCCGTCCCGGAGTCGACGACGACACGCGCGCCGAGACCCTTGCGACGTTCGCCGGCATCTTTCATTCGCTCGGTCGCTATGCTGAGGCGCGTGACGGCTACGCAAAGTCGGAAGGCATCTATCGCCGTCTCTATGGCACTGATTCGCCGAAGGCGCTGCAGGTGGAAGGCGGTGATATCGCCAACGAGTGGTTTCAGGGCAATGTCGATGGCTTGATGCCGCGCATCGACCATCTGCTCGTCGCGATCGGCGAGAAGCCTGTGCCGGAGTTGCAGGACACGCGCTGGACTGCGCTCGACGGCAAGGCCTGTGTTGCCGACCTGGTCGGTGATCTGGACTCCGCTCGTGTCAGCGCCGAGCGCTATTCCGCCGACGTGCGTGCCGTTGCAGGGACGGAGAACTATCGATATTCGCATTCGCTCTGGCGCCGCGCGACGATCGCGCTCGACGCGGGCGCGCCACGCTCCGCGGCGCAGTTGATCGGCGAGGTGGCGGCGATCGATCGTCGTCTCGGTCTCCCGGCCGCTCATCCCGGCCTGGTGACCGACCTGCAGACGATCACCGATGTCCTCGTGGACTTCGGCAACTACGCCGATGCGGAAACGATTGCGCGCGCATCGCTGCGTTTGCGCCAGCGCGAATTCGGGTCACGTCATCACACGGTTGCGGAGACGCTTTGGGACAACGCCGTCATCGCCGGTGAGCTCGGGCATGAACAAGTCGCCGAAGCGGATTTCGCGGCGGCTCTCGATGTCGCTACCGAGGTCTTCCAGCCACATGCACGGGCGTTGGCCAGCATTCATTACGACTACGGCATCCACCTGCTTGGGCGCAGCAGGTTGACTGATGCGGCGGCGCAGTTCGCTTCGTGCATTCAGACCATGAACGACACCGCGGATTGGTGGCACTACCAGCGCGCCGCTTGCATCGCCGGTGCCGCGTTTTGCGCGGCACGCAACGGCGATGCCTCAGCGATCGCCACGCTCGATCGCTTGATTGAAGAGGAGCGCGCGCATGCCTCGCGTGAATTCCCCATGGCATTGTGGCTGCGTGCGCGCCTCGCTGCAGAAGGTGGTTCCGGCGAATCGCGTGCGCGGGTGCTGGCATGGCTTGACGAGGCGTTGAGGGTGCTCGATGGCGCCGGTCGCGGCGGTTCACATCTCGCGCGCGACATCGACGCCACGCGCCGCGCGCTAGGCGCGCCGCCGGCCGTGTTGCATCCCGAATCGGGGCACGAACTCGTCGACGCGGCGACCGAGATCATTGCGGCGGCCAAATAACCAGGGTGCAGGCGTGACTACTTGCGCCCGAAAATTGCGTCTGCTTGGGGAATTAGGGCGTGGAGTCGGCTCCGCGATCCTGAGTGTGCGGCATTTCGATTCCCAAGGAGCAGAGCATGATTGCGTTTCAGCGTCTTCCGATCCGGTTGTTTGCGCTACTGGCGGCGATCCCCGGCCTGCTGGCGGCATGGCCAGTGGCGGCAGCCACGACCTACTCGTACACCTCGCCGAACTACACGGCAGCGCAAATCACCGGCACCGGCACTGCGCCGGTCTACACGACCGCAATGCACTTCAGCGGATCGTTCACCACGGTCAATCCCCTGCCGGCCAATATGCCGTCGACCAACATCGGTGCTACGGGATCCAATCTCGTGCAGTCCTGGAGTTTCACCGATGGCCTGCACACCTATTCGGCATCGAACACCTATCTCGATACCGATTTCACCGTCGCCACCGACGCGGCGGGCAACATCCAAACGTTTTACTTGGGCGGGCTCTCGCCGCTGCCACCGAACACCGTCGGACAAAAGATGAACGGGCTCGTGTTCGAGATCGTCTCCAGTAATGCGATCGTGCAAGCGGCTTCGAACGCTCCATGCACCACGGTCTCGTCGGGTGGAGTGTGCACGAATGCGACAGGGGCCAGCGGCGACAGTTTCGTGCAGATGTCGCAGGCCGGAGCCATCGTCGTTGGATCCGCGGCGGGCCCGACGACGACCGCGTTGACGCGCAGCAGCGGCCCGAATCCGTCGGTCTACGGCACCAGCCTCGTCTTTGTCGCGAACGTGCAAGGCAGTGCGCCGAGCGGCCAGGTCACGTTCTACGACGGCGCGGCAGTGCTGTGCGCCAATGTGAACCTGGTCGCCAACAGCACTTCCAGTTCCACCGCGTCCTGCGCGACTTCGACGCTGGCGGTGGGCACGCACAGCCTGACCGCCGTTTATTCCGGCGATCCACAGAACGCGGGATCGTCTTCGTCGGCACTGGCGCAGACGGTAACCGCGTCGACACCGCCGCCTCCTGCCGTCGCGGTGAGCGCGCCGACATTGACCGGTTTGGGTTTGCTCGCGCTGGTGCTCGGGTTTGTCGGCATGGCGGCATACCGCAGGCGCGCGCAGCGAGCGCCCTAATCGCGCGCCGCGATTTTTTGCGCGATTTCCCAGCTGTGTCCGGCGGGATCGGTGAAATTGGCCGTGCGCATGCCCCAGGGTCGATCCTTGGGGCCGGCGAGCAGGGTCACGCCGTGCCCACGCAGGCGCGCGCAGACGGCGTCCACGTCATCGACCCAGATGCTGAGCTGAAAACGCGGACCCGCATCAAGCGCGCCCGGCGCGGCGGGCTCGATGATCTCGGCGGCGCTGCCGACGTGGAGAAGGTTGACGATGAGGTTGTCGAACTTGAGCGCAGCGGAGACCTCGTCCTCGAAGATCGTCTCGACTGCGAACACGTTGCGATAGAACGCTTTTGCCGTTTGCACGTCGTCGACGAACAGGCTGATCGCGCTGATGTGCTGGATGTCGGCTGTCATGGCGACGATTCCTTCGGTCGATGTGCGTGCATCAGGCGCGCTTGCGCAGATACATGTGTGTCGCGCGCTCGCCGGCGACGGACTTTTCGCACTCGTAGCCAAGCGCATCCAGGTCGAGACCGGCGAACAGGTTCTCGCCGCGACCGAGCAGGAACGGGCGCACGGCGAGATGCAGGTCGTCGATCTGCCTGGTGCGCAGGTATTCGCGCACCGTGGCCACGCCGCCGCCGATGCGGATATCGCGATCGCCCGCGGCCGCGCGCGCTTGCGCGAGCGCGGACTCGATGCCGTCGGTGACGAAGTGGAATACCGTACCGCCTTTCATCGCGAGCGGCGCGCGCGCGTGGTGGGTGAGCACGAACACCGGCACGTGATACGGCGGTTCGTCGCCCCACCAGCCTTTCCAGTTCTCGTCCGGCCACGGCCCGCGCACGGGGCCGAACATGTTGCGGCCGAGGATCCACGCGCCGAGACCGCTCATGCCGGCCTCGGCGATGCTGTTGTCGATGCCGGTCTCGCCGCCGTCGAGACCGTGCATCGCGCGCCAGGTGCGCGACGCGAAGAACCATTCGAACAACTCGGGGCCGCGCAGGCCGAGTGGATTGTCGAGGCTCTGGTCGGGGCCGGCGCCGTAGCCGTCGAGGGAAACGGAGAAATTCAGTACGCGTAGTCTGGACATGGCATTGCTCGTGATCGATGGGAGGTGTTTCATCCGTTACGACGATCGGTCTGGGCCGAAATCGACATCATGACTTCCGGCTATCCGAGCGCGTAGGCGGACTTCGGCGATCTTCTTCGGTGCCACACTCAGGTTGTTGTTGCCCCGGCATCGCCGCCGAAAGTAAAGGCAGGCCCGAATCGTGTCCAGCGCTGGGCGTGGACCGGCGACGCATGGCCGCGCCGTCCGCGATCTGCGATCATTGCAAACGTGTTGCACAAGGAGATCGCATTGAACGGAAATCCCGAAATGCTGACCTCGGTGGACGCCTGCGTTGAGCGCGTGCTTGCCCGGGTAGGTGCCGAGTTGCGCGTCGCCGCGCCGCTCGGGCTGGGCAAGCCGAACGTGCTGCTCAACGCGCTGTATCGCCGCGTGGCCGCGGATGCCTTCCTGCGTTTGGACGTCTTTACGGCTCTTTCGCTCGCACGTCCGCAACCGAAATCCGATCTCGAACGGCGCTTCGTCGAACCGTTCCTCGCGCGCCATTTCGGCGCGGATTATCCGGACCTGCTCTACGTCGACGCGCAGAAATCCCGCACGCTGCCGGCGAACGTGCGCATCCACGAGTTCTACCTGCAGTCGGGTGCGATGCTCGGCGTCGAATCGGCGCAGCGCGATTACGCGAGCATGAACTATACGCATGTCGCGCGCGATCTCGTCGACCGCCGCATCAACGTCGTCGTGCAGCTGATCGCCGCGCGCGAGGAAGCAGGGCGCATCCGCTACAGCCTCGCCTGCAATCCCGACGTCACCGCTGACCTGCTCGACCGAATGCATGATGCCGGTGTGGCGCGGCCTTGCGTCATCGGCGTCGTCCATCCCGACCTGCCGTTCGTCGGCAACGAGGCCGAGGTCGAGGCGGAGTTCTTCGACGCGCTGCTGTTCGACCAGGCCAATCGACACACGCTGTTCGCGCTGCCGCGCGCGCCGATCGATCCGGTCGAATACGCGATCGGCCTGCATGCCTCGACGCTTGTACGCGACGGCGGCACGCTGCAGATCGGCATCGGCGCGCTGTCGGACGCGATCGTGCATGCGCTGCTGCTGCGCCAGCGCGACAACGCGGCGTACCGCGCCGCACTCGATGCCGTCGGCGCGCAGACCGGCGAGGGCTC
>NZ_DASVOK010000485.1:0-6490 GCF_036383415.1 Rudaea sp. | reverse complement strand
TGTTCCAGCTCGCCAACGTGCTCTATCAGAAGAACGATTTCTTCAAAGCGCGTGCCTTCGTGCAACGCTACGATGCGCTTGGCCAGCCCAGTCCGGATGCGCTGCTGCTGGCACGCAACATCGAAATCAAATTGGGCCATGTCGATGCCGCGCGTGATTATGCGCAGCGTTTGCGCGACCAGTTCCCAGATTCGGAACAGGCACGCACCCTACAATCCCCGCCGTCGTCGTAACTGTCATGAATCCGAGCGAAAATTCACCACCAACCGCGCCCAAGGCCGATCCGCATCGCGATCCGGCCGATGCGAAGCAGGCGGCCGAAAACCAGGGGACTGAGCAGATGGCTTTTTTCGAAACGGCACGTATATCGGGCGTGATTCCCGCGGACGCGTCCACGGTGTCGGAAGATGCGACGACCGAGGCCCCGATGGCGACGCAGGGCGAAGATTCCCCCGCGATGCCCGAACAGGTCGCACTGCTTCCCGAATCGTTCGCCCAGCGCCTCGTCGCTGCGCGTGACGCACGTGGTTGGGATCGCGCCGCGGTGGCCACCAAGTTGCGTCTGCCGTTGCACATCGTCCAATGGATCGAAACCGAACAGTACGATCGCATCGGCCAGGGGGTGTATCTGCGCGGTTACCTGACGAACTATGCGCGCCTCGTCGGCGTGCCGGTCACTGCGGTGGAAGAATTCCTGCGCGCCAAGGCGCCGCCGCCGCCCGAGCTCGTCGCGACCGGTCAGATCTCGCATTCGCGCTATCTGGTCGAACGTTATTCCGGCTCGGCGCTATATCTTGTACTCACCGGCGTGATCTTCGTGCCGCTGGTCATGTTCGCGATGAACATGGGGGGCAGCGTCGGCTCGCACCTGACTCCGCTCGATTCGCCTGTGCCGGCCGTGGCATCGAACGAGGGCGAAGTCGCGCAGCCTGCGCAATCCGCGGCAACGCCGCCCGCGACGGACACGCAAGCCGCGGCTCCGGCAGCGCCTTCCGCGCCGAATCACGATGCGCCGCTGATGGCCTCGTTCACGATGGTGCCGAACCTGCCGGCCGCCGATTCGGCGAAGCCCGCGTCCGCCGCAGCCGCCACCGGCAGCCAGTTGCGCCTGAGTCTGACCGAATCGAGCTGGGTCGAAATCGTCGATGCCGAAGGCCGGCGCCTGGAATATTCGACCCTGCCTGCAGGCACGGTGAAGGAATACGCTGCGGACAAGTCGCTGACTATCCTGCTCGGCAACACCGGCGGCGCCAAGGTCGAGATCGACGGCCATGCGCAGGACATCGCGCCGTACAACCGTGGCAACGTCGCGCGCTTCAAGCTCGCCGCCGGCAGCAAGTCGATTGCCGCGGCGACGGCCGAAACGCACAGCGGCTGACCCGTTCTGGCAAACCGCCCACTGAACGGGGCGGCACGCGACGGCGCATCCGCCGGTCGTTCCTGCTACCCTACGCGCTCTCGCGTGCCCCGGTCCGATGCGGCCGGTGCGGCGCATTCGGCAACTTTTCGCAAAGGTAATCCGCAGCATGGCATTTGATGTCTTGGACGAACACGAGCAAGGTGAACTCGTCCGCAAATGGGTACGTGAGAATTGGCTGTCGATCGTGATCGGCATCGGTCTCGGTGTGGTCCTGCTGTTCGGTTGGCAGCAGTGGCGCACGCATCGCGCCAACCGCGACATGGACGCGGCCGTGCAGTACGACGCGCTCGGCACCGACATGACGAAAAAGGACTACGACGCGGCCAAGCTGATCGCGGCCAAGCTCAAGTCCGACTACGCGGGTACGCCGTACGCCGTGTTCGCCGCGATGCGCGAAGCCGAGATCGCGACGCAGAAAGGCGATGCGGACGGCGCCTTGGCCTCGCTCGACTGGGCTTGGCAGCACGCGGGCATCGACGCGCTCAAGACCACGGTCGGCGTCAACCTCGTGCGTGTGCAACTCGCGCGCGGCAAGGCGCAGGAAGCGCTTGACTTCATCGGCAAGCTGCCAAAGAACGGTTTCGACTCTGTGACCGCCGAATTGCGCGGCGACGCGCTCGTCGCGCTCGACCGCAAGGACGATGCGCGCGCTGCCTACGCCGAAGCACTGGCCAAACTCGAACCCGGTGCGCCGAACCGCGGTTTCATCGAAATGAAGCTGTCCGACCTCGGCGCCGCCGCGACGGCAGCCACGCCTGCCAAGGCCGACGCGGAGAAGAAGAACTCATGAGCATCGTCTTCACCGCATCGCGCCTGCGCGGCGCAAGCCTCGTCCTGCTCGCCGTCGCCATGACCGGCTGCGGCACGATCAAGGGCTGGTTCAACGACACCAAGAAGGAAAACATCGAGCCGCCGACGCCGCTGGCCGAGAACTTCGCACCGAGCATTTCGGTGCAGAAGGTCTGGGGCGAACGCATCGGCAAGGGCGCGGAGAAGACCGGCGCCAGCGCGCGTCCGGCCTATGCCGACGGCAAGCTGTTCGCGGCGAGCACGACCGGCGTGGTCGAAGCCTACGACGCGGCGACCGGCAAGACGCTGTGGAGCAAGCATCTCGGCAGTCGCCACGGCTTCCTCATCCATCGTGGCCCGAACTCGGTGCGCTGGGGCGGCGGCCCGAGCGTGGACGGCGATCTCGTCGTCGTCGGCACGCTCGAAGGCACGGTGCAGGCATTCAACGCCGGCGACGGCAGCGAGCGCTGGACCGCGCAACTGACCTCCGAGGTCATCTCGGCCCCGGCGATCGGCGGCGGCATGGTCTTCGTGCGCACCAATGACGGCCATATCGTCGGTCTCGATCGCGGCGATGGCACGCGCAAATGGGTTTACGACCGCTCCACCGTGCCGCTGCTGAGCCTGCGCGGCAACAGCTCGCCGGTATTCTCAGATGGCGCCGTCTACGCGGGCGAGGACAACGGCAAGATCATCGCGCTGCGCGCCACCGACGGTGCGCCACTGTGGGAACAGGTGCTGTCGCCCGGCGAGGGCCGCACCGAAATCGACCGCCTGCAGGATGTCGACGGCCAGATCGCCGTCGCCGACGGCATTGTCTACGCAGCCGGCTACCGAGGCCAGACTGCCGCGCTGAGCGCCCAGACCGGGCGTCCAGTATGGACGCACGAACTGGGCACCTACGGTGGCGTGGCGCTGTCGGCCAGCCAGGTCTACCTGACCGACGCCGACGCCAACGTCTATGCGCTCGACCTGCGCAGCGGCAGCTCGCAGTGGAAGCAGGATGCGCTCAAGTACCGCTGGCTCGGCGAGCCGGCAGTGCAGGGCGACGCGGTCGTCGTCGGCGACCTCGAAGGCTGGGTCCACTGGCTGTCGATCAACGACGGCAAGCTGCTCGCGCGCGAACGCATCTCGAAAGCACCGATCAAATCGGCGCCGGTCATCGTCGGCGACATGGTCTATGTCGAAACGATCTACGGCGACATCGCCGCCTACCGCGTCGGCGGTACAAGCAAGTAGCGCGTAGCCGAACTGCCCGCTTCGGCCTCCTCCTGCAAGGGGGCTGAAGGGGATGGTGTTTGCCGCGTGGCGACGACGAAGATCAAAACCATCCCCATCCGACCCTCTCCTTGAAGGAGAGGGCTCAAAAAGCGCCGCCGCAGTCGTCGGCGCCGCACAATTCAGCGATACTCTGCGCATGCTTCCCGTCGTCGCCCTTGTCGGCCGGCCCAATGTCGGCAAATCCACGCTTTTCAACGTGCTCACGCGCACGCGCGACGCGCTCGTGCACGACCTGCCCGGGCTCACGCGCGACCGTCACTACGGTATCTGCCGCCTCGGCGAGCGCGAGTTCGTCGTCGTCGACACAGGTGGTCTCTCGGGTGAGGACGAAGGCATCGACGCGCTGACCGCGCACCAGGCCGAGCTTGCAATAGCCGAGGCCGATGCGGTCGCCTTCGTCGTCGACGCGCGCGACGGCGTGCTGCCGCAGGACCGCAACATCCTCAAGCAGCTGCGCAAGCGCGACAAGCCGCTGCTGCTCGTCGTCAACAAGGTCGATGGCGTCGACGAAGGCAACGTGCGCGGCGAATTCGCCTCGTTCGGTTTTGCCGAGCCGGTGCTGACCTCGTCCGCGCACAGCCGTGGCCTCGACGCGTTGCTTGCGCAGATCGAGACACACCTGCCGACGGTCGATGCCGACGCGGTCGATGCGGGCGATCCGGCTGACGACGGCATCCGCGTGGCCATCGTTGGCCGACCGAACGTCGGCAAGTCGACGCTGGTCAACCGCTTGCTCGGCGAAGACCGTGTCGTCGTCTCCGACATCGCCGGCACCACGCGCGACTCGATCCGCGTGCCGCTCGAGCGCGATGGGAAAAAGTATACTTTGATCGACACCGCCGGCGTGCGCCGCCGCGCGCGCGTCGAGGAAGCGGTCGAGAAGTTCTCGGTCATCAAAACGCTGCAGTCAATCGCCGCGGCGAACGTCGTCGTGCTGATGCTCGATGCGAAAGAAGGCGTGTCCGAGCAGGACGCGACCTTGATCGGTCACGTGCTCGACGAAGGCCGCGCGCTCGTCGTCGCCGCGAACAAGTGGGACGGGCTCAGCACCTACGAGCGCGAGCAATGCCGCAACTCGCTCGAACGCCGCCTCGACTTCGTGCCGTTCGTCAAACCGGTCTTCATTTCCGGCTTGCATGGATCGGGCCTTGCCGAGCTGATGCGCGCGATCGTGCGCGCACACAAGTCGGCGACGCGCGAGTTCGGCTCATCGGAATTGACCAAGGCTTTGGAACAGGCCTACGAAGGCTACCAGCCGCCGCTCGTGCGCGGCCACGCGCCGAAGCTGCGCTTCGCCCATCCGGGTGGGACCAATCCGCCGACGATCGTGATCCACGGCAGCCGCACGCGCCACATCGCCGACGGCTACCAGCGCTATCTCGAAAATTTTTTCCGCAAGCGCTTCAAGCTCGAAGGCACGCCGATCCGCATCGCGTTCAAGGAAACGGCCAATCCGTTCGCCGGACGCAAGAACGTGCTGACCGAGGGTCAGTTGCGCAAGCGCCAGCGCATGATTCGAAACGTGAAGAAGCGCTAGCCCGAATACCGTCTGAATGACCCATGCCACGACCATGTTTGCCGCAGCGATACTCGCCGGTGGCGAGGGGCGTCGTGTCGGCGGCAGTGACAAGGGACTGCTGCCGCTGGCCGGAAAGTCGCTGATCGAACGGGTCGTTGACGAATTGCAATCGCAAGTCGGCTCCATCCTGATTTGCGCCAACCGCCACGCTGATGAGTACGCGCGCTTCGGCAAAGTACTGGCCGATGCCGGGCAGGGATTCCACGGCCCGTTGGCCGGCATCGCCAATGCGCTTGCCAATAACTCGGCGGACTGGCTGTTGACCGTGCCCGTCGACGCGCCGAGCCCTCCTCGCGACCTCGCCGCGCGCCTTTATGGGGCTGCCACCGCCGCGCGCGCCGATGCCGCAGTCGCGCATGACGGGGAGCGTCGCCAACCCTTGTTCGCGCTGTATCGCCGTGGCTTGGCCCAGACTGCGGCGCAGGCACTCGCCGACGACCTGCCGGTGTATCGCTGGCAGGACGCAATCGGCGCGGTCGAAGTGGATTTCTCCGATCAGGCGCAGTGCTTCGCGAATCTCAA
This sequence comes from Rudaea sp., assembly GCF_036383415.1. Lineage (GTDB taxonomy): Bacteria > Pseudomonadota > Gammaproteobacteria > Xanthomonadales > Rhodanobacteraceae > Rudaea. The sequence continues at coordinate 899 of NZ_DASVOK010000485.1, read as the reverse complement.
TACACTAGCGGAATTCCGCGAGTGGGAAACACGGCATGCACGCTGATGCACCGGCATTTGCAACCGGCCTGAGCCTGGCCAATGCGCGCGCGCGCATCGTCTCGATCGCGGCGGAGCATGTCGTCGGCAACGAATCGATTGCGCTCGAATCGGCGCTGGGTCGTGTGCTCGCAAAGGACGTCGATGCGCCATTTGATGTGCCCGGCTTCGCCAACTCGGCGATGGACGGCTATGCGCTGCGCGGCGCCGATCTTGCAGCGGATACGGAAGCACGCCTGCGCCTGATCGGCACGATCCTCGCCGGCGGCATCGAGGTGCCACGAGTCGAGCCCAGAACCTGCGTGCGCATCACCACGGGCGCGCCGCTGCCGGTGGGCGCGGATACGGTCGTGATGAAGGAAGACTCGCGTGTCGAAGGCGAGATGATCGTGATTGCGGCGGGAACACGGCCCGGCGCGAACGTGCGCCCGGCCGGCGAGGACTATCGCAGCGGTGATCGCGCGCTGAGCGCGGGCACGGCGCTGACGCCCGCACAGATTGGCGTACTCGCTTCGTTCGGTCACAGCCATGTCGCAGTGACGCGCAGACCACGCGCCGTGCTGCTGACCACGGGCGACGAACTCGTCGCGCCGGGCCAAGCCTTGGGCTATGGGCAGATTCACGATTCCAATCGCTACAGCCTCGGTGCGCTGCTCGAGCAGCATGGCGTCGAACTCGTGCGCCACGAGCGTTTGCGCGACGATCCGCCAGCCCTGCGCGAAGCGCTGACTCGCGCGGTCAATGATGCCGATATCGTCGTCTCCAGCGGCGGCGTTTCCGCCGGCGAGGCCGATTATTTTCCACGCCTGCTTGCCGAGGTCGGTCGCGTGCATCTGTGGAAGGTCAAGATCAAGCCGGGC
>NZ_DASVOK010000484.1:0-16203 GCF_036383415.1 Rudaea sp. | reverse complement strand
CCGACAAGGTCCTCGCTCCGCCGATCGTGCTCTGGCACGGCTTCGGCCCTCCGGCGAGCGAGCAGGCGCTGATGCGGATATTCCCGCTCGACGATGTGCCCGCGATCAAGGTCTATCTCGGACTGCCCTTGTTCGGCAAGCGCGCGCCCGCGGGCGGAACAAGTGAACTCGTTCGCCGCCAGCGCGAAGATGTCGGCTTGCAGGTTTTCAAACCCGTGGTCGTCGGTGCCGCGGACGAGTTGCCCCGCGTCGTCGACGCTCTCGAACGGCAAAGTTGCATGCGCCGCGGTGACAGGATCGGACTGTTGGGCTTTTCCGCCGGAGGCGCCTCGGCTCTGCTCGCGCTGGCCGAGCGAAAAATCCCGCTCGGCGTGGCGGTGCTGCTGAATCCGTCCACCGGCCTGACGGCATCGGTCCAGGCCTACGAACATGCCACCGGACAGACCTACGCATGGACCACGGAAAGTCGTGCGCTGGCAAAGGGTACGGATGCGCTCGAGCATGCCGCGAAGATCGCGGCCGGAAATCCGCCTCCAGCGATACTGATCGTGCATGGCGCGAAGGATGACGTCGTCGCCGGCACGAGCTTGAGCGAGTTGCAGAAGGCACTGGGCTCGCGTTACGCACGCGCGCGCCGGAGCGAGCGATTCGAGTATGTCGTGATCGACGATCTGTCGCACAATTTGAATGACGCGAAGACCGATGACGAGTTGCATCGCCGGATCTCCGCCTGGTTCAACCGCCATCTCGAGCAGTGATCTCGAAGGTGGTTATCGCGTCGATTCGCTATCGTCTCGCTCGTCAGTGCTCGCGTTCAAAATGGTTTCGCCACCATCAGCCAGAACACGACGAGCAGCGAAACAAACGCGGGGACGCCAAGCCGGAACCACAGTCGCGCGTATCGCCAATACGCATCGCCAAGCGCTGCGCCGTTGCGATCGGCCTGGCTGGCGAGGTCGCGCATGCGCATCTGCAACCACACCACGGGCAGCCAGCACGCGCCGGCAAGCAGATAGAGCGCAATCGCGGCGGCGAGCCACCCGCTGCGCAGGGGAAAGCCCGCCAGCCGGGCGAGGGCGATTCCGGTCACTGCCTGGACGAGAATCGCCGGCGTGGTGAACAGCCAGTCGGCGAGGACGACGCGCCCGGAGACCACGCGGATCGCGCTCACGTTGCCGCTGCGGTCGACGATCCATTTGAAGAAGGCGATACCGAGGCCGGTGCCGAACAGCACGGTCGAGCTGATCACGTGGATGACCTTCAGGGCGATGTAGACATTCATCCTTCCACCTCGCGGATATCGAGATCGCACAACGGTGCGAGATATTCCTCGACGCCGAGCAAACCCGTGCACGGCATCGCGCCTTTGCGCAGCGGCTCGCCGCGCGCGAGCTTGCGTGCCAGCGCGATCGACGCACCGCACGGAATATGTGGGCCGTGATTGCGCGCGGCGAGAAGATTCCAGGTCTTGCGCAATGGTTGGCCGTCCGATCCGATGCCTTGCATGTGGACGAACATCGCGCCCTTGTCGCTGACGATGGGCTCGATCCAATGACTGATGCGATTCAGTGGCACCGCCATCGGCACGATACTGCGGATCAAACCGAGTTTGACCAAACCGGAAAGTCCCCAAACCAGCAGATGACCCACGCCGCTCGCAAAGCCGGCATGGAACGTCACCGTCTGCAGCGAAGGATATTGTCGCGGAAAGAGATCGAGATCGGGCACCTCGCAACTGCCCATCCAGCGCGCACCGATCGGCATCGGGAAGCGGTGTCGATGCAGATCGAGCCAGCCGTACGCCGTGCGCCACGCGCCTTGCTCGAGGCGCGCAAATGGTTTGCCGCAGTAGCTGAAGATGCCTTTCATCGTCGCCAGTCCCGGTGTGCGCGCGCCCGAGGCGATGCCGATGCGCAGCGTGTCGAGGCGTCGAAAAGCCGGAAGATGGCGATCGACGACCGCGGACGACAGCGCCGGCACGGAGCTGGCCCCGCTGATCACGGTCACGCCGCGCTCGCGCGCGGCTTCGTCGAGGCTCGCGATGCCAACGACAAAGGTGCGTCCGTCGGCGAGATCGATGTAGTTGCAGCGCGCTTCGATCGCCGCTTTCGCAACGACATAGTTTTGACCCTGGAAAGGACCCGCAGTGTGGATCAGCGTGTCCACGCTGAGCTCGCGCAGGCGGCCGGCGAAGGCGGCAGAATGTGCGTCGATGCCGATGGCCTGGGCGCTCGGCAAATCCAGCTCGGCGGCGAACGCCGCCGCCTGATCGCGATCGCGTCCGGCGATGTACAGCTTTATCGCCGGTTCCCTCGCGAGCGTGGCACAGATGCGCTTGCCGAAGAAACCGTAGCCGCCGAGAACGAGTACGCTGTGCATGAGGTCTTGTTCGGCGGACGTTGCCGTCGCCGGATCGGGTGGCCGCGGAAATCCCTGCGAAGGATAATCCGGATTGAGCGTAGCAACCGATCAGAAGCTGTAGCGCACTCCGCCCCAGATCAGCCGCGGCGCGCCGGGCGCGAAAAACGTCGTGCGCGGGACGGGGTAGTTTTCGTCGCCGGGCGTGTTCGCCACGGCGGGAAGCGGACGCGCGACGAAGTGGCCGTCGGCATCGAAGCCCTGTGCGCCGAGTTGCGCAGCCGTCGCGTATTTGCGATTGAGTAGGTTGTCGATCTGGGCGAAGAAGGTCAGCTTCGGCGTGGGCTTGTAGTTGAGGCCGAGATCGAACACGCCATAGCCGGCGCTCTTGCCGGGGCCAAGATAGTAGGTGCCGTCGGGCTGATGCGCGTTGTTCTCGTTGCCGCGTGCGTAGACGCCGCTCGAGGCGCGAAAGTCGAGATTCAGCGACAGCGTTTCGTCGAAGTCGTAGCCGACGAAGGCCTTGAACGTCTGCTTCGGCACGAGCGGCAGGCGGTCGCCGGGGGCGACGGTGATCGTGCCGCCGCCGAGCCCGCGGAACGACGGATTCTCGAGGGCGAAACTGTTCGTGCTGTTGCCGTCACCCGGAAACTGGCCGTTCGCTTCGTACGTCGCCTTGACGTACGAATACTGCACGCCAAAGCTCAGCGCATCGACGCGGCTGTCGAAGCCGAGATCGATGCCTTCGCGTCGCGTCTTCGGGAAGTTCTGGAAGTAGCCTGCGCCAGTCGCATCCGGTGCGGCGACGAAGAGGATGTCGTCCTTGTTCTCGGCGCGATACACGTTCGCGTTCCAGTGCGTCGCATCGCCGAGCATGCCGCGCAGTCCCGCCTCGAGCGTGCGCGTGACGACTTGCTTGAGCGGCGGATCGCCGGCCATCGCGTTCGGCAGGCGGCAGGGATTTTCCGCGTTCGCGCAGCCGAGTTCGATCGCCGACGGCGCACGGTTGCCCTCGTTGTAGCCGACATAGGCGTTGAGGTTCGCGCTCGGTGTCCAGGTCAGGCCGAGCGCGGGATTGAAGCGCGAGTAGATGTCGTGGCCGTTGAGCGAATCGATGCCGCCGTCGGGATCGATCAGGTCATGTGTCGTCGATGTCTCGCGGTTGTAGCGGCCGGAGACGGTCAGCGCCCAGGTTTCCTTGATGCTCAGCGTGTCGGTGAAGAACGCGCTCCAGGTGTGCGCGTGGCTTTTCAGGTTCACGCGTGAGTCGAAAGCGTTCTCCGAGTCCTGCGTGCCGTCGACATAGGCGCCGGGGCCGTCGACGAGCACGACATTGCGCTCCGGCGTGAGATAGCCGAAGCGTGCGGACTGCGAGTAGCGGATGCGATTGGCGTCGTAGGCGGTGCCGACGATGAAGTCGTTGTGGTTGCCGCCGAAGTCTTCACTCCAGTTCAGCTGCAGACCGAAGCCGAAATTCTTTTGTCGCGCCTGCGTGAGCGTATCGAGGCCGTTGCATTTTTCGTTCGGCTCGCTGTTGAGCAGGATGTTCGCGATGCAGCGCCACTGCGGATACGGCGTGTTCGCCGCATTCGCGCCGCTGGCCGGAAAGCCGCTGTAGCCGGCCGCGAGCAGGGCCGCCTGTTCCGCTGCGCTCGGCTGGTAGACCGACTCGCTGATCGCATCGTCGTTGATGTCGCCGTTGTGCGTGTGCGTGTCGATCTTGCGGAAATAGACGTTGCCGGCCAGCGACAGCGCATCGTTGAAGCGGTGATGGCCTTCGAGATTCAAGTAATGCGATTCGTTCTGCGTGCGATCGGGCGTGTACGAACTCGCGTAGTCGCGCGCCATCAAGTGCATCTCCTGCAAGCCGTTGCCGGTGAGCAGGTCCTTGACGTAGGCATAACTCAGATGAAGGTCGTCGTCGTCGCCCTGCCAGCCGATCTTGCCGAACAGCTGGCCCTGGTCGCTCGGGGAATGTTCGCGCCAGCCGCCGTCGGTGAAGTAGTGCGCGTTGAAATACCAGTCGAACGCGCCGTCGACGCCGCCGGTCTGCACGTCGGCCGTGCCGCGCGCGTGCGAGCCGTAGCTCATCTCCACGGTCGTACCGGGATCGCTGCGCCCGCTCTTGGTTTCGATCGACAGCGCGCCGCCGAGCGTGTTGAGGCCGAACAGCGGATTCGATCCCGGCATCAGCGTGATGCCTTCGATCGCGTTGCGCGGGATCAGGTCCCAGCTGACCACGTCGCCGAACGGCTGGTTGAGGCGCACGCCGTCCATGTACACCGACAGGCCCTGCGGCGTACCGAGCAGCGGCGAGGCCGTGTAGCCGCGAAAGTTCACGTCGGGCTGCAACGGATTGCCGGCCACCTCGTTGAACGTCAGTCCGGCGAATTTGCGGTTGAGGAACTCGGTAAGGTCGTTCGCATTGCTGTCGCGCAGTGCATCGCCCGAAGCGGTCTGCACGGACGCGGCGATCTTGTCGAGCGATTCGCCGCCTCCGTTGAGCGGTGTCACTTCAACGGTGTCGAATTTGACCACCGGCAGTTTCGTGGACGCATCGCTGTCTGCATCGCCTTCGGCGGCGATCGCGACATTGCCGACCGCGGCCAGCACTGCCAGGGTGAGCACGGTGCGCGGCAACAGTCTCTTCCCAGGAATCGTCTGCGTCATTCAATCAATCCGAAGTAGTCCGGTAACGAAGGTTGCCTCGATGTGGTGCCATCGCGATCGCGAAGGTCTTGTCGCGTCCGCAACGAAACCACGGCGAGTCTGCCAGTGCACGGCCGGAAAAATTCCCGACTCAGACAAGTGTGTCGCCGCCGACACAGCAGCAGATCAACGCTTCCACGTGACGTGCACGCCGGCGAACACGGAACATCCCGGCGCCGGCTCGAAGTAGCGGCCGTTGCTCTCGTTGACGATGACCGATCCGGCGTAGTTCTTGTCGAACAGGTTCTGCACTTTCAGGAAGGTGGAGATGGTGGTCGACGCGGTTTCAAAGACGTAGCCGGTGCCGAGCGACAGCGTGCCGTAGCCCGGCGCGTACTGGGTGTTGAGGTCGTTGACCGGAGTCGCGCTCGCGGCGTTCGCCTCGATCGTCGCGTTCCAGCCGAGCGCTTCGCCCCAGCGCAGCGCTGCGTAAAGGTTCGAGCGCGGCACGCCCGGGATGCGCGCGCCCGCGGCGACGGGCGTGTTCGGCTTGGTGCAGGTCGACGCGGCCGGGCAGGTGAGGAACGGCGAAAGGAATTTCGCGTCGAGGTAGGTGTAAGCCAGTTGCGCATGCCATCTCGCTGCGATTGGCACGTCCAGTTTGAACTCCGCGCCGCGCCGGCGCGCGCGGTCGACGTTCTGGTAGGTCGTTCGGCCGCCGCTCGAGGTGGCCACTGCGATCTCGTTGCGCGTGTTCGCGTTGAACACGGCGACATCGAATTCGCCGCCGCCGTCGAAGCGCCACTTCGATCCGACTTCGCCATTGCGGCTGCGCGCGGGCACGAGGCCGAAGTTGATGCCGGCGCTGCCGTCGGGACGATAGCCGAGTTCGTTGAACGTCGGCGTCTCGAAGGCGCGGCCGTACGAGGCGTAGAGATGCCATTGGTCGGTCGCGCGATAGAGCAGACCCGCGACCGGCGTCGTCGCCGAATAGTCCGCGCGGCCGCTGTCGTCGGGATTGCCCGGCACGATGTAGTGATCGTCCGCCGAGAATTTCACCTCGCTGTGGCGCAGACCGGCGCTCGCGAGCCAGCTGTCGGCGAAGCTCCACGTCGCCTGTGCGTACTGGTCGAAGTTGGAGACGAGGTTCTGTTCGTCGCGGCGCAGCGCGCCCTTCACGCCGAGCGCGCTGCCGAGGTAATTGTTGTAGCCCTGGCGGTGCTGGTCTTGTCTGTCGTAGCTGATGCCGAGGGACAGATCGAATGGCCTGTCGGCTAGGTCGTTCTTGTAGCTCCAGCGCGCGTCGCCGCCGCCGTAGTCGCCGCCGAGTTCGATCACGCCGCCCGGACTCGTCGCCGCTTTCTGCGTCGCCACCGGAATCGACTGGAACTGCTCGACATCGCGATGGCCGAGGTAGCCGAGCACGCGCAAGCTTTGCGTGTCGCTGAGCGGTTGCTCGTAGATCGCGCCGCCCTGCTGCTGGTGCACGCTCTTGCGCGTGTCGAATTGCGCGGCCGCCGCGACCGGCTGGCGCGGATCCACTTCGAACTGCGCGCGCGTCAGGCCGAGCGCATCGTCGGCGTTCGGCAGCGCGACCGTGTTCGCGAGCAGGGTGAGCTTGCGCCCTGCGCCTAGATCGAGCGTGAACTTGGCGTTGCCATTGCTGCGCTCGGCATAACCGTGACCACGGTAGCCGTCGGTGTGGAATTGCGACAGGTCGACGTTGTAGCCGACGATGCCTTCGCGCCCGCGCGCGTTCGCATCGAGATGCAGCGTGCCGTAACTGCCGCCGGTCGCATCGAAGCGCCATTCGGGGCGATCGCTGCCATCGGCGGTGAAGATCTGGATCACGCCGCCGGATGAGTTTCCATACAGCGCCGAGAACGGCCCGCGCAGCACCTCGATGCGTTCGGCCGCGCCGAGCGGGAAGTTCGAGACCTGGCCTTGGCCTTCAGGCATCGTCGCCGGGATGCCGTCGACGTAGAGGCGCACGCCGCGCACGCCGAAGGTCGAGCGCGCGCCGAAGCCGCGGATCGAGATCTGTTCGTCCTGCGCGTAGTTCTGGCGGTCGCGCGTGAGCAGGCCGGGAACGCCTTGGAGGAATTCGGACGGATTGACGCCGAGCGAATCGGCCGGCGCCACCTTGACCGAGTCGATCGCGCCGGGCAGGTCGAACGCGGAGTGCTCGCTGCGCGTCGCGGTGACGACGACGTCGGGCAGAACTTGTTTGCCCTGCTTGTCGGTCGGCTCCGCATCCGCGGCACATGCGGGCTGAGCGAGGGCAATGGCGATGCACGCGGAAAGCGCGATACCAACAAAATTCTTCAACACGAATCCCCCGGGGCGGTTGCGCGCCGAAGCGCGGCAACGAAGAATGGTATCGGCCGCCTCGCCATTCACGTCTAGCGATTTTCTTGAATTTGCTCAGCGCGCCGGAATTGGCGCAGATCGCTAACCGACTTTTCCCTGCTCGCGCAGGGCATCGAACTCGGCGTCGGTGAACAGTCGCGAGCGCACGAGGAAGCGCACGCCGCGGCCGTTCTCGAGCGAGAACATGCCACCCTGGCCGGGCACGACGTCGATGATCAGCTGGGTATGCTTCCAGTACTCGAACTGCGGTTTGCTGATGTAGAACGGCAAGCCGCCGATTTCGCCGAGGCGCACATCGCTGTCGTCGCCGACGAGGAATTCGCGGCGCGGATAGCACATCGGTGAAGAGCCGTCGCAGCAGCCGCCCGATTGATGGAACAGCAGGTCGTCGCCGTGTTCGGCGCGCAATTCGCCGATCAGGGCGATCGTCGCCGGAGTCGCCGTTACTTGCAGCGGGTGTTCGGCCATGACAGCCTCATGAGTTTGAGATGCCCTGAACAAGTCTGTCCCGGACTTGCCAGGGCGCGCCGAGTTCAGCGCAGGTCGGAACTCGGCCAGGTTATATCAAGCGCTCGTGCGCCTGACTTGCGGCGGGCCATCCTTGGCCCGCCGCAACCTCCGCATGAATCGGAGTTTCGTCGCGCCGTTGGATCCGCGTCCGTGCTACTCGCCGTAGTAGCGGATCGGAACGCGCGACTTGATCGCCTCGTCGTAGGTCAACTCCTTGATTCCGGCCGGATAGCCGTTCTGCTTGAGCAGATAGGCCATGATGTCCACGTTCTGCTCGTCCGTGAGGCTGCCCGGCTTCTGCGCGGGCATCAGCTTGGCGACGAAGCGGAAGATCTCGTCGATGTGGAAGTCGTAGCTCGGATCGGCGAAATCTTTGCCCTTCAGTGCCGGGCCAGGGTAGCCGCCGCGCTGCCCGTCGAGCAGCGGGCCGTGACACATGCTGCAGTTCTGAAAATAGGCGACCGCGCCCTTGTTCGCCTGTTCCTCGGTATACAGCGCGGGTGGTTTGGACTTTGCTGCCTTCCCCTTCGCGGCTTTTGCCGCGGCCTTCGGTTTCTCGTCGCCGCAGCGCTGTGCCGTCGCGGGAAGCCGCGGCCCGTGCGTGTGCCGTGCGATCGAAGCCTGCGGCGTGCGTGCGGTGGCAGCCAGATACGGCTTGATCAGCGCGTCGAGCCTCGTGCCGCGCAGCGCGTCGAGGCCCTTCGCGAAAACGGCGGCAGCATCCTTCGAGGCAGGCGCGTATAGAGCGACGAGGTTCCACTGCATGTGCGCTCCGGGCAGAAGCTGCGAGCGCAGTCCGACGCCCGCGTGCTCGCGCTCGTAGGCCTGCAGGAACGACAACCAGCTCAGCCCGGCCGCGATCTTGCCCTTGGCCACGTCGGCGAGCATGCCGGCATCATCGCGATAGACATGCATGACGATGTTCGGGTGACTGCTGAACAGCATGCCGGCCCAGGTGTCGAGCTGGGCGATGCCGACTTCGCTGCCCTGGCGCAGGTCGGCGAGCGCCTTCGCTGGCGCGTTGCCGCGCTGGACCATGACGAAGCCGGTGCCGGCATACGCCGCGGTCGCCTCGACGCGCGGCGGCAGGTGCGGATCGTTGACGTCGACCGGAAAGCCCATGATGAGCGCGCACTCGTTTTCGGCGAGGCGGGCGAATTTGGCGACCGGGAAACCGTCGTCCTCCTCCTTGCCGTGGCCGACGAACGCGACCGGTTCCATCGCATAGCCTTGCGTCGCCAGCGCCTCGCGCGCGACGCGCGTGTCGGTCGCCGAGGTCGGGTTGGCCGAATCGATGCAGACCTTGATCGTCGATGCCGCGTCGGCGCGGTGCGTGAGCACCGCGCCGAGCGCGAACGTTGCGGCGATCACGAGACGCGCCGCGGTTTTGTCAGAGCGAGAAGACATACAGGTGCCCGCCCTTCGGGATTGCCTTGACCGCCGGGTCGTTGGCCATCTGGCCGCCCCAGATCGGGCTCGCGCCGCCCCAGCCTGCCCACACGGCGACGTACTGCTTGCCGCCGACCTTGTAGGTCGTCGGCACGCCGATGATGCCCGAGGTGAGCTGGTCGCTCTTCCACAGCACCTTGCCGGTCTTCGAATCAAAGGCATGCAGATAACCATCCGAACTGCCGCTGATCACGAGGCCGCCGCCGGTCGCGAGCATCGGTCCGTTCCATGGCAACGCCGTGTCGAACTTCCACACCTGCTTGCCGGTGTTGAGGTCGAGTGCCTGCACGGTGCCCCAGTTGTTGTTCGCCGGGTCGTGCTTGACTTCGAAGCTGGCATCGAGGAACGCGAGGCCTGCCTTGTACGCGACCGGCTCGGTGCCCTTGATGTCCATGCAGGCGTTGAGCGTCGGGATGAACACCAGATGCTGCGTCGGGTCGACCGCGGTCGGCCACCAGTTCTTCCCGCCAAGGAAGCTCGGGCAGGCGAAGACCTGCTTGTCGACGGTCGGGCGCAGGTCGGCGGCTGTCTGGTTCACGCCGTCCTTCAGCCCGGTCACGGTGTTGGTGTGGACGAACGGCTCGGCATAGATCGGTTTTCCGGTCGTACGATCGAGCGCGTAGTAGTAGCCGTTGCGATCGGCGTGGACTAGGGCTTTGTAGTTCTTGCCCGCATAGGTGATGTCGGTCAGGATCGGCTCGTTCGTGCCGTCATAGTCCCAGGTGTCGTTTTCGGTCCACTGGTAGTACCACTTGATCTTGCCGGTCGCGGGGTTCAGCGCGAGGACCGAATCGGTGTACAGGTTCTTGCCCGGACGCAGTGTCGCCAGCCACGGGCCCGGGTTGCCGACGGTCCAGAACAGCGTGTCGGTCTCGGTGTCGTACGAGCCCGGCAGCCACGGATTGCCGCCGCCGGTCTGGTACGCGCCCTTCGGCCACGTATCGCCGCCCGGCTCGCCGGGTGCGGCCGTCGTGTGCGTCTGCCAGAGGATCTTGCCAGTCTTGGCATCGAGCGCCGAGATGAAGCCGCGCGCGCCGTACTCGCCGCCGCCGGTGCCGACGATGACCTTGCCCTTGACGATGAGCGGTGCCGACGTCATGAAATAGCCGACGCCCGGATCGTAGAGTTTCGCGTTCCACTTCTCCTTCCCGGTCTTCGCGTCGAGCGCGATGACGTGGTTGTCGAGCGTCTCGAGGTAGACGTTGTTCTCGTACAGCGCGGCGCCACGGTTGACGACATCGCAGCACACGGTCTTCAACGCCTTCTCGTCGATCTTGGCGACGTACTTCCACAACTCCTTGCCGGTGGCCGCGTCGAACGCGACGACGTGATCCATCGGCGTCGTCACGATCATGACGTCGCCGTTGACCAGCGGCGCACCTTCGTGGCCCTGGGTCAGGTCGCTCTTGTAGTCCCAGGCGACCTTGAGCTTGCTGACGTTGCTCGCATTGATCTCGCCGTGCGGCGAGTAGCCCGACGCCGTGTAGTCGTGCCGGTACATCAGCCAGCCGTCGTCCTTGGCCGCATTGGCGAGACGCGCGTCGGTCACGGCCTGGTAGTCGGCGCCGAGCGCCTGCGCGCTGCCTGCGCCGAGCACGGCGAAGGCGAGGGCGCATGCGCTGAACATCCGGTTCGCTTTGATTCGATGGAAAGTCATGGGTGTTTTCCTTGGGTCGATGATCAGAAGAAAATGATTCCGCCGAGCGAACCGCCGAACATCTTCGCGGTATTGCCCAGGTAGTCCTTCGAGCGCGTGTCGCCGACTTCGCCGGCGAGCGTGATGCTCTTGGTCAGGCCGTAGTAGAGGCCGGCGGTGACGTTGCTGTTCGACTTGAACGAGGCGTTGAGCGCGACGTTGGTCGCGTTGCCGTCCTTGTTGCGGCTCTCGCCATAATTGACGCCGAACTTGAGTTTGTCGGTGACCTTGTACGTACCCTGGATCAGATAGTTGCGACCCTTGACCGGGCCCTGGTCGCCGTCGGTCAGGATGCCGATGCCCTTGCCTTCCTGATAATTGGCGAGGAAACCGAACGGGCCGTTGGCATACGACACGCCGATTTCACCTGCCGTCTCGGAGAAGCCGCCGGTACCGGCGCCGGCGTCGGCGAAATGCTGGATCTTGGCGCCGATCCAGGCCTTGAAGCCGTTGCCCGCCCAGGCCAGTTGTGCCTGGTATTGCGGTCCCGCCTGCGAGGCGTACAACCCGCTGTCGACCGGGCTGACGAGCGCGCCGGTGAAGGTGAAGCCGCCGCCGAGCACCGGCGAGGTGTAGGTCATCTGGCCGTAGGTGCCGAGGTAGGTGTAGCCGGCACCGATATGACCGAGGGTGACGCGACCGCGCTGCGTTGCTTGCACCGGTGCGCCGGCGCCGACCAGGGTCATGTCGCTGAGGATCGCGTTCGCGCCGAACACGCCGTAGTCGCGGCCGATCTTGAGCGTGCCTGCTTCGGCCGTGCCGATCGTGAAGAACGCCTGGCGCACGTCGACAGCGCTGTTCGCGGCGATGCCGGAATCGGTGGCCGCGTGCACCATGATGCCTATCGTGCCGCCGATGTCGAGGCCGTCCTGGCTGGTCTTGAATTTGGTGATGAGTCCGCTCGGCAGCAGACCGTTGCCGATCGAGGTCTTGCTGCTTTCGCCGCTGCAGCCGAGGCCGCGGCCGCCGAGCGCCGGACCGCCGACGGTGTCGCCCGAGCAACTCACGCTCGTGGCATAAGCGTTGATGATGCCGCCGACGTCGACGGTCCAGTCGCCCGACACGATCTCGACCGCGCCGGCATGTTGTGTTGCGGCCAACGCCGCAACGACGGCCACTGCGGTCAGCCGCCGTCGATGCGGCCGTCTGGATTGCTTCAATGGAATTGCGTGCACGTTATCCTCCCTAACAGTCGTTGATGAACAGTCGTTGATGGAAAAATCTGTACCGCGGCAGCCGCGCAGCGGCTCTTGCCGTCGTGCGGCCGCACACATCCCCTGCGCGGGCCGGAGCCTGCGCATTCCCGCGTATCCCTACGTGAGGTGAACTAGAAGAATCCGAGCTTCTTCGGCGAGTAGCTGACCAGCATGTTCTTGGTCTGCTGGTAGTGGTCGAGCATCATCTTGTGCGTCTCGCGGCCGATGCCGGACTGCTTGTAGCCGCCGAACGCCGCATGCGCGGGATAGGCGTGATAGCAGTTCGTCCACACGCGGCCGGCCTGGATCTCGCGGCCGAAGCGGTAGCAGCGATTCGCCTCGCGGCTCCACACGCCTGCACCGAGTCCGTACAGCGTGTCGTTGGCGATGTGCAGCGCTTCCTCTTCGTCCTTGAACGTCGTCACCGAGACGACCGGACCGAAGATTTCCTCCTGGAAGATGCGCATCTTGTTGGTGCCGGCGAATACGGTCGGCTTGACGTAGTAACCGTCCTTGAGTTCGCCGCCGAGCACGTTGCGCTCGCCGCCGGTCAGCACCTTCGCGCCTTCCTGCTTGCCGATGTCGATGTAGGAGAGGATCTTGGCGAGCTGCTCGCTCGAGGCCTGCGCGCCGATCATCGTCGTCGGATCGAGCGGGTTGCCCGCCTTGATCGCATTGACGCGCTTGACCGCGCGCTCCATGAACTTGTCATAGATCGATTCCTGGATCAGCGCGCGGCTCGGGCACGTGCACACCTCGCCCTGGTTCAGCGCGAACATGACGAAACCCTCGATCGCCTTGTCGAAGAAATCGTCGTCGCGCGAGGCGACGTCGTCGAAGAAGATGTTCGGCGACTTGCCACCGAGTTCGAGCGTCACTGGGATGAGGTTCTGACTCGCGTACTGCATGATCAGGCGCCCGGTCGTCGTCTCGCCGGTGAACGCGATCTTGGCGATGCGCGACGAGGAGGCGAGCGGCTTGCCCGCTTCGAGGCCGAAGCCGTTGACGATGTTGAGCACGCCCGGTGGCAGCAGGTCGCCGATCAACTCGGCCCAGACCAGGATGCCGACCGGAGTCTGTTCCGCAGGCTTCAACACGACGCAGTTGCCGGCGGCGAGTGCGGGCGCGAGTTTCCACGCCGCCATCAGCAGCGGAAAATTCCACGGGATGATCTGGCCGACGACACCGAGCGGCTCATGGAACTGGTAGGCGACGGTGTCGTAGTCGATTTCGCCGATCGAACCTTCCTGCGCGCGGATGCAGCCGGCGAAATAGCGGAAGTGATCGATCGCGAGCGGAATGTCGGCAGCGCGCGTCTCGCGCAGGGGCTTGCCGTTGTCCCAGGTCTCCGCGTGCGCGAGCAGATCGAGGTTCTGCTCCATACGGTCGGCGATCTTGTTGAGGATGTTCGCGCGCTCGGCCGGCGCGCTGCGGCCCCACGCGGTTTTCGCCTTGTGCGCGGCGTCGAGCGCGAGTTCGATGTCGTCCTTGTCCGAACGCGCCACTTCGCAAAACGCCTGGCCGGTGACCGGCGTGATGTTTTCGAAATAGCGACCGGCGACCGGCTTCACCCACTTGCCGCCGATGAAGTTTTCGTAGCGGGCTTTGAACGGAACTTGTACCGCGAGATGCTGTTGTTCGAGCTTGGTCATGATGCAGGCGCTCCTGGTTGATGGGCGTCTGCACAGAGCACGCGGCGTGCCAACCTACCGCGCTGTCGCGGTGCACCATCGCAGGGATGCTTGTATACAAATGTCCATTTCGGTGCTTTGTTGCGGCGCGCAACGACTGACACCCAGGTCGTATTGCAATCGCCAAAAATTTGTGTCCAGACTCGGAGCACCTGTCCACAACGACTGTCGCAAATTGCGACACGTGGGATTCCATGACCGATTCCGCTCTGGACCGCATCCAAACCGCACGGCATCGCTTCTTCGATCAGGGCGATGCACCGCGTGGACTCGTGCCTGCGTCGATCCTGCGTTCATGGCAACGTTGCGCGGGGCTCGGGCTGTCGGAGAATGCGCGCCCCAACGTCGAGCCACTGCCGGCCACGGCGCTGCGCGAGGTCTGCCAGAAATACGAGGAGCTGCGCCGCATCAGTCTGCCCGAAGTGCGTGCGCTCTACGCCGACGCGCATGCGACCGGCAGCATCGTCATCCTCACCGCGCCCGACGGCATGATCCTCGAAGCGCTAGGCAGCGCGAACTTCCTCGACAAGGCGGCGCGCGTTTCGCTGCGCCCGGGCGTGCCGTGGAACGAAAACCATACCGGCACGAACGCGATCGGCACGGCGATGATCGAAGGTCGCGCGATCGAGGTGCGCGGACCCGAGCATTTCTTCGCGCCGCATCGCGTGCTCAGTTGTTCGGCGGTGCCGATCATCGATCCGTTCGGCAAGATCGCCGGCGTGCTCGATCTGTCGGGCGAGTCTTCGGTGCATCACACGCATGCGCTCGGCATGGTGCGTTTCGCCGTCGACCAGATCGAACGGCGCCTGTTCAAGCGCGATTTTCCCAACTGCCGCGTGCTGCGCGTGCAGCGCGACGCCGGCCTGTTCGGCACGGCGCAGGAAGGCATCCTCGTGTTCGATGGCGAGCATCTCGTGGCGGCGAACCGGCATGCCTTGGGCATGCTCAACCTCGTCCGCGGCGACATCGGCCGCCGCGAATTCAGCGAGCTGTTCGACGCCAGGTTCGAATCGCTGCAAGGCGAGGCGAGCCTGCGCGATCATCTCAACAAAACCATCTTCGTGCGCAGCGACGAGACGGCATCGCGCAAGCCGGCAACGACGGCATTGGCACGGCCTGTGCCGATCGCGGACAGCCGCATCGGCAGCGAGCCCGTGTTCGGCGCGCAGCTGATTTCCGAACTCGATCGCGCCGAGCGCGTGCTGCGTGCCGGCATGTCGGTGCTGCTGCTCGGCGAGACCGGCACCGGCAAGGAAGTGTTCGCGCGCGAACTGCACCGCCGCATCGGCGGCGGCCGCACGCCGTTCGTCGCGGTCAACTGCGCGGGCCTGCCCGAAAGCCTGATCGAATCGGAACTGTTCGGTTACGACGAAGGCGCGTTCACCGGCGCGAAGCGCCACGGCACGAAAGGCCTGCTGCGCGAAGCCGATGGCGGCGTGCTGTTCCTCGACGAAATCGGCGACATGCCGCTGGCCGCGCAGACACGCCTGTTGCGCGTGCTGCAGGAACGCGAAGTCGCGCCGCTGGGCGGCGGCAAGCCGGTCAAGGTCGACTTCACCGTGATCGCCGCGACCAACCGCAATCTCAGCGTCGGCACGCTCGAGCAGTTCCGCTCGGACCTGTTCTTCCGCATCGCGCACTACACGGTCAACCTGCCGGCGTTGCGCGCCTATCCCGATCGGCGCGGACTGATCGAGACCTTCTGGGCTCGGCTCGCGCCGGATCTGGCGACCAGGCTCGATGCCGCGGCGCTCGACCTGCTCGCAGGCTATGACTGGCCGGGCAACCTGCGCCAACTCACCGGCACGTTGCGCACGCTGATTGCGCTCGCCGGGCCGGGCGGCGGGATCGGCGTGCAGGATCTGCCCGCGATGTTCCAGGGCGCGAGTTCGTCGCCCAGTGCAGTTGCCGCTGGCGCCGACCCGGCGATCGGCGCCGAGTTGTGCGAAATCACCGAGCGAGCGATGCGCCAGGCATTGGACAAGCACGCGGGCAACGTGTCCGCCGCGGCGCGCAGCCTCGGTGTCAGCCGCAGCACGCTCTATCGGCGCCTGGGCTGAGCAAATCCGCCCCCGCGTATTTTCATCGCACGGACAACGCGATCAAATTCCTAGCACTTTGCGATTGAATGCGTGGTCCGCGCTGCGCCCGGCGAAATCGTCGAAGGCGTGTTCGGTGACATGGATGATATGCCTGGCGACGAACGGCGCGCCTTCGCGCGCGCCGTCCTCGGGATGCTTCAGCGCGCACTCCCATTCCACGACCGCCCAGCCCGGATAATCGT
>NZ_DASVOK010000483.1:0-7993 GCF_036383415.1 Rudaea sp. | reverse complement strand
GTCGTCTTGCCCGCGCCCTGCAGGCCGGCCATCAGCACGATCGCCGGCGGCGCCGCCGCGAGGTTCAGGTCGGTGTTGACCGAACCCATCACCGCGGTCAACTCGTCGCGCACGACCTTGACCAGCGTCTGCCCCGGCGACAGCGACTTCAGCACCTCGACGCCGACCGCGCGCACCTGGATGCGCTGGATCAGCGCCTGCACCACGGGCAGCGCAACGTCCGCTTCGAGCAGCGCGATGCGCACTTCGCGCAGCGCCTCGCGGATGTTCGCGTCGGTCAGCCGCGCACGGCCGCGCAGGCGTTCGATCGTGGTGGAAAGGCGTTGGCTCAGGGATTCGAACATGGGTCTTGCCAGGGGGAAGCGAGCCGCGAATTATAGCGGCTGATCGTCCCGGCCGCCCCTTTGGCCCTGAATCCGGCGCAACCGCCTATTTCGTGCGCAAGGCCACCCCGTCGAGCTGCGGCGAGCTCGCGCAATGTCCGCGGCGCAGGCTGTCGAGATAGCGCACGATCAATGTGGTCGTCGCCGTTTCCACGCGTGCATTCGTGCTGCGCGCGCCGCCGAAATCCATGTGGCTCGCGCCATCGACGACGGCGAGCCAGCGGCAGCCCGGACCGAGGCCATCGTAGGCCTGTGTGCGCCAGGTGTAGTCGCCGTCGAGGCCACGGTCGCGCGTGCCGGTGATCAGCAGCATCGGCGCGCTGATCGGTCGCCAGGCGTCCGTCGGAAATACTTGCCCCGGACCTTCCGGCGACAGCGCGACGTAGGCATTGAAACCGCCTCGCGCTTTGAGACCGAGTTTGTTCTGTGCGCCGGCTTCGAGCATGACCGTGATCGCGCCCATCGAATGTCCAAGCAGCGCCACATACGGCGCGCGACAAGTCTTGTTCGCCCATGCATGCGCGGCGTCGATGTCCATGAAGCGCTTGCGGTAGGCGTCGACATTCGTCACCAGATCGGCGATGCCCTGCTTGAAACCGTCGCTGCGGATATCGGTCGCGAGCGGGCCGAGGCCGCTTTCGCGATGGCCAACCACGATCGCGCGCCAGCCGTCGCGCGCGAGCGCCTCGCCAAGATAGCGCAAGCCACGTTCGCTGCCACCTGCGCCATGCGAGATCAGCGCGAGCGGTGCGCAACCCTTGCCCGCGGCAGATGGCTCGTACACGGCGAGTGGCGTCGAGGCGCCGTCCGCGCGTGGCGTCTCGACGTGCTGTCCGGCAAAGACGCACGTCGGCCCGACAAGGCCGGCGGCAAATACGAACAGCAGCGACGACATTCTCATGGCGGCTCCTCCCGCAGCATCACAACGCAGTCGCTTCGATTCGGTGGACAGGCGACCTCGCCGCGCGTGGCACGATCGCGTCGATATGCGACACTTGGCGCATGTTCGCAACCGTCGCCACCCTGCTCGCCACCGCGCTGTACCTGACCGGTGCGGCGATCCTCGCCCTGCCGCTGCTGCACCGCCAGGCGCAGCCGCGCGCGATCGGCATGGGTCTCGGCGCGATCGCGGTGGTACTCCATTTCGCCGTGTTGTTCGGCGCGCATCGCGGCGGCGTCGACCTGCATTTCTTCGCCGCGCTGTCGCTGGTCGGCGCCTGCATTGCGGCACTGTGCGTGCTCGTCAATCTGAGCCGACCCGTGGCCACGCTTGGCGTCATCGTGTTCCCGCTCGCCTCGCTGCTGCTCGGCATCGACGCGTTCTTCGCACCTGCGACGCAGCCGATGACGCTGGAATGGCAGATCAAGCTGCACGCGGTCTTCGCCCTGCTCGGCTACAGCGTGCTCAGCATCGCCGCCGTGCTCGCGATCCTGCTCGCATTGCAGGAACGCGCGCTGCATGCGCGCCGCTTCGACGGCCTTGTGCGCACTCTGCCGCCGCTGACCCTGACCGAAGCACTGATGTTTCGTCTGATCGGCGCCGGCTTCGCCCTCCTGACGCTGACCCTGCTCACCGGCATCCTGTTCGTCACCAATCTGTTCGACCAGCACCTCGCGCACAAGACCCTGCTGTCGATCGCCGCATGGCTCGTGTTCGGTGCGCTGCTGTTCGGCCGCTGGCGCTACGGCTGGCGCGGACGCCGCGCGGTGAATCTCGTCCTGATCGGCATGGCCTTGCTGCTGCTCGCCTTCTTCGGCAGCCGCTTCGTGCTTGAGGTCGTGCTCAAGCGCGTGCCTTGACCACGGCTTGGCGACGCGCCCTGCGTCGAGTGAAGGCAGCATCGCGCAAGCGGTGCTGCTTTTTTTATTCATCACGAATTGCCTGTGCGCAACGCGCTGGCTGGTCTATCGCTTGACATGCAGGTTTTTACCTGCATATAATCGTTTCACTCAAGAACACGACAGATGGACGCTGACAAAGTTTTCAAGGCGCTGGGTGATCCGACACGCAGAAAGCTGCTCGACCTGCTCTGCGCGAGGAATGGACAGACGCTCGGTGAGCTCTGCGATCACCTCGACATGGCGCGGCAATCGGCCACCCAGCACATCGGCATCCTCGAGGCGGCCAATCTGCTGAGCACGGTCTGGCGTGGTCGGGAAAAACTGCATTTCATCAACCCGGTGCCGTTGCACGAAGTCTATGAGCGCTGGGTGCGCAAATTCGAACGTCAGCGGCTCAGCCTGCTGCACGACCTGAAGAAAGAACTCGAAGGAGAATGACATGGGCAAAGAACAGACCAGCTTCGTCTATGTGACCTACATCCGCTCGACGCCGGAAAAGGTGTTCGAAGCAATCACGAAACCGGAGATCGCACGGCGTTATTGGGGCCACGAGAACCTCTCCGACTGGAAGCCCGGATCGGACTGGCGGCACGTGCGCGCCAATGAGGAGCGCACGCTCAACATCGTCGGCAAGGTGATCGAGGTCTCGCCGCCGACGCGCCTGGTCATCAGCTGGGCGAGCCCGTCGCAGGCATCCGATCCGGCCAGCTACAGCCGCGTGAGCTTCGACGTGGAGGCATACGCCGACATGGTGCGGCTGACCGTCACCCACGACGAACTCGAGACCGGCAGCGGCATGGCGACAGGCATCCAGAAGGGCTGGCCCATCGTTCTCTCCAGCCTGAAGTCCCTGCTCGAAACGGGACAGGGCATCGACGTCTTCGCCAAGCCGAAGGCGGCCTGAATCCGGAACCGACATCATGAGCCAAGCCTACACCGGCGGCTGCGCCTGCGGCGCGATCCGCTACGCCACCCCACATGCGCCGCTCTTCCAGAACCACTGCCAATGCCGCGACTGCCAGCGGCGCAGCGGCGGTGGACACGGCTCGTGGCTGACCTTTCCCGCGCAGGCCGAGATGACGATCAGCGGCGAGGCGACGCACTGGGAGGTCGCGGCGGATAATGGCAACGTGAAGAGCCACGCCTTCTGCCCGGTCTGCGGAACACCGGTCTATCTGCGCTTTACCGCAGCGCCGGAGCTGATCGCGGTCCCTGCGGCCAGCCTTGACGAACCGGAGCGCTTCTCGCCGCAAGCGCTCACCTACGCCGTTCGCGGGCTGACATGGGACACCATCGATCCCACGCTATTGGCATTCGACCGCATGCCAACCGCCTAGTCACCGTCAACGCAACCACAAGCCGCCAGCACGCGCGGATGCATTTCGCCGAGTAAGCGGCGAAAAGGCGGGCGCCGATCTCAGTGAACCGCGTCGAGCGCCTCGCTGAGGCGTTCGACCGCAACGATTTCCATCTCGCCGATCTTGTTCTTCTTCGGCGCGTTCGCCTTCGGCACGATCGCCTTGAGGAAGCCGTGCGTCGCCGCCTCGCGCAGGCGTTCCTCGCCGTTCGGCACAGGACGGATCTCGCCCGACAGGCCGACCTCGCCGAACGCGACTAGTTTTTCCGGCAGCGGCCGATCGCGGAAACTCGATAGCACCGCGAGCAGCGTCGGCAGGTCAGCCGCGGTTTCCTGCACGCGAATGCCGCCGACGACGTTGACGAACACGTCCTGGTCGTACACGCCAATGCCGCCATGTCGATGCAGCACGGCGAGCAGCATCGCGAGCCGGTTCTGTTCGAGCCCGAGCGCGACGCGGCGCGGATTGCCGAGCGAGGACTGGTCGACCAGAGCCTGTACCTCGACCAGCAACGGTCGCGTGCCCTCGCGCGTGACCATGACCGCGCTGCCCGGCGTCGGCGCGCTGTGCGCGGAGAGGAAGATCGCCGACGGATTCGGCACCTCGCGCAAGCCCTTGTCGCCCATCGCGAACACGCCGAGTTCGTTGACTGCGCCGAAACGGTTCTTGAACGCACGCAGCACGCGGAAGCGCGAGCCCGATTCGCCCTCGAAGTAGAGCACCGCGTCGACCATGTGCTCGAGCACACGCGGGCCGGCAATGCCGCCCTCCTTGGTCACGTGGCCGACGAGAAAAATGCTCGTGCCGGTCTCCTTCGCGTAGCGCACGAGGCGCGCAGCCGATTCGCGCACCTGCGACACCGAGCCGGGCGCCGCGGTCAGCGTCTCGGTCCAGATCGTCTGGATCGAATCTATTACGAGCGCGCGTGGCACGTCCCTTTGCGCCTGTTCGATGATGCGTTCGATGCAGGTCTCGGCGAGGCAGCGCAGCGGTTCGAGCGGCAGGCCGAGGCGTTGCGCGCGTGCGGCGATCTGCGCGATGGATTCTTCGCCGGACACATACAGCGTGCGCAGCCGCGCACCGAGTGCACCAAGGGTTTGCAGTAGCAGGGTCGACTTGCCTATGCCTGGATCGCCACCGACGAGCACGACCGAGCCCTCGACGAGGCCACCGCCAAGCACGCGATCGAGCTCTCCGATGCCGACGCGCACGCGCGTTTCGGCTTCCGCCGCGACTTCCGTGAGCGCGACGATCTTCGCCTCGACCGCGCCAGCGTAACCCGTGCGCTTGACCGCGCCGTTTTTCGCTGCCGGCTCGACGACGAATTCGGACAAGGTGTTCCACGCGCCGCAGGACTCGCACTGGCCCTGCCACTTCGAGTATTCGGCACCGCACTGGTTGCAGACGTACGCAGTCTTCGATTTCGCCATGCACGGATTGTACGGGAAGCGGAATCGTACTCGTTCGCAGGTGATGACCCCTTTTTCCTCCGTTTGCCGTCCTGCCTGGTGATCCGTCGATGGAAAAAGACCAGAGGACCCTTTCCATGCACAACCACAAACCCAACCGCGGCTTCGTCCGCTTTCTGATCGCAGGAATCGCCATGACTGCCGCCAGCACCGGCTTTGCCCAGGACAAGACCGCGCTGTTCAAGATCGTTACCGTCAAGGACGAGATCGTCGTGGCACTCTCGGCCGAGGAGATCAAGAAGCTCGGCGGCAACGACGTCACCCACATCGGACAGGCGCTCAAGGCCCAGGGCGAACTGACGCTCTGGCAGTACGCCGTGCGCAAGGGCCAGGACGGTGAGTTGGAGCAGGCTCCGCGCCAGCGAGTCAGCGTCCTCGGCCACGACAGCCTGCGCGTCGAACCCCTCGCCTCGCCGCTACGCGTGGTGCCGGTACCGGCGAACTGAAACTGCGCTAGAACAGCATGACCAGCGTCGGCGGCAGTTCCGCGCCGACGCGCTGCTTCAGGGCCGCCCGCGTCGATTCTTCCAGCTCCGCGGCTTCCACCACCTGCCCTGCCGCGCGCCCGATCTGCGCGCGCGCGAGTTTCGCCAGCAGCAGTTTCGGACTGTCGGCGGCAAAACGCGTCATCAGGTCTGTCTCCGCGTCATCGACCAGGGCGAGCGCTTCGCCACCGAAACCCTGCGCGGAAACGGCCAGCGCTTCGGTGAGTTGCACGATGCCGGCATCGCTGCGCCGGCCCAGCCGCGTGTAGGTCTCCGCTGCCTCGTGTGCGCTCGCGCGCGCGTCGGCAAACTGGCCAAGTGCATTTTGCGCGCCGGCGAGGTACATCAGCGTCGAGGCGAGCTTGAACGCGGGTTCCTTGTTCTCGCGCTCGTAGGCGAGCAGCCCGGCAAGGATGTCCCGCGCCTGCTGCGCCTTGCCGTTCCAGATCAGGGTCAGTGCATAACGACGTTCGACGCCGCGCTGCTCCGACGGCGTCAACCCGGACTTGCTGTGCGCGATGTCGAGTGCGGCGCGCATCGCCGCCTCGGCTTCGGCGACGCGTCCGGTCATCAGCATCGGGCCGATGCGGAAGGATTCGTTGAGCGCGTATTCGCCGGTGTCGGCACCGAACGCGCGGCGCGTGCGCGCGACGAGTTCGTCGAACGTCGCCGACGCCTTGGCATACTCGCCCGCCTCGACCTGTGCATAGCCCAAGGTGCGCAGCGCGGCGACGGCATAGTTGTTGTCCGGCCCGGCAAGACGGTCGTACTCGGCCACAGCCTTGCGCAGCACGGCCTCGCACTCGGCGGTGCGGCCGAGCTTCATCAGCGTGTAACCCTGGTTGCCGCGGATCTCGGCGGCTTCGAGCGCATGTTCGGATGGCACCGCATCGAGCAGTGGTTCGAGCGCGGCATACAGCGCTGCGGCATCCGCGTGCCGGCCCATCTTCGAGTACAGGCCGGCGAACAGCGATTTCTCGTTGGCCATCTCCCAGCTCTGCGCGCCGTAGAGTTTTTCGACCTGCGGCAGCACCGCCGTGTACTGGGCGAGCGCGACCTCGTCGCGATCGGTCTGCATGTAGACGAAGCCGAGATCCGTATCGATCATCGCCAATGCCTTCGCACGACGGCCGGCGTAGCGGCGCAGGATCTCGCGCGCCGCCAGATAGTTTTTTTCCGCGGGAACGAGATCGCTCGCACTCTTCTGCGCGTTGGCAAGATCCGCGAGCGCGTCGCCCGCCTCCAGGCTGTCGCCACCGAATTCGCGCGCAGCAATATCGTATGCCGTCTGCGCGAGCGCGGTGGCGCGACGTCCGTCGCCGAGCTGGTCGCGGATGCTGCCGAGCGCGCCGAGCAAGGCGAGCTTGGTCTGCGGCTCGTCGTCGAGCGTCGCGCGCAGGTTTTTTTCGCCGCGATCGAGCAGGTCGCCGACCGTGCGCTTTTCGCCCTGCGCATGCGCCGGGTCGGCTTCCTGGAACAGGCCGATCAGGAACTGCTGCACCGCCTGCGCACGCGCCGCCTCGCGCACGGCAGCGCGTTCGGCACGCAACACGCTGGCCACGCCGACGCCGACGCCGAGCAGCGCGAGCATGCTCATACCGACGCCGACACGGTGTCGGCGCACGAACTTGCGCGTGCGATACCACGCGCTGTCGGCACGTGCACGGATCGGTTGATGGCGCAGATAACGACGCACGTCGTCGGCGAATGCCTGCACCGTGGTGTAGCGCTCGGCCGGGGCCTTCTTCAGCGCGCGCGCGATGATCGTTTCGAGATCGCCACGCAGGCTGCGGCGCAATTGTGCCGGCGTCGCGCCGCGCGCCTGTGCGTTGCGCTCGGTGTCTTCGCCCTTGTCCGTCGCGGCCTGTGACAGGCGACGCGGCTCGCTCGCGGAGATCGTCTGCGCCCACTGCAATGGCGTGCTGTTGCCCTCGCCATAGGGCCGACGACCGCTGAGCAGCAGGTAGAGCACGACGCCGAGCGCGTAAACGTCGGTCGCCGCCGTCGCCGGTTCCCCGCTGAACTGCTCGGGCGCGGCGTATTCGGGGGTGAACACGGCGCCGCCCGCGCGCGTCAGTTCCCCGGCGTCGTCGGCATCGGCTTCTTCCTCGAGCAGCTTGGCGATGCCGAAGTCGAGCAGCTTGGCTGCGCCGTCGGCGCCAACAAGGATGTTCGACGGCTTCAGGTCGCGGTGCACGATCAGGTTGGCATGCGCGTAGGCGACCGCATCGCAGACCTGCAGGAACAGGTTCAGGCGTGCCTCGATGTCGGCGTGCTGGCGGTCGCACCATTGATCGATGCGCTCGCCATCGACGTATTCGAGGACGAGATAACGCTGGCCCTGCGCGCTCTCGCCGACATCGAGCAGGCCGGCGATGTGCGGATGCTGCAGGCGCGCGAGCAGGCGCGCCTCGCGCGCAAAGCGCTGCTGCGCCTGGCGGTCGCTCGCCGCGCCG
>NZ_DASVOK010000482.1:0-2133 GCF_036383415.1 Rudaea sp. | reverse complement strand
CGACAACGCCGCCACGCACCGAGTGCCGGAAGACCGAATCCGCCGATTCCAAGACTTCGCCACCTCCCCGCTCCGCCGCAAGCCCGCGCAATGGAAGCTGCCAATGTCCGGACCGCTTCCGCGTTCTGTTCTGCCCTCGATGTTAGCGGAAGCCGGGCGGACGGCGCGAGGACGCGGCCGTCGCTCCGGAATTGCAACACGTCGGCGACTGGCCCAAAAACAAACAGCGCCCATGCGGGCGCTGTCCGGGAATCGCTTGAACGCGAAGCCTCAGTGCTTGTTCGGATCGGGGGCCGGAGCTGCCTGCGCGTCGGCCGCAGGTGCGGCGGCGGGGGCTGCTGCCGGGGCCGCTGCGGGAGCGGGCTCCGGTTCGCTGTAGACCTGCTCATGCCCGTCCATGTCGAGGTAGACCGGCAGCGACATGCGTTTGCCGGTGACGTAGATCATGTGCTTCTGCTCGTCGTTGGCCTTTTCGGCCTTCTTCACGATGATGCCCTTGAGCGGCTTGTTCTTGTCGACGCCTTCCTGATAGAAGCTGCCGACCGCGCCGTACATGCCGACCTTGTCCACGGTCACTGCATCGCCGACCTGGTACTTGCCATCCTTGGTGATCTTGATGATCAGCCTGCCATCTTCGATATCGCGGGCGAAACCCGTTCCGGCGGCGACCAGACCGAGCGCGGTGGTCAAAATTGTGAGTGTGCGACGCATGGTTTTCTCCCGTGGAAATAATTTATTGCAAAACCGGGCATCCTGCCGCGGTTTGCAAGCAAACGGTCGCGGCACAGCCGCGCCTCGTTTGCCGAATCAAACCCGAAACGTCTGATTCGCCGGTACATCCTTGGTACCGGAGCGATTTGCAACGCAAATCGCTCGCACTTGTTATTTCTTGTCGTCGGCAATCTGGATGACCTTGAGCCGGTCGTCGTTGTCGAGTACGTAGGCCTCGGCCTTGAGATCACGCGCGATGCCGGCCAGGCCCGCGACCTGCTGGTTGGTGACCTTCTGCTTTTCGCCGCGCTTGAGCAGGATCGTGTGCACCGGCGAGCCGGTGTCGTTGCGGTAGCGGATGTGGTCGCGCAGCGTCTGCGTGTCGAGCGTGGCGCCTTCGAGGTCGAACTGGCCATCCTTGTCCGCGCGCACGACGAGGTCGTACTGCTGCGGCGAAACGGTCGGCTCCGAGGTGCCTTCCTTGATGTTGTCGCGCCCGCAGGCGGCGAGCGCGGCCAGCGACAACGCGAGCAGCACGAGCTGGAAACGGCGAGCGAAAGTGATGTTGTGCATGTGTCCTGCTTGCCTCGAATTCATTGGGTCAGGCTCCGATGGTGGCGGACGCGCCTGACTTCGATCTGTCCAAATCATGCCTGCGGCAAGGTGACCCCGCGCTGACCCTGGTATTTGCCGCCGCGATCGGCATAGCTTACCTCACAAACCTCGTCGGATTCGAAGAACAGCATCTGCGCCACGCCTTCGTTGGCGTAGATGCGCGCCGGCAGCGGCGTCGTGTTGGAAAACTCGAGGGTGACGTGGCCCTCCCACTCCGGCTCGAGCGGGGTCACGTTGACGATGATGCCGCAGCGCGCGTATGTGCTTTTGCCCAGGCACACGGTCAGCACGCTGCGCGGGATGCGGAAGTACTCCACCGTGCGCGCGAGCGCGAACGAATTCGGCGGGATGATGCACTCGGCCGCCTTGACGTCGACGAAGCTGCGCGCATCGAAATGCTTGGGGTCGACGATCGTCGAATTGATGTTGGTGAACACCTTGAACTCGTCGGCGCAACGCACGTCGTAGCCGTAACTGGAAGTGCCGTAGGAAATCAGCTTGCCGCCCGAGGCGTTGACCCGCACCTGGCCCGGCTCGAACGGTTCGATCATGCCGTGCTTTTCCGCCATGCGGCGGATCCAACGATCGCTCTTGATGCTCACCAATGCTCCGGCTCAGGGTCCACGAAAGGGACGCCATCATACGCGTTGCGGCGGCTGGACTGTAGGGCTTTCCCGCGAGACCTTGTGCGGCCCGATGCCATGCGATGCAAGCAACCACAGACCCGAGCAGATGCCCAAGGTGCCCAGCACGACGAAGGCCCACAAAAAACCGTCTGCGCCAGTCGCGTGATCGGCCAGAAACGAC
>NZ_DASVOK010000481.1:0-9599 GCF_036383415.1 Rudaea sp. | reverse complement strand
CGCGCGACGCGTGCCTCGTCCGGCTGGGTCTGGAAAGGCGGCATCGCCCTGCTCCTGCCGTTGCTGCTCGCCCAGCTCGCCTGGGGCGAACGCCGCGAATTGCTGCAGAACCCGACCGCGCGCGCCTGGCTCGAGCGCGGCTGCACGCTGCTGCATTGCACGCTGCCGCTCGCGCGCGACGCGGAAAGCCTCACCCTGCTCTCGCGCGACGTGCGCCCGCATCCGTCCGTGGCGAACGCATTGATCATTTCCGCGACGCTGCGCAACGACGCCGACGTGGCGCAGGCATTCCCAACCGTCGAGATCACGCTGACCGATCTCGACGAGCAGCGCATCGCGATGCGCCGTTTCAAGCCGACCGAATACCTCGG
Source organism: Rudaea sp. (assembly GCF_036383415.1). Classification (GTDB taxonomy): domain Bacteria; phylum Pseudomonadota; class Gammaproteobacteria; order Xanthomonadales; family Rhodanobacteraceae; genus Rudaea. Next base: position 9,228 of record NZ_DASVOK010000481.1, on the reverse strand, counting down.
CGACGCACGTACGCTGAATTCGGGCCTCGCCGCACATGGATCGACCGCGCTCGTGTTCGAGGTCGCCGACCCGGGCAAGAATGCGGTGGCGTACGAATTCAAATTCCTCTGAGGAACCCCTGAACAGACTATTGCGCTCGGCAGTTCGCGCGCCGGCGGGCTCGGACACCGCGAATTGGCGGGGCGATGAAAAAAAATACTTAACTCGCGGGCGCCGCGGCGATAGACTATCCGACCCGCGTTGCAAATTCTTCGGCTTCGCACGACTCGCAAAGCCGGCCCGGGATTGCCGTATCAGGGAAGAGCCAAAAGCAAACAAGGTATCCGCACGATGAACGCCGCCCCGAACCTGCGCTTGAGCGAAGCGACCGAGTCCGCGCTGCAGCCCGCCCTGCGCGAGTGTGTCTCGCGCGCTGTGCGCCGCTACCTGCACGACATGGACGGCGAGGCCGACGACCTGTACGCGCTCGTGCTCGACGAGGTCGAATGCCCGCTGCTGCGCGAAGTCATGGACTGGGCCGGCGGCAACCAGAGCAAGGCCGCCGCCGCGCTCGGCATCAATCGCGCGACGTTGCGCAAGAAGTTGGCGCTGCACGGCTTGTAGTTGCCGGCCGCAGGCAGCCATTCAAATAGACGGCTATAATTTCCGCTTGGAGTTTTGCGGTCGTGCTCGATCGCAAAAATCGACCCGTGGCCGTGTATGGCCGCATTTCCCAAACAAGCCTGCGGAAACCCCATGTCCGATTCCCCCGTACCGGTCCGGCGCGCGCTGCTCAGCGTCTCCGACAAGACCGGCCTGATCGAACTCGCACGCGCACTCGCCGCGCGCAACATCGAACTGCTTTCCACCGGCGGCACGGCCAAGGCGCTGCGCGACGCCGGCATCGCGGTGAAAGATATCAGCGAGCTCACCGGTTTCCCCGAGATCATGGGCGGCCGCGTGAAGACCCTGCACCCGAAGGTGCACGGCGGCCTGCTCGGCCGGCGTGGTAGCGACGATGCGGTGATGGCCGAACTCGGCATCCAGCCGATCGACCTGCTGGTGCTGAATCTCTACCCGTTCGAAGCCACCGTCGCCAAGCCGGATTGCACGCTGGAAGAGGCGATCGAGAACATCGACATCGGCGGCCCGGCGATGCTGCGCTCGGCGGCGAAGAACTGGAACGACGTCGGCGTGCTCACCTCGCCGGATCAATACGCAGCGGCGCTCGCCGAAATCGGGCAACATGGCGGCCTTTCGCGCGCCACGCGCTTCCAGCTCGCGGTCGCCGCGTTCAACAATGTGGCCAACTACGACGGCGCGATCAGCGATTACCTCTCCGCGCTCAAGCTCGACGAAGCGCACAAAGCCATCGCCGGTCACGAGACCTTCCCCGCGCAAGCCAACGGCCGCTTCATCAAGCTGATGGATTTGCGCTACGGCGAGAACCCGCACCAAAGCGCCGCGTTCTACCGCGACCTGTATCCCGCGGCGGGCACGCTGGCCACGTTCAAGCAGCTGCAGGGCAAGGAGCTCTCGTTCAACAACATCGCCGACGCCGACGCGGCATGGGAATGCGTGCGCAGCTTCGTCAAGCCGGCCTGCGTCATCGTCAAGCACGCCAACCCCTGCGGCGTGGCGGTGAGTCTCGACGGCATTGGCAAAGCTTACGACCTCGCCTACCAGACCGATCCGACTTCGGCCTTCGGCGGCATCATCGCGTTCAACCGTGAAGTGGACGGCGTCACCGCGCAGGCGATCGTCTCGCGCCAGTTCGTCGAGGTGGTGCTCGCGCCCGCGTACGCCGATGACGCGCTGAAGGCGTTCGCGAAGAAAGGCAACGTGCGCGTGCTGGAAATCCCGGTGCCGCCCGGCATCGATCTCGTCGCCGCGCATCCCGGCAACAACGTCAAGCGCGTCGGCTCGGGTCTCTTGATCCAGACCGCCGACACCGGCATGGTCATGACGGATGACCTGAAGGTGATGACGAAAGTGGCACCGACGCCGCAGCAGATCGACGATCTGATCTTTGCCTGGAAGGTGGCCAAGTTCGTGAAATCGAATGCCATCGTTTACGCGAAGAACCGCCAGACGATCGGCATCGGTGCGGGCCAGATGAGCCGCGTGTACAGCGCAAAGATCGCCGGCATCAAGGCCGCCGACGAGAAGCTCGAAGTGCGCGGCTCGGTGATGGCCAGCGATGCGTTCTTCCCGTTCCGCGACGGCATCGACGCCGCGGCCGCAGCGGGCATCGCCGCGGTGATCCAGCCCGGCGGCTCGATGCGTGATGCGGAAGTGATCGCTGCTGCCGATGAGCACGGCATGGCAATGGTGTTCACTGGCATGCGCCACTTCCGGCATTGAATTTCTTCCCTTCTCCCACCGGGAGAAGGTGGCGCGGAGCGCCGGATGAGGGAAGAGCCTTGCATGGACCCTCTCTCGTCGTAGTTGCAACGCCCGTCCCTCATCCGCCCCTGCCGGGGCACCTTCTCCCGAGGGGAGAAGGGAAGCAGGAGTTGCCATGAAAGTGTTGGTCATAGGAAGTGGCGGCCGCGAACACGCGCTGGCCTGGAAGCTCAAGCAATCGCCGCGCGTCAGCGAAGTGATCGTCGCGCCCGGCAATGCCGGCACGGCGCACGAGCCCGGCGTGCGCAACGCCCCGGTCGCGGCGACCGACATCGACGCGCTGCTGCATTTTGCACAAGTGGAAAATGTTGCATTGATCGTGGTCGGCCCCGAGGCGCCGCTGGTTGCCGGCATCGTCGATCGCTTCCAGGCAGCCGGCCTGCGCTGCTTCGGCCCGAGCGCGAAGGCCGCGCAACTCGAAGGCTCGAAAGCCTTCGCCAAGGATTTCCTCGCGCGCCATGGCATCCCGACCGCGCACTACGCCGTGTTCACCGAACTCGCGTCCGCGCGCGCGCATGTGCGTGCGAAAGGCGCGCCGATTGTGATCAAGGCCGACGGCCTCGCCGCGGGCAAGGGCGTGGTCGTCGCGATGACGCTCACCGAAGCCGAGCGCGCGCTCGAGGACATGCTCGGCGCAAACACGCTCGGCGCAGCCGGCGCGCGCGTTGTCATCGAGGAATTCCTCGACGGCGAGGAAGCGAGCTACATCGTCATCGCCGACGGCAGGCACGCGCTGCCGATGGCGACGAGCCAGGATCACAAGCGCGTCGGCGATAGCGACACCGGCCCGAACACGGGCGGCATGGGCGCGTATTCGCCCGCACCCGTGGTCACGCCCGAGGTCGAGGCGCGCGTGCTGCGCGAGGTGATAGCGCCGACGCTGGCCGGCATGGCCGCCGACGGCGCACCGTTCACGGGCTTCCTCTACGCCGGTCTGATGATCGACAAGCACGGCGCGCCGAAGGTGATCGAATTCAACGTGCGCTTCGGCGATCCGGAGACGCAGCCGATCATGCTGCGCCTGCAGTCGGACATGGTCGAACTGATCGAAGCCGCGCTCGACGGCAGGCTCGACACGCAGCGCACGCAGTGGGATTCACGCCCCGCGATCGGCGTCGTCCTCGCCGCGCACGGCTATCCGGGCACGGTGCGCACGGGCGATGCGATCGTCGGCCACGATGGCGATTTCGGCGCCGACGTGAAGGTGTTCCACGCCGGCACGAAAGCGGAAAACGGCAGCGTCGTCAGCGCCGGCGGACGCGTGCTGACCGTGTGCGCGCTCGGCGCCGATTTGCGCGCGGCGCGGCAGAATGCCTACGCCGCGATCGAGCACATCCGTTTCGACGGCGGCTTCCATCGGCGCGATATCGGACATCGCGCGTTGGGCACCGCGCCGCAGAACTAATTCCCGGGTTTCGCCGGCGCGGGTACCACGGCCGGCGGCGCGGCCAGCAGCGGCGCCTTGAAGTACGGATGGCCCACAGGCCACGGGCGATCCGGCACCTGCTGCTTGACGAACTGCTGCATCGTCGACTTGAGCAACGCCGCCGCCTCCGGGTTGCGCGCACGTGTCGCCTCGAAGATCGCCTGTGCCTGGTATTCCTGCGCATCCTTGAACTTGCCGTGCGCGGCCAGCGCGAGCGCGAGCGCAGCGGCATTCGCCGCATCGGGGCGCTGCTTGTACAACGCCTGGCCGTGTTCGAGCGCGATATCGCGAGTTATCGCGTCCGCGTCGGCACAGGTGCTGGCGACGCGCACGAAGATCTGCAGCAGGTCGCCGTCGTTCTTGCGTCGTTCGAGCACGCTGTTGATCGCCTGCAATGCGCCATCGCATTTGCCCTGCGCCGTGAGCGCGGAGACCAGGTGCGCGTACGCCGTGGCGCTGTCCGGCTGCAGCGCGATCAGGCCGCGATATTGTTCGGCAGCCTGCGCGTAGCGCGAGCGGCGCATCTCGGCGTTGCCGAGCAGCAGCCAGGAATCGGGCAGCTTGCGATCAAACTTCTGCGCCTGCCGATATTCGTCGTAGGCCTTCGCATCGTCACCGGCATATTCGGCGACGATGCCGCTGGCGACGCGCGCGGTCGCGCTGTCGGATTTCGCCTTGAGCGCCTGGTCGACATAGGTCTGCGCGACCGCCTGATTGCCGAGCGTCGCTTCGATACGCGCAGCGAACGCCAGCGCCTCGACATCGTCCGGAGTTTTCTGCAACACCGCGGCGAGCGTGTCGCGTGCACCCTGAAGGTTGCCCTGCTGGGCGAGACTGCGCGCCTCGGCGAGCGTGCTGCCTGTTTCCTGCGGTTTGGCGAGCATACCGGCGACAAGCGGATCGTCCAGCGCCGCGGTGCCGCGGCCGGCCTTCGCCCGTGCCTCGTCGGCAGCCTTGGCATTGTTCTGTCCGGCATAGGCGTCGGCGAGATAAGCATACAGGCCGTTCGCCTGCGGATCGAGCTTGAGCGCCTTGTTGATCGCATCGATCGCATCGGCATAGCGTTTCTGCTTGAGCGCGAGCTGGCCGAGCATCGCGAACACGACGGGAACGTCGGCATGTTCGCGCGCGGTGTCCTCTAGCAGCTTGCGTGCGCCGGTGTTGTCGCCGAGATCGACAAGCGTGTCGGCAAGACGGTAGCGGATCGGCAGGTAGATCTGGTCGCGCTCAAGCGCGGCCTGGAAATTCGCGCGCGCATCCTCGTTGCGCTTGAGCTTGCGCGCGATCACGCCGCGCAGGTAGTACCAGCGGCCATCGCTCGGATTGACCTGGGTCGCGTCGTAGAACGCGACCGCCGCGGCCTCGTCGAAGCCATTGCGCGCATACAGCGCGCCGAGGTCGGCATAGGCCTGGGCGAGCGGCGGGCCGACCAGATTGGCCTTGGCCTTGTCGATCACCGCGCGCTCGTCGGCGATCTTCTTCGCCGCGTCCGCAGCCATCTTCGAGGTGTCGGGCGTCGGCACGGGCTGCAGCGTCCCGTCGGCATGGGCCGCGACGGCGGCGAGGGCAAGCAGGAGAGAGACGGAAAACCGTAGCGATTTGCGCATGAAGATGTCCGGAAACCAGATCGTGTTAGAACCTGTTCTCAAAGTGTAGCGAGCGAAGAGAATTTGCGCGTCGCCGGAGCGCAGGAACCGGAGTGTACAGTCGAGTACATGAGGATTCCGAGCACCGCCGGCGCGCAAATTATCGAGCGTAGTAGCTTTGAGGACAGGTTCTCAGGATGCGTAGTTTATCAGCGGTCAGGTTTGCTACTCTGGCCGCGGGGTGAACGACGGCCGTGGCACGGCACGATACGCGGCAGCTCGCGACTTGATACGCCGGCACGCAACGCGGCATTGCACGTCGTTTTCAGACAATATGACCGCAGCGCCAGGAACGCAGAGGGTAGCGATGTCCGATCACAGTCAGTTCCGCCTTCTGCGCGAGCGGCGCTTCCTGCCGTTCTTCCTGACCCAGGCGCTCGGCGCGTTCAACGACAACGTGTTCCGCGTGGCGACGATCCTCTTGATCGGCTTTGCCATGAACCTGCCCGACGAGCAGGTTTCGTTCTACAACAATATCGCGCCAGCGCTGTTCATCCTGCCGTTTTTCCTGTTCTCGGCCTCGGCCGGTCAGCTCGCGGAGAAGCTGGAAAAGACGCGCATCATCCGCTTCGTCAAGGCATTCGAGATCGCCGCGATGGCGATCGCGACCTGGGGCTTCGTCACGAAAAGCCCGTGGCTGCTGCTGTTCGTGCTGTTCCTCATGGGCGCGCACTCGACCCTGTTCGGGCCGATCAAGTACGCGATCCTGCCGCAGGCGCTGCGTGACAACGAACTCGTCGGCGGCAATGCGCTGGTCGAGACGGCAACCCAGCTTGCGATCCTGTTCGGCATGATGGTCGGTGGCGCGCTGATGTCCGCAGGCGGCGCGAACGGGCCGCTGCTCGCCTCGATCGCCGTGCTCTGCGTGGCCGCGGCCGGCTACCTGGTGTCGCGCGCGATCCCGCCGGCGCCACCGACCGCGCCGGAATTGAAATTCAACTGGAACATCTTTTCCGAAACCTGGCGCGCGATGCGCTTCACCGCGCAGGACCGCACCGTGTTCAATTCGGTGCTCGGCATCTCCTGGTTCTGGTTCTTCGGCATCGTCGTCACCGCACAGTTGCCGAGCTACACGAAGATCTACCTCGGCGGCAACGACGCGGTGTTCACCTTCACGCTCGCATTGTTCTCGATTGGCACCGGCATCGGCTCGCTGCTGTGCGAACGTCTGTCCGGGCACAAGGTCGAGATCGGCCTGGTGCCATTCGGTTCGATCGGCATCACCCTGTTCGGCGTCGACCTCTATTTCGCGCGCCCGCAGCCGGCGCCCGTGCAAGGGCTGGGGCCGCTGGAATTCCTGCATTCCGCTGGCGGCTGGCACATCGCGCTCGACCTCACCCTGATCGGCGTGTTCGCCGGCTTCTACATCGTGCCGCTGTTCGCGCTCGTGCAGAGCCGCGCCGAGCGCAGCCAGCTTTCGCGCATCATCGCCGGCAACAACATCATCAACGCGCTGTTCATGGTGGTGGCCACGGCGCTGTCGCTCGCCCTGCTCAACGCGCTGCATTTCACCATCCCGCAGCTGTTCCTCGTCGCCGCGCTGCTCAACGCCGTCGTCGCGATCTACATCTATACGCTGGTGCCGGAATTCCTGCTGCGCTTCGTCGACTGGATTCTGATTTCGCTGCTGTATCGCATCCGTACGGAAGGTTTGGAGAACATTCCCGAGGAAGGCTCGGCCGTGCTCGTCTGCAATCACGTCAGCTTCATGGATTCGCAGATCGTGCTCGGCTGCATCCGCCGGCCGGTGCGCTTCGTCATGTACTACAAGATCTTCAACACACCGCTGAAGCCGCTGTTCAAGGCGATGAAGGCGATCCCGATCGCAGGCGCGAAGGAGGATCCGGAACTGCTGCAACGCGCGTTCGAGGAAGTCGACAAGGAACTCGCCGCGGGCAATCTCGTCTGCATTTTTCCCGAGGGCGGCATCACTCGCGACGGCGAGATCGCGCCGTTCCGCTCCGGCGTCGAAAGGATCCTCGCAACGCGGCCGGTGCCCGTGGTGCCGATGGCGCTGCGCGGACTCTGGGGCAGCATCTTCAGCCGCAAGGATTCCTGGCTCAATCGCGCGCGCTTGCCGCGCCGTTTCCGCGCGCGCATCGAACTCGTCGCCGGCCCGGCCGTGCCGGCGGCGCAGGCGACTGCCGCCTTGCTCGAAGCCAAGGTGCGTGCGCTGCGCGGCGACCAGGCCTGATCGGTTTACCCGACCGCGCCGGAAATCACGATCACCGCGATCACCGCGAGCCAGACGATCAGCACGCGGCGGATCAAGGTCATCGCATCGTCAAGCTCGACCAGCGCATCGGTCGTGTCGACCGAGTGACCGTCGCCCGCCTCGATATCGGCATCGACGCTCGCGCGCGCGATCGCGCCGAGGAAGCCGCACTCGAAACTCCAGTAGCCTTGCGGATGCGCCGCGTGATAGCTGCGCCAGGTCTTGAGCACCGCGTCGAAGTCCGAAGCAATCGCGAGCGCGAGCGCGATCAGGTGCGCCGGCAGCCAGTCGAGCAGGCGCGCGAATTTCTGCGCGAGCGACTGCTGCGCGGCGGGCAACGCCTGCGCATGCGCGGGCACATAAGCGAGCAGGTGCGCGAGGCGATAGAGCAAGGCGCCGACCGGACCGAGCACGGCGAACCAGAGCACGACGCCGAACACGCGGCGCAGTCCCGCGGTGAACGCGGCCTCGACCAGTGGCTCGGCGCGGAACGGCAGCGGCTCGCTCATCTCCTCGGGCTTGAGCGCCTGCACCACCTCGGCGCGTCGGTCGGAATCGGGTGCCTTGTCGACCGCCTCGACGTCCTGTTCGAGATCGCGCGGGCCCATGCAATAGAACAGCACGGCGATGCCGAAGACCAGACTCGGCAGGCCGAAGACATTCCCGCGTAACGCCAGCTGCACGGCGAGGCAGAGCAACACGGGCAGGCCAAGGGTGATGAGCAGGCCGAGTTCCGCGCTCGACTGCGCTGCGCCCTGATCCTGCCAGCCGCGCAGCCAGGAAAAATTGCGCAGGCGCTTGAGGTCAGGCGCGAAATGCGTAAGCAGCAGGACGAGTACGATCGCGACGAACACGATGGCCATGAAGATTTCCTTCCGCGCACGATGCGCGGGCGCGGGAAATTGTAGCAGCGGTACTTATCCGCGCGCGGCCCGGCGCAACGGATCGTCGCGGGTCAGCGTATCGAGCTCGATGCCCGCTGTTTCGCGCAGCCAATGCTCGACCAGGCGATAAGACACCGACAGCGGCGACGGCATCAACAGCTCGCCCGAGGCGAGACCATCGACGAGCTGGCGCGCGCTGAACCAGCGCGCATCCTCGAGCTCGGGACCGAGCTTGATCGCCGGGTCGTCCGCGCGCGCGGTGAAGCCGAGCATGATCGACGACGGGAACGGCCAAGGCTGCGAGGAGTGGTAATCGCAGTCGACCACGCGCACGCCGGCCTCCTCGTACACCTCGCGCTGCACCGCGGCTTCGAGCGTCTCGCCCGGCTCGACGAAACCGGCCAGCGCGGAGTAGCGCCCCTTCGGCCAGCTCGTCTGGCGGCCGAGCAGGCAGGCATCGCCGTGCGAGACGATGACGATCATCGCCGGATCGGTGCGCGGGAAATGTTCGGCGCCGCATTGCGGGTTCGTACACACGGCGCGATGGCCGGCGTTTTCCACACGAACAGGCGAGCCACAGACGCTGCAGTAGCGCGTGCGTTCCTGCCAATTGGCGATCGCGCGCGCGTAGGCGAACAGACCGGCGTCGGCGGCTTCGAGCGTCATGCCGG
>NZ_DASVOK010000480.1:0-17246 GCF_036383415.1 Rudaea sp. | reverse complement strand
AAGCAGGATGATCGCGCCGATCGCCGAGGTAATGATCTGGCCGATGATGCCGCCTCCGATCGAGAAATTCAGCACGTGCGCGCACAGCCAGCCGGCGATGAGGCCGCCGAGGATGCCCACGATGATGTCGCCGATCAGTCCGAACCCACCGCCTTTCACGACGACGCCGGCCAGCCAGCCAGCAATGCCGCCTACGATCAGATAAATGATGAACTCCATATCGTGCTCCCGGATAGCGGTCGGCCGACCGCAACGGGATTGTGCGCTTTGCGCTACGGTCAGCAAAACGCAGCGCAACAAATCAGGCCGTGCCGCTTGCGTCCGTGTCGGCGCCGTGATCCGGCGCGATGGTCGGCTGAGGTGACGCTGCGGCTCCCGACCTGGCCAGATTGGCCTTGGCGCGCAGCGCGCTGATTTCCGGATCGATGATCAGGGCCGCTTCCGGTTGCGCCGTGGACGCGATCCGCGCCGCAGCGAGCGAGAGGGCGAAGCCGAGCAAACCGCCGCAGCCGAGGATCAGGCCGACGCCCATCAGGCTCGGCGACCCCGTCGTGAACGCGACGGTAAATGCGACTATGCAGACGACGAGCAAGATCCAGCGCATGGCAATTCCCTCCGGGCTGGTGCATGCTGCCACAAGCTGCGATGCATGGTGAAGACGAGGTGGCGGAGCGGCGGTATTTGCGCGATCGATGGTGGATCGCCGATCACGGCAGGTTCATCGATGCGCATCAAATTTGAACGTGGGGCCGATGGCCGCTTTTGATCTTCGCGGTCAGGGATGATCGCATTAAAATACGTGGGTCGATGTCGCGTCCGGCAACCGGAGGGCGGTCATGGAACATCTGCAACAGCTTGCGCTCGCTAGCGGCTTGGCCTGGGCCAGCGGCATCCGCCTCTACGCCGCGATCTTCATCGTCGGCCTGCTCGGCAGGCTCGGCTACGTCCAGTTGCCGACCGATCTGACCCTGCTCGAGCACAACTGGGTGCTCGGCGCCTCGGGCATCATGCTCGTTGCCGAATTCCTCGCCGACAAGGTGCCCGGCTTCGATTCGATCTGGGATTCGATCCACACCTTCATCCGCATCCCGATCGGTGCGCTGCTCGCCTGGGGCGCGATGGGCGACCAGTCGCCCGCGCTGCAGATGGCGGCCGGCATCCTCGGCGGCGCGATCGCCGGCGGCACGCATCTGGCCAAGGCCGGCGCACGCGCGGCGATCAACACCTCGCCCGAACCGTTCAGCAACTGGACCGCAAGCGCGGGCGAGGACGGCCTGCTGCTCGGCGGTCTCTGGCTCGTGTTCGCGCATCCGGCGGCGTTTCTCGTGCTGCTCGCGCTGTTCCTCGCGCTGGCGATCTGGCTGCTGCCGAAAATGTTCCGCTACCTTGCGAGCATCTGGCGCGGGCTGGGCGGCGGCGCCGAGCCAGCCCCCACGCCGCGACTGCCCTCGGCCTGATCGACCCCTTGCTTTCGGCACATGGCGGGCGCGAGTCGCTTGCTATGCTGCGCGATCGTGTCCGTCCGATCCGCGCAAGGTGCCGATATGTCCTCGTGTTTGCCGAAACTGTTCCTCGCCGCCGCCGCGTTGGCGACGGCCCTGATCGCTACGCCAGCCCTGGCCGACGACACCGCCAAGGACGCGAACAAGGAAGCCCAGGCAAAGCCCGACGAAAGCAAGCTGCCGCCCTTCCCTGCCGACAAGACGGTGAAGCAAACGACGACAATCGGCGGCAAGACGCTCAGCTACGACGCCACGGTCGGCTCGCTGCCCGTGCTCGACGAAAAGGGCAAGACCATCGCCGACGTGATGTTCATCGCCTATACCGTGCCGGGCAAGGACCGGCCGGTGACGTTCGCGCTCAACGGCGGCCCGGGAGCATCGTCGGTCTATCTCAACCTCGGCGCGCTCGGACCCAAGCGCGTGCAGTTCGGTGCCGACGGCAATTCGCCGTCCGATCCGGCCATGCCGATCGACAACCCGGGCTCGTGGCTCGACTTCACCGACTTGGTCTTCATCGATCCGGTCGGCACCGGTTTCTCGCGTTCGCGCGTGAGCGAGGACGAAACCAAGAAAAAGTTCTACTCGATCCAGGCCGACATCGAATATCTCTCGCGCATCGTCTACGACTGGCTGGTGAAGAACAACCGGCTCATGTCGCGCAAGTATCTCGTCGGCGAAAGCTACGGCGGCTTCCGCGGCCCGCGCATCACGCACTACCTGCAGACGCGCCTCGGCGTGGCGATGAACGGCAACGTGCTCGTCTCGCCGTATCTCGACCCGGGCGTGCAGAACGACAACGGCGACTTGTCTCCGTTGCCGTGGATGCTGACCCTGCCGACGATCACCGCGACCAACCTCGAACGTCAGGGCAAGCTCACCGACGCGGCGATGGCGCAGGTGATCGAGTACACGCGCGGCGACTATGTCGTCGATTTGTTGAAAGGCCGCTCCGATCCGCAGGCGGTCGAGCGCATCGTCAAGCGCGTCACCGAATTGTCGGGCCTCGATCCCGTGTTCGTGCGCCGCGCCGGCGGCCGTCTCGAAACGCAGGCGTTCCTGCGCGAAGTGTTCCGCAACGAGGGCAAGCTCGGCAGCCGCTACGACGCCAACATCACCGAGTGGGATCCGTTCCCGTTCTCGCCCGACCAGCGCACCAACGATCCGCTGCTCGACGCGATCATCGCGCCGACCACGACCGCGATGGTCGACTTCGTCACGCGCACGGTCGGTTGGAAATACGTCGGCCGCTACAATGCGCTTTCCTACGACGTGAACCGCCTCTGGGAGCGCAAGGACGAACCGCGCGGCTCAGTGCAGGAGTTGCGTCAGTCGGTCGCGATCGATGCCAAGCTGCGCGTGCTGATCGTGCACGGCTGGGGCGACCTGTCGTGCCCGTTCATGGCCTCCAAGCTCATCGTCGACCAGATGCCGCTGATGGGCGATCCGAACCGCGTGCAGGTCAAGGAATACGCCGGCGGCCACATGTTCTACAGCCGCGGCGACAGCCAGCAGGCGCTACGCCGCGATGTGATCGAGATGTACACGCAGCACTGATGCGTTCGTCCGTAAGCGGCTATCCCTGGTCGCATTTTTCAATGAACCGGTTTCTCTTCTGCTGAGACATCGGCGGCGCATACTTCGCGCATGCAACGCATCGTGCGCGAGCGCAAACCCGACTACGCCGACCGACTCGATGTGCCCACGCGCATCAAGGGTCGCGGCGCGCCGTCGAATCCCGAAGGTCGCTTCGAATCACGCACGACCACGCGCGAGGACGACGGCTGGGAGCAGGAGGCCGAACCCGAATCGCGACCTGGGACGACGGTGACCGAGGAGCGTGCGCGCACGATCATCAGCCACAACGAATCGCCCGACATCCATTTTACCGCGTCGATCAATGCCTACCGCGGCTGCGAGCACGGATGCATCTACTGCTACGCGCGCCCTTCCCATTCGTACCTGAACCTGTCGCCAGGCATCGACTTCGAGACGAAGCTGTTCGCGAAGACGAATGCCGCGGAGCAACTGCGCAAGGAACTCGCCAAGCCGAGCTACGTCTGTACGCCGATCAACCTCGGCGCGAACACCGACCCGTACCAGCCGATCGAGCGGCGCTACCGCATCACGCGAGCGATCATCGAAGTGCTGGCCGAGCACCGTCATCCGTTCACGATCATCACCAAGAACGCGCTGGTCGAACGCGATCTAGACCTGCTCGTGCCGCTGGCGCGCGATAACCTCGTACACGTATTCGTTTCGATCACCTCGCTCGACAACCGCCTCGCCTCCACGCTCGAACCGCGTGCGAGCGCGCCGCATCGGCGCCTGAAAGCCGTGGAAACACTCAACGCTGCGGGTGTGCCCTGCGGCGTCATGGTCGCGCCGATCATTCCGATGGTGACGGACAAGTACCTGGAAAAAATCCTCGAGGGCGCGGCGCAGGCCGGCGCGCCGGCGGCCGGTTACACGATCGTGCGCCTACCGTACGAACTCAAGCATCTGTTCCGCGAATGGCTGGCCCTGCACGTGCCCGAGCGCGCCGAGCACGTAATGAGCCTGATCCAGCAGATGCGCGGCGGCCGCGACAACGATGCGAACTTCGGCTCACGCATGCGCGGCGAGGGCGAATTCGCCGAAATGATCCGCCAGCGCTTCCAGCTCGCCTGCCGCAAATACGGCATCGACCGCGGTCGTCCGGTGCGGCTCGATACGACACGTTTCGCCGCACCGCGCACGCCATCACCGCAGGGCGAGCTGTTTTCGTAGTCGCGTCCGCGATGCGGTCTCCGTGATACGCTGAGGTGGATGACCACGCCCACCGCCAACGACTATCTGCGCCGTATCCTGACCGCCCGCGTCTACGACGTTGCGCGCGAATCCGAACTCGATTTTGCGCCGAACCTGTCGACCCGTCTGGGCAATCGCGTGTACCTGAAACGCGAGGACAATCAGCCGGTGTTCTCGTTCAAGCTGCGCGGCGCCTACAACAAGATGGCCCAGTTGAGCACGGAGCAGCGTGCGCGCGGCGTGTTCGCCGCGTCCGCGGGCAACCATGCGCAAGGTGTCGCACTCGCGGCGAAAAAACTTGGGCTCCGCGCGGTAATCGTGATGCCGGTGACGACGCCGCAGGTCAAGATCGACGCGGTGCGTGCGCACGGTGGCGATGCAGTCGAGATCGTGCTTGCGGGCGAGTCGTACAGCGACGCCTATGCCGCCGCGGTGAAACTCGGTACCGAGCGCGGACTGACTCTCGTGCATCCGTTCGACGACGCCGACGTGATCGCAGGCCAGGGCACAGTCGCGATGGAAATCCTGCGTCAGCACCAAGGGCCGATCCACGCGATCTTCGTGCCGATCGGCGGCGGCGGGCTCATTGCGGGTGTCGCCGCTTACGTGAAAGCCGTGCGTCCCGAGATCAAGGTGATCGGCGTGCAGACCGAAGATTCCGATGCGATGGCGCGTTCGTTCGAGCAAGGCGAACGCGTGGAACTGCGCGAGGTCGGCCTGTTCTCCGATGGCACCGCGGTCAAGCTCGCCGGCGAGGAAACCTTCCGCCTCTGCCGCGAGCACGTCGATGAGGTGCTGCGCGTCGACACCGATGCCTTGTGCGCCGCGATCAAGGATGTGTTCGCCGACACACGCAGCATGCTCGAACCGGCGGGCGCGCTCGCTGTCGCCGGTGCCAAGCAGTATGCCGAGCGCGAAAGTCTGCGCGACAAGACATTGATCGCGATTGCGAGCGGCGCCAATCTCAATTTCGATCGCCTGCGCTTCGTCGCCGAGCGCGCCGAAGTCGGCGAGGCGCGCGAGGCGCTGTTCGCGGTGACGATTCCCGAGGAGCGCGGCAGCTTCCGCCGCTTCTGTTCATTGCTCGGCGCGCGCAGCATCACCGAGTTCAACTATCGCATTGGCGACACGAAACAGGCGCGCCTGTTCGTCGGCGTGCAGATCCGCGACCGCGACGAACCCGCGCGCATCGCCGAGGCATTTGCGCAAGGCGGCTTCGAAGTGCTCGACCTGACCCACGACGAGCTCGCCAAGCTGCATCTGCGCTACATGATCGGCGGTCGCGGCGATCTCTCCACGGACGAGCTGCTCTACCGCTTCGATTTCCCCGAGCGCCCCGGCGCGCTTGGGCGCTTTCTCGACGCACTCGACCCGGCCTGGAACATCAGCCTGTTCCACTACCGCAACCACGGCGCCGATTACGGCCGCATCCTCGTCGGCATCCAGGTGCCGCCGGCCGACCGCGCCACCTTCGCCGACTTCCTCGCCCGGCTCGGCTACGCGTATCGCGACGAGAGCGAAAATCCCGCGTACAAGTTGTTACTGCGCAGTCCAGGCGAGATCGCGTAGCGCGCAACGGCAGTCGTCGCGGCTGTGAAGTGCAGCCTGGTTCCACGCAGCGTGGGGTTGCCAGTCCGGTCCATCGACCTACGCGTGATTAAACCTCCTGCTGTCGGTGTGCATCGAACGATGCATCTTCGTGCGCGGGAATTCTGGATGCTTCGTTTCATTGCTGCCTTGTCGATCGTCTTGCTCCTCCAGCCGACCGGTGCCCGTGCGGATGCGGAGCCGGCGAAAACGACCGCATTCGTGCACGTCAATGTGGTGCCGATGGATCGCGAGCGCGTGCTGCGCGACCAGACCGTTCTCGTTCGCGGCGACCGCATCGTCGCGATCGGCCGCAAGGTCGAGGTGCCGACCGATGTGGCGCGCATCGACGGCCACGGCACGGCCTGGCTGTCGCCCGGCCTCGCCGACATGCACACGCACTCGCAGACGAAGAACGATCTCGCCGTCTATCTGGCCAATGGCGTGACCACCGTGCTCAACATGGGCGATGCGCGCGCGGGCTTCGTCGACAAGATCGTGCCGGCAGTCAACCACGGCGAAGTGCCGGGGCCTCACGTCTATACGAGCTTCCTCGTCGACGGCTCGCCCGACTACAACGGTTTCGTCGTGCGCACGCCGGAGGAAGCGCGCGCCTTCGTCCATCTGGCGAAAACCAACGGCTACGATTTCATCAAGGTCTACGTCGATCTTTCGCCCGAGGTGTTTTCGGCGTTTGCCGAAGAAGGCGCGCGGCTCGGCTTGCCGCTGATCGGCCACGGCGTGCGGGCGGTACGGCTCGCACGCCAGCTCGAGCAAGGGCAGGCGTTGGTCGCGCACGCAGAGGAATTCTTCTACACGTTCTTCACCCCGCCGGGCGTCGAGGAAACCGACACGCCGCCCGATCTCAATCGTATCCCCGAGGCGGTCGCACTCGTCAAGCGGCACGCAGCGACCGTCACGGCCGACCTCGGCACCTATGCCGCGATCGCGCACCAGATCGGGCATGCCGAAGTCATTGCCCAATTCCTCGCGCGGCCCGACTCGTATTTCCTCGCCCCGAGCGATCGCCTGCGCTGGCAGATGAGCGACTACGTCGGCAAGAGCGCAAGGCTCGAGCCCAAGCTCGAATTCCTGCGCCACTTGGTCAAGGCGATGGCGGACGCGGGCGTCGAGCTGGTTGCCGGGACCGATGCTCCGGCCGTTCCCGGCTGCCTCCCAGGATTTTCGTTGCACGACGATCTCGCCGAACTCGAAGCGTCCGGGCTCACGCGCTATCAGGTGCTGACGACCGCGACGCGCGCGCCGGGCGCGTTCATCGAACGCACGAAACATGGCGATCGCTTCGGCCTCGTCGCGCCGGGATATCGCGCCGACCTGGTTCTTTCCTCGCAGAATCCGCTGGCCTCGCTGGCGACGCTGCGCAGGCCGCTCGGCGTCATGGCTGCGGGGCAATGGCGGGACGCGGCCGCGCTCGATGCCCTGAAAGATCACGTTCGCGAAAGCTACCGGCAGGCATCGGCGGGTTACTGAACGCCGTGGCCGGCAAGCTCGACGATGCGCGAAGTGACTGACTTGCCGACGATGACGAGTTCGGCGACGGTGATTGGCAATTTGAACCGGCGCGGGCCGGCACTGCCGGGATTGACGTAAAGAACGCCGTCACGCTCTTCGATGTGGGGGCGGTGCGAATGTCCCGAGACGACGACGCAGACTCCGGCCGCGCCGGGTTCGATATCGAGTTGCGCAAGATCGTGAAGCACATGGACGAGCGCATCGCCCAGCCGCACGGACGCCGTTTCAGGCAACGGTCGGGCCCACGCACCTTTGTCGTTGTTGCCGCGAACCGCCGTGACAGGTGCGATCGCGGAAAGCTCCTGCAGGATTCCGGGACTGCCGATGTCCCCGCCGTGGACGATATGGTCGCAGCCGCGCAAGAAGGCGCCGGCTTCCGGCCTGAGCAGGCCGTGCGTATCGGAGATGAGGCCAACGCGAAGCATGGATTTCGCTGCTCGTTGTTCGGGTCATGCGGCTGCCACCGGTGCCTGAGTACCGTAAAGCACCTCCGCGCTTTGGAACAGCACCCACGAGGTCGCGATGTACTTGTGCGCGCGCTTGGGCTTGTTGCCACGATGCGTGTGGGTGAAGCCGGCGGGAGCGATCAGCAGGCTGCCGGTCTTCGGCGTGATCTTGCGCTGCTGGTGATAGAACTCGGTTTCGCCTTCGCCGAAATTGTCGTTGAGATAGAGCGTCCACAGCAGGGTGCGGCTCAGCGTATCGGGCTTGCGCTCGGGATAGACCTCGCAGTGCCAGCGCGGATAGCCGCCCTCGTCGGCGATGTATTTTTGCACGTTGATCTTGCCGGGGCGGAACGTCTTCATCACGAGCGCGGTCAGGCGCATGTCGTCGAGCGCGATGAGGCCGTCGGGGTCGAGCAGGGTCGAGCCGCCGGTCTGTGGATCCTTCATGCGCAGCCAGACCGGGCCGAGGATCGTGTACGGATACTTGCGCAGGTAAGCGAGCAGGCTGCGCAGCATCGCGTTGTTGAGCGCGGCTTCGGCCGGCTTCCAGTCCGCGTGGTCGGAGATGCAGATGTCCCAGCTGTTCTTCATCGAAGTCTCGACACCGCCGCCCATCGCGCCGCGGCCGATGTTGTCGCTGGCCTCGAACGCGGCGATCAGTCCGCGGCACTGCTCGGCCGGCAGTGCGTCGTCGTAGACCTCGATAAAGTCGGGCAGGCTCATCGTTGTTCCATGCATCGAAAACGCGCCTATTGTCGCGATTGCCGCCGGACCGCGCCAGCCTGCGGGCAAACCGTGTCTGCTGACATCAGGCTGGCAGCAGCCCCCGCGCATGATGGCCTTGCAGCAACACTCCAACCGCCAACAAGGAAACCGTCATGCTCAATCCGAATGTCCCCGCCTGGTTCGAGATTCCCGCCAATCGCCTCGACCGCGCGCAGAAGTTCTACGAAACCATCCTCGGCGTGCAGCTCAAGCGCGAGAATATGGGCGGCGGCGAGATGGCTGTGTTCCCCTACGGCGGTCGGCCGCATGCGAGCGGGGCGCTGATCCAGCACGAGCAGCTCGAGCCGTCGGTGCTCGGCAGCACGATCTATCTCAACGTCGACGACCTGCGCCCCGTGCTCTCGCGCGTGCACGAACAGGGCGGCGACACGATCGTGCCGCGCACCGAACTGCCCGATGGCATCGGCTACTTCGCCCAGTTCATCGACAGCGAAGGCAATCGCGTCGGCCTGTTCTCGCCGGTGTGAGGTTCGCATGAATCGGCGCGGCGCTATCATGTGCGGATGCGCCGCGCCGATCGTCTGTTCCTCATCATCCATGCCCTGCGCGGGCGACGCACGGCGCTGCCTGCGCGGCGCCTGGCGGAAACGCTTGGCGTTTCGCTGCGCACGGTCTATCGCGACGTCGTCGATCTGCAGACTTCGGGCGTGCCGATCGAGGGCGAGGCCGGCGTCGGCTACGTCCTGCGCAAGGGCGCGGACATTCCGCCGCTGATGTTCACCGCCGACGAACTCGAATCGCTCGTCGTCGGCACGCGCTTCGTGCGCGCGTTCGCCGGCGCCCGCCTCGCGCGCGGAGCGCAGGCGGCGCTGCTCAAGATCGAGGCGGTGCTGCCGGCGGAACTGAAGCAACGCAGCGAACGCTCGCGTATCTTCGCACCGACCTGGCGCGAGCGCATGCAGCGCGCGAGCGTGATCGATCGCCTGCACGAAGCCGTGGTCGAGCATCGCGTGTTGCGTCTCGACTACGCCGACGGCGCAGGCCGTGCCAGTGCGCGCGAAATCGAGCCTCTGTGTCTCGCGTTCTGGGGCGGTGCGTGGACGCTAGGTGCCTGGTGCCGGCTGCGCCGCGACTTCCGCAGTTTCCGTCCCGACCGCATGGCCGTTTTCGAAACGACCGGCGAAGTGTTCGTCGAAACCGCTGAGCGCGGGCTCGAAGCCTACCTGCGCGCAGCCAGTGCCGACGACAGCATGAGGGAGTAAATATGTCCTCTTCGCAGCGCAACGTCGACTTCATCCTCGAACAGATCGCCGGGGCCGGCACGGTCTCCGCTCGCAGGATGTTCGGCGAATGGGGCCTGTATTGCGACGGCCGACTTGTCGCACTGGTCTGCGATGACCGCCTGTTCGTCAAGCCGACCGAGGCCGGCCGCGTCTACCTCGGCGAAGTGGAACTCGCTCAACCCTATCCGCAGGCCAAACCTTGGTATCTTGTCGCCGAGGAGAAATGGGACGAGCGCGAGTGGCTGGCGCGCCTGATCGCGATCACCACGGCGCAGCTGCCGATGCCATTGCCGAAACCGCCGCGCAAGAAGAAACCGAAGAAATGACACATTCCGGGAATGTTCGAATGAAGCGTTTGTCCATCGCGTTGTTGCTTGCCGCTACAGTTATCACGCAGGTTCACGCCGGAAATCCCGACCTGGCCAGCACCGACCAGCGTTTCGAAAACCTGTACAAGACCGAATGGGCCTGGCGCCAGCAGCAGTTCCCCGGTGTGGACGACGAGGATCGCGAAGCGGGCGACAAGGACAATCGCCTGCCCGCCGTGGATGCGAAAGCGCAAGGCCAGCGACTCGCCTATTGGGATGATGTCCTGAAGAAGCTCGCGGCGATCAAGCCGGACGAGCTTTCGCCGGAGAACAGGATCAACTACGCGGTATACAAACCGCAGATCGAGAATCTCGCCGCCGGCGTGCGCTTCCACGACTACGAAATGCCGCTCAACAGCGACACGCAGTTCTGGACCGACCT
Source organism: Rudaea sp. (assembly GCF_036383415.1). Classification (GTDB taxonomy): domain Bacteria; phylum Pseudomonadota; class Gammaproteobacteria; order Xanthomonadales; family Rhodanobacteraceae; genus Rudaea. The sequence goes on along the minus strand of NZ_DASVOK010000480.1, from coordinate 6,632 downwards.
GCGCTTCATGGCTGACAAATCGCTGAAGAATGTCGAAGCGGCCAAGGCCTACATTGCGCGCCTCGACGACGTGCCGCGCTATTTCGAAGAGCAGATCGCGAACATGCGCGCCGGCATCAAGCGCGGCTTCACCGTGCCACGCGCCGTGCTCGAGGGCCGCGACGTTTCCATCACCACGTTCACCGAGGTGAAGACGCCCGAAGACAGCGACTTCTACAAACCGTTCGCGAGCTTGCCGTCGACGATTCCCGTCGACGAACAGGCCAGGCTGCGCGCCGCATGCACCAAGGCGATCCGCGACAAGGTGCTGCCGTCCTACGCGAAGCTGCTCAAGTTCTACCGCGAGGAGTACGTGCCACACGCGCGCACGACGCTCGCGGCCGAGGCGTTGCCCGATGGCAAGGCGTTTTACCGGCAGCAGATCAAGGAATACACGACGCTCGATCTCGATCCGGACGCGATCCACGCTATCGGCCTCAAGGAAGTCGCGCGCATCGATGGAGAGATGCAGGCGACGATGAAGGCGACCGGCTTCAAGGGCGACTTTCCTGCGTTCCTGAAATTCCTGCGCAGCGATCCGCAGTTCTACGCGAAGACGCCGGAAGAACTGCTGATGCGTGCGGCGTGGATCGCCAAGCGCGTCGACGTGAAGATCGGCGACTACGTCAAGACGCTGCCGCGCGGGCGCTTCGGCATCAAGCCCGTGCCCGATGCGCTCGCGCCGTTCTGGACCGCGGGCCGCGGTGGCGCGTCGACCTACTGGGTCAACACCTATGACCTGCCCTCGCGCCCGCTGTACAACCTCACCGCGCTGACCTTGCACGAGTCCTCACCAGGTCACTCGCTGCAGGGTGCGCTGGCGAAGGAGGCGAAGACGCAGCCGGACTTCCGCACGCACAGCTACATCTCCGCCTATGGCGAAGGCTGGGCGTTGTACTGCGAGAAGCTCGGCAAGGAGATGGGTATCTATCTCACGCCGTACGACGACTTCGGTCGCGAGACCTATGAAATGTGGCGTGCTGCGCGCCTGGTCATCGACACCGGCGTCCACCACAAAGGCTGGACGCGGCAGCAGGCGATCGATTATCTCGCCAGCCACACCGCGCTGTCGCAGCACGAAGTCGAAACCGAAGTCGACCGCTACATCTCCTGGCCGGGCCAGGCGCTGAGTTACAAGCTTGGCGAGATCAAGATTGTCGAGCTGCGCGCGCGCGCGGAGAAGGCGCTCGGCGCGAAGTTCGACATCGGCGCGTTCCACGACGCCGTGCTCGCGACGGGCTCGGTGCCGCTGCCGGTGTTAGAGCAACAGATCGACGCCTACATCGCCACCGCCCAGAACAAGGCGGGTTGAGCGCCGCTGCGACCCGCGTCGAATCACCCGGTTTCGCTGCCGCGGCGATGTCCGCGAGAGCCTGTTCCATCCTGAAACAGGCTGTCACGTCCCTGACCCGGTCAAACTGCTCCAAAGCCGGACAGCGCAAATTTTGCGCTTGCGGAACATCGCAGCCGAAGATTCCCATTGCACCGGCCTTCCGGTCGCGTTGCGCCGCAATATCGGGCTGAATTCCGCCCACTACGCGGCGGGCTGCCCCTTTCCAGCGACTGGCGCCAGCGACCCGATCACTACACTGCCAGCAACGTTGTGCATGGCCGCAACGGGGACGAGCGGGAACCACCAAAACACGCAAGGAGCCTGCGGAGTTCGTGCAACGGGCCGCGGTGGGATGTTGTATGGCCGAATCCGACCGGGCTGATTCGAGTTCCATCGATGGGCCCATTGCGGCCCCCAAATTGGGAGGACAACATGCAATGTAGTTCGAAGTCGAAAGAAAAAATGCTGGCAGGCAGTGCGAAGCGCGCCGGCATCGGTTCGCGCGCGTTGCTGCAGTGGCGATCCGCGGCTCTCGCAATCGCCGTGTCCGCGTTGCTGGCGACGCCGGCTTACGCGGTGGAATTGACGAGTGGCGACTGGACGGTCGATGTCGGCGGCATCGTCAACGCGTACTACACGGCGACGAGTTGCTCGGGCGACGCTGTCGGCGGTCCCGCGCTGGCCGGCAAGGCACTCGGCTGCAGCGGCGAGAATCACAAGACGACGATAGGCAACGGCCTGCTGCCCAGCGGCCTGATCACCAAGTTCAAGACCGTGCAGGACGGCATCGAGATCGGCGGCACGATCGGCATCATGGTGCATGCGGCCACCGATTCTGGCATCGCCGCGAACAGTGCCGTCGACGTGCGCCAGGCGTTCTTCACGATCGGCACGGCCGAAGCGGGCACGCTCAAGATCGGTCGCGACTACGGCATCTTCGGTGCCAACGCGATCCTCGGCGACATGACCCTGCTCGGGGCGGGTGCGCCGGTGCAGGCCACGCAGCGCGGTCGCGTCACCCTCGGCCACATCGGCGCGGGCTACACCTATCTGGATCACTATGGTCAGTTGACCTACACCTCGCCGGTGCTCGGCGGCGGCTTCACCTTCTCCGGCGGCGTCATGAGCCCGGTCGACACCGCGCCGTTCGTGTCCAAGGCCTATCCGCAGTTCCAGGGTCAGCTTGCCTGGGCCGGTAATGGCTTCAAGGCCTGGGTCGGCGTGAAATCGCAGAAGTTTTACGGTGCGGGCGGCAGCGGTGGCAACTTTACCGAGACCGCAGGCGAGATCGGTGCCTCGTACTCGGGCGGCCCGTTCGGATTCCTGGTCAATTATCAGGAGGGCACCGGCATTGGCATTCTCAGCGACGGCGACCAAGGCGACGTCAAGGGCCGCAACTATCTGGTCCAGGGCTCGTACAACCTCACCGAGAAGCTCAAGTTCGGTCTGAACTACGGCGAGAGCCGCACCAAGGACGACAACCACTACAACTACCTGCTCAACAGCAGCTTCAAGTCCAACGCCAATGCCACCGGCGGCCTCTACTACAAGCTGACCAAGAGCGTGACCCTGGTCGGCGAATTCGGTCGCACCGAGTCGAAGGACTATCTCGGCAACACCGCCAAGATGTGGGGCGGTTCGTTAGGCGGCATCGTTTTCTTCTGACCATCTGGCCCTGTCGTGGCATCACGACGGGGACATGCGCTGTGCACGAGGCCAGGGAAGGCCATTTTTCTCAGGGCGATACGGACGCGGAACTCGTTTCAACCGCGATGAATTGCTGCGTCCGCAACGACAATGCCATCCGCATCGGCGTATAGCCACGCGCCTGGTTGGAAGCACACGCCGGCGAATTCCACCACTCGCTCGGCCACGCCCGAATGCAACCCCTTCTCGCTCTTGCGCGGATGTGCGGCGAGCGCCTTAACTCCGACATCCTGCGCGGCGAGTTCCACCGTGTCGCGCACGCAGCCGTTGACGACGATGCCGGCCCAGCCATTTTTCAGGGCGAGTTCGCCGAGCAGGCCGCCGACCAGCGCGCAGCGCAGCGAGCCGCCGCCGTCGACGACGAGCACGCGGCCTTCGCCCGGAGTTTCCAGCGTTGCGCGCACGAGCGCGTTGTCTTCGAACACCTTCACCGTCGCGATCGGTCCGTGGAACGCGCGCTTGCTGCCGTAGTCGCGGAACACTGGTGCGCAGACCTGCGCTTCGGGATGCGCGTCGGAAAGATCCGCCGTGGCGGGATTCGCCGTGGTCATCAAACGTCCCCGTCCTTGAGCCAACCCTCGCCGCTGCCGCGCTGATAGACCTTGTCGCTTTCGAGCACATTGCCGGCTGGAATCGACGACTGCGCGGCAAGCTCGGCGTAGTACGGCGTGAAATCGGGTCCGGTCGCACGCATCAGCTGTTCGAAGCTGTCGATGACGAAGTAGGTCTTCTGGTACGTGTCGATGCGATAGCGCGTGCGCATGATGCGATGCAGGTCGAAACCGATGCGATTCGGTGCCGGCGATTCGAGGCTGTGGATCGACTCGCCCTTCGACGAGACGATGCCCGAGCCATAGATGCGCAGGCCGTCGTCCTGTTTGATCAGGCCGAACTCGACCGTATACCAGTACAGACGCGTGAGGTTGACCAGCGCCTCGGCGCCGACACCGTGCGCTTTCACTCCGCCCGCGCCGTAAGCCTGCATGTAGTCCGCGAACATCGGCTCGAGCAGCAGCGGCACGTGGCCGAACAGATCGTGGAACAGATCAGGTTCGCTGATGTAGTCGATCTGGTCGGGGCGACGGATCCACCATGTCACCGGAAAACGCCGGTTGGCGAGGTGGTCGAAGAAGGTCAGTTCCGGCAGCAGGCCTTCGACGCCGATCAACTCCCAACCCGTCGTTGCCTTGAGCACGCGATTGAGATCCTCGAACTTCGGAATCGCGTCCGGTGTCATGCCGAAGCGCTGCTGGTTGTCGATGAACTCGCGACAGGCGCGGCCGACGAGCACTTCACGCTGGCGCTTGAACAACGTTGCCCACGTGGCGTGATCGTCGCGGCTGTAACTCGCCCACGGCTGCTCGATCACGGCCGTCGTGTAGACGGGCACGTTGCCCTTGTCGGTTTGCTGATGCTCGACGCGGCGAGGCTGGGCGTTCATGGCTTGCGCTCTGGACGAATTGGTTTCCAATGTTACTACTTCTCGCAAGCAGAACGAGAACGGGAGGTTCTAGGGCGGCTTCGCCACAATCAGCCAGAACACAACGAGCAACGATGATCGGCCGCCTGATTCGCCTGAGCAAGTCTCGCGCCCTGCGACCGCAATCCGTATCCTCGCGCGATGGGATTTCGACTTATCTACGGCAATGATGCCGATAAGCTGCTCGACCGCCTGGCGGAGCGCTTGCGCGCGCCCATTGCCGCGGCGAGTTTGCTCGAGCCCGAGATCGTGCTCGTGCCGCAGTTCGGGCTGCGGCGTTGGCTCGAAATCCGGCTTGCGGAAAAGCTCGGCATTGTCGCCAACGTCGATTTTTATGCACCCGCGGAGTACGCATGGAAGCTGCTGCGCGCGGCGCATCCGGAGTTGTCTGAAACCTCACGCTTCGATCGCCGGTTGCTGCGCTGGCGTATCTTTGCCGAACTTGCATTGTTGGCCGGCGATCCACGTTTTGCCGGCCTGCACGCGCTGCTCGGCGACGGTGAGCCGGGCACGCGGCTCCACCTTGCGACCGAACTTGCGCAGTTGTTCGAGCGCTATCTCGCCTATCATGGCGATCTGCTCGCGCGCTGGCAGCGCGGCGCCGATGCTCAGGATTGGCAGGCGCAATTGTGGCGGCGCCTGATCGTCGCGATCGACGAGGCGCATCGCGCCGATTTGCTCGACGGCTATGTGCGTCGGTTTGCGGCATCGAATACGCCCCCGCCGGGTTTGCCGCAGCGCCTTGGTGCATTTGCCTGCACGAATATCTCGCCCGACCTGCTGCGCTTCTACGGTGTCGTCGCGCGGCATTGCGAACTCGATTTCCTGATGCCGAACCCGTGCCGCGCTTATTGGGGCGACGCGAAGAGCGAACGCGCGCGCTTGCGCGAATTCGGTGCTGCGGCGTTCGCAGCCGAGGAGAATCCGCTGCTTGCCGGCTACGGCCGCGCGGGGCAGCAGTTCGTCGCGCAATTGTTTTCCTACGAGGACGTGCAACCGCTCGAAAGCGAAGACGACGAAGTCTGGAACGCGCACCCGGGTGACACTCTGCTGCAGTGCGTGCAGCGCGACATTCTCGATCGCGCGCCGCCGACGGCATGCATCACAAAAAACGATACGAGTATACAATTTCATGTTTGCGCATCGCGCCTGCGCGAAGTGCAGGTGCTGCACGATCAGCTCGTCGCCCTGTTCCAGGACGACGACAAGCTCGATCCGCGCGATGTCGCGATCATGGCCCCCGATATCGGCGCCTACGCGCCATATATCGAGGCAGTGTTCGGCGGCATCGCGCGCGGCGATCCCCGCTATCTTCCATACACGCTATCCGATTGCAGCGCGCGCGAGGCGCATGCGCTGACGACCTTCGCGCTCAAGCTTGCCGCGCTGCCGCTGTCGCGCTTCGGCCTCAATGAGGTGATCGACCTGCTCGGCGAGCCCGCGCTCGCGCGCAAGCTCGATCTCGATACCGAGGACATCGACCTGCTCGCGAACTGGCTGCGCGATGCGGGCGTGCGCTGGGGTCTCGACGAGACACAGCACGAAGATGCGGGCGCAGGCCGCTATCGCGAGTTTTCCTGGGCGTTCGGCCTCGACCGCCTCCTGCTCGGCTACGCGAGCGGCAGCGATGACGATATCGCCGGCATCGCCTCGTTGCCCGCGGTCGAGGGCAGCGGCGCGGCCCTGCTCGGCGCGGTGCTGCGCGTGCTCGACGTGCTACGTGATTTGCTCGCGTTCCAGCGCGGCACGCATACGCCGGCGCAGTGGCAGGCGCGGTTCAACGCGGTGCTCGATGCGCTGCTCGCGATCGACTACGAGCAAGCCGAGGTAACGCGTGCGTTGGCGGCGATACGCGCTGCACTCGCGGCGCTCGCCGAAGAGAACGCGGCCGCCGGCGTCGAGACGTTGCTCGACTGGCAATGCGTGCGTGATTTCCTCGGCGAAAACTTGAGCCAGCCCGAGCGCAGCTATCGTTTCTTCGCCGGTGGCATCAGCGTGACGAGCATGCTGCCGCTGCGCGTGGTGCCGTTCCGCGTGATCTGTTTGATCGGCATGAACGACGAGGCGTTTCCG
>NZ_DASVOK010000479.1:0-4572 GCF_036383415.1 Rudaea sp. | reverse complement strand
CCTTGAGCGACTTCGCCGCAGCACGCAGGTGGCGCTCGAACGCGCCGTCGGCCATCAGGTGCGCGAGCGCGGCCTGCTCGATCGCCGGGCAGCCGCGGTCGGTCAGCCATTTCGCGCCGATGAAGGCATCGCGCAGGCCCGGCGGCAGCACGATGTAGCCGAGGCGCAGCGAAGGAAAAAGCACTTTGGAAAAAGTACCAAAGTATAAAACGCGGCCATCGCGGTCGAGCGACTTCAACGCGGCGAGCGGACGCGCGTCGTAGCGGAACTCGCCGTCGTAGTCGTCCTCGATGATCCAGCAGCCGCTCGATGCCGCCCACGCAAGCAGCTCCATGCGCCGCGCCAGGCTCATGACCGCGCCACTCGGGAACTGGTGCGAAGGCGTGACGAGGGCGAGCTTGGGCCGGCCCTGCGTCGGCAGTTCGGCGCTGACGATGCCGTTCTCGTCGACGCGGCAGCCGACGATCTCGGCACCGCTGGCCTGCATGATCTGACGCTCGCCCTGGTAGTGCGGATCCTCGAGCACGACGCTGTCGCCTTCGTCGAGCAGCAGTTCGGCGGCGAGCGTGAACGCCTGCTGCGCACCGCTGACGACGAGCACGTCCTCGGGCGCGGCGAGGATGCCGCGGCGGCGTGCAAGGTAGTCGCAGATCTGTTCGCGCAGCGCGAACAGACCTTGTGGATCGGGATAATCGGCCTGCACATGCGCGGCCGCGTGCGCCAGTTCGCGCCGCCACGCGCTGGCAAGCTGCGGATTGGTCATCGGCATGCCGTACTGCAGGTTGTAGCGCAGGCCGATGTGCTCGCGACCCGGAATGCGCTGGTCCCACAATTCGCGGATGCGCTCGCCGCGGCGCGACAGCGGTGCGCGTGCGGCGCCGGTGCGCGTCGTCGCCTTGGCCGGCTGCGCGGCGGGTAGCGCGTCGATCGCAGCGACGTAGCAGCCCGAGCCGACACGGCCTTCGATGAAACCCTCGGCCGCCAGTTGCTCGTAGGCAGCCAGCACCGTGTTTCGCGACAGGTCGAGATCGCGCGCGAGCACGCGCGTCGCGGGCAGGCGCGAGTGCGCGGCGACGCGACCGCCGAGGATCGCCTGCTTCAATCCGCGCGTGAGCTGGGCATAGCGCGGGCCTTGTCCATCCAGTTCGAGGTACATGATTGGCCCCATTATCCTCCGATATTGCGGTTCTGGATAGGGCCATTATACAAACCTAATCTGCGTGGCAGGGAAACGCTCGAACCCACCCGGAGGCCTTCCGTGCAAGCCCGTCTCAATCATCGCCAAGCCTCGCCCGAAGCCATGAAGACCCTCGCCGACATGCGCGAGTATCTTGCCGGCTGTGGCCTGGAACCCCGCCTGCGCCTGCTGATCGAGATTCGCGTCTCGCAGATCAACGGCTGCGCTTATTGCGTCGACGCGCATATCCGCGAAGCGCGCACTGCCGGCGAGTCGCAGCAACGCCTGGATTGCCTGTGCGTGTGGCGCGAAGTCAGTTTTTTCGACGCGCGCGAACGCGCTGCGCTTGCCTGGGCCGAGTCGCTGACCCTGCTGCCGCAGTCGCAGGCACCGGACGACGTGTACGCCCAGGTGCGCGAGCATTTCGACGACAAGGCCCTCGTCGACCTGACCCTCGCGATCGCCGGCATGAATGCCTGGAACCGCTTCGGCGTCGGCTTCCGTTTGCAGCCGCCGCGGCGCGGCTGACCGGAACGGATCGCCGCATGTACAGCGCAGCCTTCCTCTTCGAACCCGGCGAATACGACGCGCGTTTCCACGAGCTCAACGCGCGCATCGATGCCGCTGCGAAAGCGACCAAGGGTTATCTCGGCCGCGAATCCTGGCGCTCGCCCGACGGCAGGACGGCGAACGCGACCTATTACTGGGAATCGCTGGACGCCCTGAAACAATTTTCCAGTCATCCGGATCACCTCGCCGCCAAGCGCGAATACGCGAAGTGGTATCACGGTTACCACATCGTCATCGCGCAAGTGCTGCGCTCGTACGGCGACGGCAGACTGGCGCATATCACGCCGAACGAACGCGACGACCGGAGCAACTGAGATGGAAAGCTCAACCTTGCAGGCATTGATCTCGTTCCCCGATCGACTCGAGGAGTTCTATGCCGCCGTGCCCGCGGATCACGCCGGCTGGGCGCCGGAATCCTGGAATGGCATACCGAGCGAATCGTTTACGGCGATCGGGCAGATCTGCCACGTGCGTGACATTGAGATCGACGGCTACCACCGGCGCCTGCAGCGCACGCTGGCCGAGCATGAACCATTTCTTGCCAACATCGACGGCTATCGCCTCGAACGCGAGCGCGACTACGCGCATGCGGATGCGGGTGAGGTCCTCGCCAGCTTTCGCGCCGCGCGCATGCAAACCGTGGAGCTGATTCGCGGACTCGATGCGACCGAACTCGACCGCCACGCGGTATTCGAAGACTACGGCGCGATCACGCTGCGCGGCCTCGTCCACCTGCTCTGCAGCCACGACCAGCAGCATCTCGCCGGCCTGCAATGGCTGCTCGGCATGATCGAAGCCAGGCGCGCGAACGGAGAAACGTCATGAGCTACCAGGTTCGCCAAGCCAGCATCCATGATCTCGACATGGTCGCGCCGCTGTTCGACGCCTACCGCCGCTTCTACGCGCAGCCGGGCGACCTCGACCGTGCGCGCGGATTCCTGCGCGAGCGTTTTGCCCATCACGAATCGGTGATCCTGCTCGCATCCGATGCCGACGGCTCGGCGCTCGGTTTCACCCAGCTCTACCCCGTATTCAGTTCAGTGCGCTGCGTACGCGCCTACCTGCTCAACGACCTGTTCGTCGCGCCGGCGGCGCGCAAGCACGGCGTCGGTGCGCAATTGCTGACGGCGGCAGCCACATTCGCGCGCGCGAACGGCGCCGCATCGATGTCGCTGAGCACCGCGACCGACAACGCGGCTGCACAGCATCTCTACGAAGCGCTCGGCTGGAAGCGCGAAACCGGATTCCTCGAATACCATTTGCCGCTGTGACGGAGCCGCGCATGCCACACCCGACCGGAAAACGCCTGATCGAAGTGCGCGCGTACAAACTCAAGGCCGGCACTGGCGCCGAGTTCAATCGCTTGATAACCACCATCGCGCTGCCGATGCTGCGTGCGGTGGACATGGACGTCGTCGCCTGCGGCGCGTCGGCGCACGAGGCCGACACCTATTACCTGATCCGCGCCTACGCCGATCTCGCCGATCTCAACGCGCAGCAGGATGCGTTCTACGGCTCCGACGCGTGGCGCCTCGGCCCGCGCGAGGCCGTGCTCGCCTGCATCGACCATTTCCTCAACACGGTGCTGTGGCTGTCACCCGAGGGCGTCGAGGACCTGCGCCGCTCGAATCCCATGGACATTTGAAGCAGGAAGAAACCCGATGATCTGGCCCCCTTCGATCACGCTGCAGGGCGAGCACGTCGCCGTCGTGCCGCTCGGCGTCGAACATCACGATGCGCTAGTCGACGTCGTCCGCGACGGCGAGTTGTGGAAGCTCTGGTACACGAAGGTGCCGTCTCCAGAAGGCATGCAGGCGGACATCGAACGCCGCCTCGGCCTGCGCGAACGCGGCAGCATGCAGCCCTTCGTCATCGTCGACAAGGCGAAGAACAAGGTCGTCGGTGCGACCAGCTACATGAACATCGACGCCGACAACCGCCGCGTCGAGATCGGCAGCACCTGGTACGCGCAGAGCGCACAACGCACCGGCATCAACACCGAGTGCAAATACCTGATGCTGAGCCGCGCCTTCGAGCAACTCGATTGCATCGCGGTTGAATTCCGCACGCATCATCTCAACCGCCAGAGCCGCACTGCGATCGAACGCCTCGGCGCCAAGCTCGACGGCATCCTGCGCAGCCACTGGCGTCTGCCGAACGGCGCGCTGCGCGACACCTGCGTCTACAGCATCACGGCTGCGGAATGGCCGACGGTGAGGGCGCATCTGGAGTGGCAGATGACGAAGCCGCGGGCGTAATGCGGCTCGCGCTGATTCGCGCGAGAATGCACTCCTCCACTGCGCGACAGGTGCCTCATGACTCGTGATGCCGGCCTGGAAGAACTGATCGACGGCGAACTCGAAGGTGTTCACGGGCTGTCGAACAAGGCGATGTTCGGCGGCTGGGCGTGGCTGCTCAACGGCAATCTGCTCTTCGGCGCGCGCGATGCCGGCTTGCTCGTTCGCCTCGGCAAGGATCGCGACGATTGGGCGCTGCGCGTGCCGGGCATCGAACGCGCCGTCATGCGCGGACGCGCAATGCACGGCTGGGTGCGCGTATCGCCGGAAACCTGCGGCGACGACGCATTGCGCGGACGGCTGGTCCGCGCAGCGCTCGCCTTCGTCGGCTCGCTACCGCCGAAACGGTAGCGAGCATTTCGTCGCGCCTACTTGATCTCGACCACTGCCAGGCCTTGCGGCGGCAGCGTGATCGTCAGCGTACCGTCCTTGATCGCAACCGATTCGGGTGCGGGCAGTTCGGCAGCCTTGCGCAGGTCCTTCTGCTGCACGGTGGTGGGGTAACGCGGCGAGCCCATCTTCTCGTAG
>NZ_DASVOK010000478.1:0-1626 GCF_036383415.1 Rudaea sp. | reverse complement strand
GAAGAAGCCGAGGTGTGGGACATCCTCGAAGAGGTGATCCGCGAACATCCGGTGCTGCTCAACCGCGCGCCGACGCTGCATCGTCTCGGCATCCAGGCGTTCGAGCCGGTGCTGGTCGAAGGCAAGGCGATCCAGCTGCATCCGCTGGTCTGTACCGCGTTCAACGCCGACTTCGACGGCGACCAGATGGCCGTGCACGTGCCGCTGTCGCTCGAAGCACAGCTCGAAGCGCGCGCGCTGATGATGTCGTCGAACAACATCCTCTCGCCGGCGAACGGTGATCCGATCATCGTGCCGTCGCAGGACGTCGTGCTCGGTCTGTACTACATGACGCGCGAGCTGACCAACGTGAAGGGTGAAGGCATGGTCTTCGCCAACACCGCCGAAGTGAAGCGCGCCTACGACAACCGTGCGGTCGAACTGCACGCCAAGATCAAGGTGCGTCTGGCCGAGGTACAGGTCGGCGAGGATGGCGAACGCACGAAGAAATCGTCGATCGTCGAGACCACGGTCGGCCGTTCGCTGCTGGCCGAGATCCTGCCCGAAGGCCTGCCGTTCGAGCTCGCCAACGTCGAGCTGACGAAGAAGGCGATCAGTCGCCTGATCAACCAGTGCTACCGCCGCCTCGGCCTCAAGGACACCGTCGTGTTCGCGGACAAGCTCATGTACACGGGCTTCAACTACGCGACGCGCGCGGGCATCTCGATCGGCATCGACGACATGAAGATTCCGGCGGAGAAGGCCGGCATCCTCGAGGAAGCCGAAACCGAAGTGACCGAAATCCAGGAGCAGTTCGCTTCGGGTCTCGTCACCGCCGGCGAGCGCTACAACAAGGTCGTCGACATCTGGTCGCGCACCAACGAAAAGATCGCCGCGGCGATGATGAAGGGCATCGGCTTCGACAAGGTGAAGACCGCCGAAGGCAAGGACGTCGACCAGAAGTCGATGAACTCGCTCTACATCATGGCCGACTCGGGCGCGCGCGGTTCGCAGGCGCAGATCCGCCAGCTCGCCGGCATGCGCGGCCTGATGGCCAAGCCGGACGGCTCGATCATCGAGACGCCGATCAAGGCGAACTTCCGCGAAGGCCTCGACGTGCTGCAGTACTTCAACTCGACGCACGGTGCTCGAAAGGGTCTCGCCGATACCGCGTTGAAGACGGCGAACTCCGGTTACCTGACGCGTCGTCTCGTCGACGTCGCCCAGGACGTGGTCGTCACCGAGACCGATTGCGGCACGCTCAACGGCTTGACCCTGACCGCGATCGTCGAAGGCGGTGACGTCGTCGAGCCGTTGAAGGACCGCGTGCTCGGTCGCGTGGTCGCGGCCGACACGTTCGCGCCCGGCAACGAGGAAGATCCGATCGTCACGCGCAACACGCTGCTCGACGAAAAGTGGGTCGAGAAGCTCGAAGCGGCCGGCGTGCAGAGCCTGCTCGTGCGTTCGCCGATCACCTGCGAATCGAGCTTCGGCATCTGCGCGCATTGCTACGGTCGCGACCTCGCGCGCGGTCACTTGGTGAACCAGGGCGAAGCGGTCGGCGTCATCGCCGCACAGTCGATCGGTGAGCCGGGCACGCAGCTGACCATGCGTACGTTCCACATCGGTGGTGCGGCCTCGCGTGCG
>NZ_DASVOK010000477.1:0-1767 GCF_036383415.1 Rudaea sp. | reverse complement strand
GGCACAATCCAACATCACAGCCAGCAAGCAGAGGCGCTCCGCATGATGAATTTCGACTATGTCAGGCCGGCGAGCGTCGCGGATGCGATCGCGGCGGCTTCCGAGAAGGGCGCGAGCTATCTCGCCTCCGGCACCAACCTGCTCGACCTGATGAAGGCCGGCGTCAGCCGGCCGAGCCGTCTCGTCGACGTCACGCGCCTGCCCGGGCTCGATCGCATCGAGCATCTCCCCGACGGGGCCTTGCGCATCGGCGCGCTGGTGCGCAACGCCGATCTTGCCCATGACGCCGATTTCGCGCGCAACTATCCCGCGGTCGCCGAGGCGCAGCTGTCAGGCGCATCGGCGCAGCTGCGCAACGCCGCGACCGTCGGCGGCAATCTGATGCAGCGGACGCGCTGCGCCTATTTCTACGACGCCGGCAGCGCCTGCAACCGGCGCTGGCCGGGCGCCGGCTGCGACGCGCTGAAGGGCGAGAACCGCTTGCACGCGGTGCTCGGCTGGAGCGAGGGCTGCATCGCGACCCATCCGTCGGATTTCTGCGTGCCGCTGGTCGCGTATGGCGCCGTCGTCGAGATCGAGGGCAAAAGCGGCCGGCGCGAGCTGCCGCTCGAGGCATTGCATCGTCTGCCCGGTGAGACGCCGGAGCGCGAGACTGCGCTGGAGCGGGGCGATCTGATCGTCGCACTGCGGCTGCCGGCCGAGGCGCAGGGCTTCGCTCGCCATGCCCGCTACATCAAGGTGCGCGAGCGGACATCCTATGCCTTCGCCGTGGTCTCGGCCGCAGCTAGCCTGCGCATCGAGGACGGCAAGATCCGCGAGGCGCGGCTCGCGCTCGGCGGCGTTGCGGCCAAGCCGTGGCGGGCGCGCGAGGCCGAGCAGGTGCTCGCAGGCGCCTCGCCGGATGCCGCGGTCTATCGCGAGGCGGCGCGCGCCGCGCTGTCGGACGCAAAGCCGTCCGGCGACAACGCTTTCAAGATCGAGCTCGCGCAGCGCATCGTCGTCCGCGCGCTCAGCCTTGCCGCCGCAGGCACGCCGGATCGTATTCCCGCGCTGCCCGGCTCTCCCTTCTCCTCCGTTGCAGGAGCGTAACGCATGACGGTTGAACTCAGTCTGACCCGCGACCCCGCCCATATCAGGCACGGCTCGAACATCGGCCAGCCGATGACCCGCACCGACGGCGTGCTGAAGGTCACCGGCAAGGCACGTTATGCCGCCGACAATCATCCGCCCGGCATGGTCTATGCCGTGATTGCGACCAGCTGCATCGCGCGCGGCCGCGTCAAATCGCTCGACGTCGCCGCCGCCAAGCGCCATCCGGGCGTGATCGACGTGATGACCCCGGCGCACAAGCCGGAGCTTGCCGAAGACCCCGACGCCAAGGGCAACCCGTTCGCCTTCCGCATGGAGCTGTTGCAGAGCGACGAGGTGCGCTACGCCAACCAGGCGATCGCGGTCGTGATCGCGGAAACGCTGGAAGCCGCCACCGAAGGCGCGGCGCTGCTGTCGCCGCGCTACCAGGTCGAGATCGCGCGGGTCGGCCTCGACGCCGGCGAGGCCTATGCGCCGCCGGTGGTCGGCATCGGCAATCCCGCCGAAGTCCGCCACGGCGATATCGACGCCGGCATTGCTGCGGCCGCGAAGCTGACGGACTCGACCTACGAGACGCCGGCGCAATATCACAACGCGATGGAGCCGCATGCGATCGTCGCGGTGTGGGACGGCGACCGCCTGTTCATCGACACGCCGAGCCAGGGCATGGGCTTCGCC
>NZ_DASVOK010000476.1:0-1519 GCF_036383415.1 Rudaea sp. | reverse complement strand
GCAGCGCGCGCAGCGGCAGGGCGAGTTCCTCGTAGACGCGTGCGCGCGGCTCGACGCGGCGCATGTTCTCCTGGACCACGCGCCAGACGCGACCGAGGTAGGCGACGTCGTCGGCCAGCGCCTCGCGCGAGGCGCCTTCCGCGTTCGTGCGCACGATGTAGCCGAGCTGCGGGCCGAGAGCCGCGGGTTGGGCGGCGGAAGCGTCGCCGGCAACGGCAACCTCAGGTTGGGTCAGCGCGGCGACCAGTTCCTTCAGGCGCACGCGCTCGGCCTCGTCCTCGATGCGCACCGACACGCCGATCATCTTCGCGTACGGCAGCAGCACGAGGTAGCGCGAAGGAATCGACAGATGTGTCGTCAGGCGCGCGCCCTTGCTGCCGATCGGGTCCTTGACCACCTGGACGATGATGTCCTGGCCTTCGTGCACGAGTTCGCTGATCGGCGGTGTCGGCAACGCGACAACCTCGCCGTTCTCGCCTTCGTGGCCGTCGCCGTTGGCTGCCGGCGCGGAGCGGACGATGTCGTTGGCGTGCAGGAACGCGGCACGCTCCAGCCCCACCTCGACGAAGGCCGCCTGCATGCCAGGCATCACCCGGCTGACGCGGCCACGATAGATGTTGCCGACGTAGCCACGCTTGAGCGCGCGCTCGACATGCACTTCCTGCAGCACGCCGTTTTCCACCACGCCGACGCGGGTTTCGCGTGGGGTGACGTTGATCAGGATTTCCTCAGACAAGGCCGCAGCTTCCGCAATTTTTCTCAGCGTGTTTATAGCTTGGCGGGGCGGGGCTTGTCGATCTTGCGCGCGACCCGAAAGTAGCGTCAGCCGACGGATATCCCAAAGCGGCCCAGCAAGACGCTTGTTTCGAACAGCGGCAGGCCCATCACGCCCGAATAACTGCCGTCGATACGGCTGACGAAGGCGGCGGCGCGGCCCTGGATCGCATAGGCGCCCGCGCGTCCCATCGGCTCGCCGCTGGCGACGTAGGCAGCGATCGACGCCCCGTCGAGGTCGGCGAACGTGACCTGTGTATGCGAGATCGCGTGATCCTCGCGCCCCGCGCTGACCAGCCAGACCGCGGAGATCACCTCGTGGCTGCGGCCGGACAGCTTGCGCAGCATCGCGACCGCGTGCTCGCGGTCCGCGGGCTTGCCGAACACTTCATCGTCGAGCACGACCTCGGTGTCGCCGCCGAGCACGATGGCCTGATTCAAATCAATACCGCTCACCCCGGAAAGTTTCAGCAGCCCCGCGCCGGCCTTCTCGCGCGCGACGCGGCTGACATAGTCCACTGGCGGCTCGCCCGGTGCGCGCACTTCGGGCAGGTCGAGTTGCACCGTGCCGAAGCGCACGCCGATCTGTTCGAGCAGTTCGCGGCGGCGCGGGGATTGCGAAGCAAGATAGAGCATGCCGCCAATTCTAGCCGACGCGGCGGAAATGAATCCTCAAGCGCGATGGTACGGATGATTGCCGAGCAGGCTCACCGCGCGATAGAGCTGCTCGGCGAGGACGATGCGC
>NZ_DASVOK010000475.1:0-3461 GCF_036383415.1 Rudaea sp. | reverse complement strand
CGACCTGCGCGAGAACGCCGAGTACCACGCCGCGCGCGAGCAGCAGGGCTTCATCGAGGGCCGCATCAAGGAACTCGAAGCAGGGCTGAGCTTCGCCGAAGTGATCGACGTCGCGCGCCTGAATCCCAACGGCAAGATCGTGTTCGGCGCGACCGTCGACCTCGTCGAGGAAGCGAGCGGCGCCGAGATCACCTACCAGATCGTCGGCGACATGGAAGCCGACATCAAGCTGCGCCTGATCGCAGTCAACTCGCCGCTGGCGCGCGCGCTGATCGGCAAGAGCGAGGGCGACGCCTTCGAGTTCCAGGCACCGAACGGCGTGAGGAGCTACGAGATCGTGGCGGTGCGCTACGAGGCCTGAGCGTCTCCGCGACGACGCGGGATGCCGGCGTTTCCCATGCGGCTGAGCCTGCTGCTGCCCGCGCACCGATATCTCCGAAGCGCTATCGTGGCGTCGTGGCTTGCGCGCGGCAATCGCATGGCCGATGCCGCGCCAGGACGCGCGACGGTATTGCGCGAATGTTTCGCGATCGAAGCGGCGGTGCTACCCGTTGCCGCGTTGACTCGCAGCATCGACGCGGGCGATGCCGGCGAAGCGAAGTGGCTGCGCGCCGATCCCGCTTTCGTCATGGCGGATGCGGTGACCTTGCGCCTGCTCGCGTGCGGAAACCTCGGCTTGTCGGCTGACGAGACCGAAGCGCTGGCACAAACCCTGTGGCCGCTATTCGAGGAAAGCGGATTGGTTTTCGATGCGCCGCATCGACGGCGCTGGTACCTGCGCTGTCCGCGCGATGCGGTGTTGCCGAAGTTCTCGTCGCCGGATGAGGCGCTCGGCGACGACCTCGCCAAACATTTGCCCGAGGGTGAGAATGCGCGCAAATGGCGCGGGTTGCTCAATGAAGTGCAGATCGTGCTGACCCAGCATCCAGTCAACGCGCAACGCGCGCGGCGCGGGTTGCCGCCGGTGAACAGCCTGTGGTTCTGGGGGGCTGGCGTGCTGCCGCAGCGGGTGCACTGCGAATTCGATCGCGTCATCAGCGACGACGAAGTCATCGCCTCGCTGGCGCAACTGGGCGGAGTGTGATCCTCGCCGCGAAGCGAGTCCCTGTCTTTCGTGATCGGCAAGCAAGGCCAGGGGCAATCGATGTTCGTCGATCTCGCGGACCAGCGCGACATCGCCAGGCTCGATGACGAGTGGCTCAAGCCGATTGCCGACGCCTTGAAGCGCGGGCAGATCGGGCAACTGGACCTGCTGCTCGAAAGCGGCGAGCGTCATGTCGTCAAACCCGCCCATCGCTGGCGCTTCTGGCGCCGCGTGAAGACGTCGGCGTGATCACCCGACCGCGCATCCAGTGCCGCAGCGTGCCCGACATGGACGCGGAGTGGCTGCCGTCGTTGCATCCGGTATTGAGGCGGGTTTTTGCCGCGCGCGGCATCATCGCATCGGACGAAATCGAACACCGCCTCGCCGCGCTGCTGTCTCCAGCGAAGCTCGGCGGCATCTCGCGCGCGTGCGAATTGATCGAAGACGCGTTACGCAACGATGCGCCGATTCTCATCGTCGGCGATTTCGACGTCGACGGTGCGACCGGCACAGCGGTCGCCGTGCGCGGCCTGCGCATGCTTGGCGCTCGGCAAGTCGAATACGGCGTGCCGAATCGCTTTACCCATGGCTACGGCTTGAGTCCTGCACTCGTCGACGAACTCGTTGTGCGCAATCCGCGGCTGCTTGGTGGCGCCTTGCTGATCACGGTCGACAACGGCGTGGCCGCGCACGCCGGCGTTGCCGCGGCGAAGGCGCACGGTCTGCGCGTCATCGTGACCGATCATCATCTGCCCGGCGAAACGCTGCCCACGGCCGACGCGATCGTCAATCCAAACCTCGACGGTGACGCCTTCCCGAGCAAGGCGCTCGCGGGCGTCGGCGTCATGTTTTATCTGTTGCTCGCGTTGCGCGCGTACTTGCGCGCGCGAGGATGGTTCGGCGAGCGTGGCATCGTCGAACCGGATTTGTCGGATCTGCTCGATCTGGTCGCGCTCGGCACCGTGGCCGATCTGGTGCCGCTCGACCGCAACAACCGCATTCTGGTCGAAGCCGGCCTGAAGCGCATTCGTGCCGGCCGTGGCTGCGTCGGTATTGCCGCGCTGCTGGGCAGCGGCAAACGCGATCCGGCGCGCGCCGTCGCCAGCGACCTCGGCTTCGTCGTCGGTCCGCGCATCAATGCGGCCGGTCGCCTTGAGGATATCCGCCTCGGCATCGAGTGCCTGCTGACCGATGATCCGGCGCAGGCGCGCCGGCTTGCCGACACTCTGTCGGCGATCAACCACGAGCGCCGCGATCTGCAGGCCGGCATGGTCGAGCAGGCCGAAGCCGCGGTCGAGCAATGGTTGGCACAGCGCGGCGCGCAGTCCCTGCCGGTCGGCCTCGTGCTGTTCGAGCCCGAATGGCACCACGGCGTCGTCGGCCTTGTTGCGTCCAAGCTCAAGGAGCGGTTCAACCGGCCGGTCATCGCTTGTGCGCCGGCGGGCGAGGACAGCGAAGAGATCAAGGCGTCGGGGCGTTCGATCAGCGGGTTCCATTTGCGCGACGCGCTTGCCGAAATCGATGCGCGTGCACCGGGCCTGCTGCATCGCTACGGCGGTCACGCGATGGCCGCGGGAATGAGCCTGCATCGTGGTGATGTCGCGCGTCTCGCCGAACTGTTCGACGAGGTTGCGCGTGCGCGCATCGCGCCCGAGCAGCTCGACACGGTGCTGCTGACCGACGGCGAACTCGCCGCCGGCGATTTCAGCCTCGAGCTGGCCACGCAGCTGCGCTACGCCGGGCCGTGGGGACAGGCGTTCCCCGAGCCGCTGTTCGACGGCGTGTTCGAGGTCGAGTCGTGCAGCATCGTTGGCGAGAATCATCGGCGCGTGAAACTGCGTTGCGCAAGCTCCGCGCAACCGCTCGATGCGATGCAGTTCTTCGCCGAGGTGCATGTGCCGCTGCCCGCGCGGATTCGCGCGGTGTATCAGCTGGACATGAACGAATGGAATGGCACGACGAGCCTGCGCCTGCTGCTACGCCACGTCGAGGCGGCCTAGCGCGTTTCAGAACACGAGCAAGGCTGTGCCAGCGACAATCAGCGCGGCGCCAAATGCGCGCGCGGTCGGCACGCCGTCGGGCAGGAATTTCTCGAGCAGCACACCGAGACTGATTGCGACGATCCAGGCGAGATTCATCACGCCGCCGACGAACAACAACAGCATCATCGCCCAACAACAGCCCAAGCAGCTGAGGCCGAGTCGCACGCCCATGCGCGAGGCGCCGCCCATGCCCGCGCGCCACTCGCGCGCGACGAACGCGGCCGGTTCGCGGCAGCGCTGCAGGCAGCGCCGCTTGAGCGGCGTCCATTGCCACGCGCCGGCGACGATGAGCAGCGCTGCCGCGAGCAGGTACCCGGGCATGCGCATCATCGGCG
>NZ_DASVOK010000474.1:0-1872 GCF_036383415.1 Rudaea sp. | reverse complement strand
CCGGGGACGCTGCAGTTCGACGTTCTTGTGCCCCGCGAGGACACCTCGAAGCTCCTGATCTACGAGGTCTATCAGGACGATGCCGGATTCGCGGCGCATCGCAATGCGCGATCGATCGCCCAGTTTCGCGAGGAGACCGCGGACCTCGGCGTCAAGGTTGCCGGGACATGGTGTACGCCCGCCGAGTAGACGACCTTGTCGCCGGCGTCGTCGCAGGTGCGGATCAGACCATCTGACGCAGCAGGTCGATCAGGCGACCGCATTCATCGTCGGTGCCGACCGTGATCCGCAGGAAATCCTCGATCCGCGGCTTCTGGAAATGCCGCACCAGGACGCCGCGCTCGCGCAGTTTTGCGGCGAGATCCGCGCCGCGGTGGCTCGGATGGCGGGCGAACACGAAATTTGCATGCGACGGCAGCACGTCGAAGCCGAGCTCGGTGAGGCCGCGGGCCAGCGCCTCGCGACTTCCGATGATGCGTTGCCGGGTCTCTTCAAACCATGCGTCGTCCGCGATCGCGGCGACGGCGCCTGCGATCGCGAAGCAATCCAGCGGATAGGAGTTGAAGCTGTCCTTGACCCGCTCCAGCGCCTCGATCAGCGGGCGCTGGCCGATCGCGAAGCCGACCCGCAATCCCGCCAGCGCGCGCGACTTGGACAGCGTCTGGATCACAAGCAGATTGTCGTGGCGCGCGACCAGCGGCACGGCGCTTTCGGCGCCGAAATCGACATAGGCCTCGTCGACCACCACCAGACGGTCGGGATGCTCGGTGACCAGCGCCTCGATCGCGGCGCGCGGCAGTGCGATGCCGGTCGGTGCGTTGGGATTGCACAGCAGGATGGCGCTGCCCGGCCGCCGGTAGTCGGCAAGGTTGATCCGCATCGCGGCATCGAGCGGCACAGTTTCGTAGCCGACGCGATAGAGGCGGCAATAGACCGGGTAGAAGCTGTAAGTGATGTCGGGGAATAGCAGCGGCTTATCGTGCTTCAGCAGCGCCGGAAAGGCGTGGGCCAGCACCTCGTCCGAGCCGTTGCCGACGAACACCTCGTCTGCCGTGACGCCACAGCGCGTCGCGATGGCCTCGCGCAGGACGGACGCGCGCGGGTCCGGATAGAGCCGCAGCCGATCCGTGGCCGCGGTGATCGCCGCCACCGCGCGCGGCGACGGCGGGTAGGGGTTCTCGTTGGTGTTGAGCTTGATCAGGCCGCCGATCTTCGGCTGCTCGCCCGGCACGTAGGGCGACAGATTGTGGACGACCGAACTCCAGAAGCGGCTCATGATCTCGTGATCCTGGGATGAATGCGGTCACAATACGGAATACGAGGCGCTGATGAAAGCGCCGCGTTGTCCCGTCGCATTCCGATGCGGGTCGCGCTCGCGACCTACCAGGTCGCCGTGCCCTTCATGGTCGGCTGGCCCTCGGCATTGGCGGTCCACAGCTCCAGGCCGCCATCCTTGTCGTTGGCGTTGATCGAGAACGCGCTGCCCTCGAACAGCGGCTGCACACCGCGATAGCTGAGCTCCTTCGGCGGCTTGCCGCCGCGGAGCTTCGCGGCGAGCTCGACGATGAAGGAAGCCTGCAACGGACCGTGGAAGATCAGGCCCGGATAGCCCTCGACCTTGGTGACGTAGTCGCGATCGTAATGGATGCGGTGGCCGTTGAAGGTCAGCGCCGAATAGCGAAACAGCAGCACGGGATCGGAGACGTGGCTCTCGCGGTGCTGCGCGGCCGGGGGAGGCGGCGGCGCCTTGGCCGGTGCTGCGGCTTGTGTGCTCGTCATCTCGCGATAGACGATGTCCTGCCGCTCGCGGACCGCAAGCCCGCGCGAGGTCGTCACCTCGTGATTGACCGAGACGAAGCACAGCGTGCCGGT
>NZ_DASVOK010000473.1:0-3776 GCF_036383415.1 Rudaea sp. | reverse complement strand
CGCCGATGATGCGTGCAGCTTGTGCATCCGCCGCATCGTCGTAGGCGGGCACCAGCACGGCGCCGTCGACGATCAGATAATTGGCGTAGGACGCGGCGAGGCGGCGACCGTCGTCCAGCATCGGTTTCGCCCACGGTAGCGCGTGCAGGCGGTACGGACGGCCGTCGATCGTGCGCAGCGCGGCGAGTTCCTCGCCCATCCGCGCGAGTTCGTCGTAGTGCGCGTCGCTTGCATCGTCACAGGACTGGAACACGATCGCATCGTCCGGCGCGAAGCGCGCGAGCGTGTCGATGTGTGCGTCGGTGTCGTCGCCTTGCAGATAGCCGTGCTCAAGCCAGAGCACTCGCTGCGCACCGAGCTTGTCGCGCAAAAGCTGCGACATTTCCTCGCGGCTCTGTTCCGGGTGGCGCTGATGCAGGCAGCGCCAGGTGGTGAGGATGGTGCCTTTGCCGTCGGATTCGATCGCGCCGCCCTCGAGTGCCCAGTCGACGCGCAGGTGCCCGGCCGGCGCGAACACGTCGCGCACGATCAGGTTGCCGATCAGCGCATCGTCACGGCTCGCGCCGAACTTGCCACCCCAGCCGGTGAAGCGAAAATCGGTCAGGCGAAAATTCTTGCCATCGACGAGCGTGATCGGTCCGGAATCGCGCAACCAGGTGTCGTCGTACTCGATGGTGACAAAATGGATTTTTTCGCCTTGCGCACCGGCGCTGAGCAAGGCCTGCTCGGCGCGTTCGCGCACGGCCGTGTTGGCGATGCAAAGCACGACGCGCTCGAGCCGCGAAATCGCCGCGATCAGCGCGGCGCAGGTCGCTTCTACGCGTTCGAGCCGCGGCGCCCAGTCGGTATCGGCGTGGGGCCAGGCGAGCAACACGCCGTCCTGCGGTTCCCACTCCGCGGGCAGGCGGAAAGCGGAAGACGTCATCGGCTGCGCACGGCGTTCTTCGGGCCGATCTCTTCGGGAGAGGCGCGGTTGACCACGGCGTCGATCACGCGATCGCGTTCGAAGTAGACCGTATAGTCGGCGTAGACCCAGCGGTTGATTGTCGGGTGCCAACGCGAGTCGCCGCCGGCCGGGCTGAGCTTGTTCGTCGGCGCGCCGTATTGCCTCTCGACCTGAGCCATCGACAGGCCGCGCGCGGGCAGAACATGGCTGCGCTCCTGGTTCACGCGTTCGATCAACAGGGTATCGGCACGCGCGGCGTCGACAGCACCGGCGCAGACCAGAACGGAGGCGAGAATCAGGGAAGAACGGTGCAGGGACATGGCGCAATGCTCCAGACGGGGTGATTCATGTGGCCGATGGTGCCAAGCCGCCTTGACCGTTGCAAGGTCGCGGCGACCACCATGGCTTCAGTCTGCGCAGGCCGTCCCGGAAAATGCGAAGGCCGCCCCGGAGGCGGCCTTCGCAGTGACGATCAGCGGGCGTGCCGCCGAGCGACCGGCTCAGCGCTGACGCGCCTTGAAACGCGGGTTGCTCTTGCAGATCACGAACACTTTGCCGCGGCGACGCACGACCTTGCAGTCGCGATGACGCTGTTTGGCGGATTTGAGAGACGAGAGGACTTTCATTGGAATTTCCGTATATCAGGGCAGTACGAACAAATGCAGCCGCTTATTCTAGCCGAAGTCTGGTCAATTCGTACAGCCTTGTTCACAAATTTTGCATAAGCATCTATACTTTTTTCGTGAATGTATATTATGTCAAATACTCGAGCTCCCCTGCCGCGCGTCTCGTGCACGTGGCGCAAAACGAAGCGCACCGATAACGTCCTGCTTTCCGCTGATCTTTGCCGGCTCGCCGCCAGACGCCGCCAGCGCATGCAATTCGTGTTGTCGGCCTGCATGACCTTGATCCCGATCTCGCTCAAGATGCGAGCGCGCTCTTCCGCTGCGCAAAAATCTCGCGCAACAGCTTCTTGTCTATCTTGCCGACGCTCGTGCGCGGCAGCGCGTCGATCAGAATGACCTCGTCGGGCAGCGCGTAGCGGCTGATCTCGCCCTTCTCGACGTGCAACTGCAGATGTGCGTGCAGCGTGGCCAGATCGACGACCGCGTTCTTCTTCGGCACGACGAACGCAACGGGCCGCTCGCCCCAGCGCGCGTCAGGTACGCCGATGAACGAGGCCATGGCGACGTCGGGATGACGCATTGCGAGATCTTCCATCTCGCAAGAGGAGATCCATTCGCCGCCGGTCTTGATCACGTCCTTGAGGCGATCGCGGATCACCATGCGGCCATCGCCCGACACGGTAGCGACATCCTGCGTGTGCAGCCAACCACCCCGCCACAGCGTGCGCGTGGCATTTGCGTCGTTGGCGTACGATGCGGTCAGCCACGGTGCGCGCGCGAGCAGCTCACCCTGCGTGGCACCGTCTGCCGGAACGGGCTGCATTACCTCGTCTAAGACACGCAACTGCACGAGCGGTATCGCATGCCCCGCACTGCACAGTTCGGTCTCGCGCAATTCGCCATTCGGCAACCACGAGTTTGCGAGCGTCAGCACCGGGCAGGTTTCCGACATACCGTAGCCGGTGAAGACATGGATGCCCTTCTCCCTCGCGGCGCGCAGCAATGCGCGAGGAACGATCGAACCGCCGACGATGATACGCCAACCGCCCACCACTTCGTCTTCGGGGCGAAAGGCATCGAGCAACATCTGCAGGATCGTGGGCACGCAATGCGAGAAGGTCACGCGTTCGGCGCGGCGCAGCGCGAGCAGGCGCGCTGGTTCATATTTTCCCGGATAGACCTGCTTGAGCCCGAGCATGGTCGCCACGTAGGGAACGCCCCAAGCATGCACATGAAACATCGGCGTCATCGGCATATAGACGTCGCTGCGATCGATGCCGAGATCCGAAGGCTGCGTGCCGAGCGCCAGTGCAAACGAAAGCGTATGCAGAACGAGTTGGCGATGGGTGAAGGCGACCGCCTTCGGCTGCCCCGTCGTGCCGGTCGTGTGGAACATCGTCGCGAGTGCGTTCTCGTCGATTTCTTGGAATGGAAATTCATCGTCCGCCGCGGCGAGCAGGGATTCGTATTCACCGGTGACGGCGATGTGCGGCTCGGTCGCAACGCCGTCCTGCAGCTGCACGAAGTTCCGCAAGCCCGGAATGCGCTGCGTGAGCTGCTCCACGAGCGGAGCGAAGTCGGCATGGAAGAGCAGTGTCTTCGCCTGTGTGTCCTCAAGCGTATAGACGATCTGCTCCGGGGATAGGCGCACGTTGACCGTCTGCAGGATCGCGCCAAGCATCGGTATCGCGAAATAGCATTCCTGGTAGCGATGGCTGTCCCAGTCCATGACGGCGACAACGTCGCCGCTGTCGACGCCAAGTGACCTCAGGACGTGCGCGAGCCTGTGCACACGTCGCCCTAGCTCCGCGTACGAGTGCCGTCGCCCATCGCTGCCGACGATCTCATTGCCGCTTCGGCAATCGAGCGCGCTGCGCAGCAACTGGCCGATATGCAGCGAATACCGATACGTTTCGCTCCCCGCAAGCGCATAACGCAGTGCCATGGTTTCTCCCCGCCGGTGCCTATGCCGGACCGCAATTCCCGTCCCACGACGAAAGAAGACGTGTGCCTTCAGTTCTACGAAATTCCCAGCACTTTGCGATTGAATGCGTGGTCCGCGTTGCGCCCGGCGAAATCGTCGAAGGCGTGTTCGGTGACATGGATGATATGCCTGGCGACGAACGGCGCGCCTTCGCGCGCGCCGTCCTCGGGATGCTTCAGCGCGCACTCCCATTCCACGACCGCCCAGCCCGGATAATCGT
>NZ_DASVOK010000472.1:0-4417 GCF_036383415.1 Rudaea sp. | reverse complement strand
CGCGCGACCCGTTGCTGCTGCAGGTGCTGCCGCAGGCCACGGAACTCGACAGCGTAGCGGGATTCGGCCTCGATGCGGTTGGCGATCTCGACTCGCGCACGGGCAAGGGCGTGCTGCACAAATACCACGGGCGCGCGCTGCTGGTCGCGACCGGTTCCTGCGCGGTGAACTGCCGCTACTGCTTCCGCCGCCACTTCCCTTACGGCGAGGAAACCGCCGCGGCCAATCGCTGGCAGGAGGCCGTCGAACATCTGCGCGCCGACGACACGATCGAGGAAGTGATCCTCTCTGGCGGCGATCCGCTGTCGCTGTCAACGGCAAAACTGGCCGAGTTGACCGACGCGCTCGCATCGATCGCCCATATCCGCCGCCTGCGCATCCATACGCGCCTGCCTGTCGTGCTGCCGGAGCGCGTCGACGCGGAATTCATCGCCTGGCTGCGCGGCCTGCCGTGGCCGGTCGCGATCGTGCTGCACGCGAACCACGCCAACGAACTCGACACCACCGTCGCGGGCGCCTGCGAGCGCCTGCGCGAGACCAGCGCCACCCTGCTCAACCAGAGCGTGCTGCTGCGCGCGGTCAACGACTCCGTGGACGCGCTGGCCAACCTGTCGATACGCCTGTTCGACTGCGGCGTGCTGCCCTACTACCTGCATCAGCTCGATCGCGTCGCCGGCGCGGCGCATTTCGCGGTCGACGACGATGTCGCGCGTGCGCTCGTCGAAGCCCTGCGAGCGCAATTGCCGGGCTACCTGCTGCCGCGGCTCGTGCGCGAAATCGCGGGCGAGCCGCACAAGACGCCGTTGTGACCCTGTCTGCCTGCTATCTGCCCGCCCACTGGCGCGGCTGGGACGAATCGAGTAAAACTCGGACATCTTCCATTTTCCCATCGCGGACGCGAGCTTCATTGAAGCCATGAGCAAACCTACGGACGTGATCAAACTCCTGCTGGTCGAAGAGTCGGTCGAGGAAGCCGAGCGCCTGACCAGCGTGCTGCGCAACGCCGGCATCGCCGTGCGCGCGACCCAGGTGCGCGACGCGGACGAACTCGACGCGCAACTGCAGGCGCAGACGCCCGACCTGATCCTTGTCGGGAGCGCGCTCGGGCTCGACGAGGTCGTGCAGGCGGCCAACCGCGGCGGCAAGGACATCGCCATCGTCGCGATCGTGCCCGAGCTGTCGGGCGAGATCCTGACCGAAGTATTCCGCCACGGCGTCAACGGCGCGGCGGCCTATCAGCACGCGGAATTGTTCGTCGGCGTGATCCAGCGCGAATTCGCCAGCCTCAACCTGCGCCGCAGCGCGCGCCGGCTCGAATTGAACCTCGCCGAATCCGAGCGTCGCTGCGATTCGCTGCTCGAGTCCGCGCGCGACCCGATCGCCTACGTGCACGAAGGCGCGCACGTGCGCGCGAACCGCGCCTGGCTCGAAGCGTTCGGCTGTGCGGACTTCGACGAACTGCAGGGCGTGTCGGTGCTCGATCTGATCGCGCCCGAGGCCGCCGGCGATTTCAAATCACTGCTCAAGAATCTGTCGCGCGGCGAGAAGCCGCCGGCCAGCCTGCCGATCAAGGTGCGCCGCGCCGATGGCAGCACGTTCGACACGGTGATGGAGTTCGCGCCGGCCAGCGTCGGCGGCGAACCCTGCCAGCAGATCGTGCTGCGCCAACCGCTCGCCAATCCCGAGCTCGCGCAGCAGATCGACACGCTGCGCACGAAAGACCTCGTCACCGATCTCTACAACCGCCAGCACGGCCTCGCCGAACTCGAGCGCATGGTCGCCGCCGCCTCGGGCGGCGCGCCGAACCAGATCCTGCTGCTGCTCGAGGCCGACAACTTCCGCGAGCATCTCAGCGAGATCGGCCTCGGCAACGCCGACCTGCTGCTCGGCGACATGGCCAACCTGCTGCGCCGCAATCTCGAATCGACCGAACACATCGCCTTCCGTTTCGGCGACCAGACCTTCGGCGTGCTCAGCCCGGCGCTGCCCATCGGCGCCGCCAACGAACTCGCGCAACGGCTGTGCAACGCCTACGCCGAACACGATTTCGATATCGGCAAGCGCAATCTCAACCTGTTCGTCAGCATCTCCGGCGTGCTGATCGGTGAAAAGAACGCAAACGTGCAGGCGGTGCTGACCCAGGCCGGAGCAGGCCTGCGCGACCTACAGCAACGCGGCGGCAATCAGGCGTCGATCCACGATCCGGGCGTGCGCGATGCGGCCTTGATCGCCGAAGCGCAGCAACTGCGCGAGCGCCTTGAAGGCGCGGTCAAGCACGGCAAGTTCTCGCTCTACAGCCAGCCGATCGTCAACCTGCATGGCGTCGAAGGCGAGTTCTACGAAGTCCTCGCGCGCCTCGTCGACGACAAAGGCGAAGTGCAGCCGGACGTCTTCATGCCGGTTGCCGAAGATGCAGGTCTGATGCCTGCGATCGACCGCGTGGTGATCGCCAAGGCAATCACCACGCTGGCCGAACGCGAGAAGGCCGGGCGGCACACGACGTTCTTCGTCAGGCTCACCGCGCCGTCAATGGCCGACGAAACCCTGCTGCCGTGGATCGCGCAACAGCTCAAGGCCGCGCGCCTGCGCGGCGACGCACTCGTGTTCGAAGTGCCGGAGAGCAAGGTGGTCACCCAGCTCAAGGCCGCACGCAGCTTCGTCAGCGGCCTGCGCCAGCTGCATTGCAGCTTCGCGCTGGAGCAGTTCGGCGCGGGCGTCAACTCGTTCCAGCTGCTCAAGCACATCGACGCGAGTTATCTGAAGATCGACCGCAGCTACATGCAGGATCTGCCCAAGGACAAGGAGCACCAGGAGTTCATCCGCCAGTTCTGCCACCAAGCGCACCAGGCCGGCAAGATCGTCATCGCCGAACAGGTCGAGAACGCCGCGAGCATGTCGATCCTGTTCACTTGCGGCGTGAACTTCGTCCAGGGCAATTATCTGAACGAGCCGGAAAAAATCCTCAGCGCTGCATGATGCGGCGCGGGCGCGACGTCGCGCCTGGTTTGGCCCTGTCCTTTGTTGCGGCAGTTGCGCTTGGCACAGCGCCCGGATATCTGTGCGTCAGCGCATCAAGCCGCCGGGCGGCATGCCGCCACCACCGCCCATGCCCTTCATCGCCGCACCCATCTGGCGCATCAGGCCCTTCATGCCGCCCGAGCCCATCTTCGACATCATCTTTTCCATCTGCATGTACTGCTTGAGCAGACGGTTGACGTCGGCAGGCTGAGTGCCCGAGCCTTTCGCGACGCGCGTGCGGCGCGAACCGTTGAGCAGGTCGGGATGACGGCGTTCCTTCTTCGTCATCGAATTGACGATGGCGATCATGCGGTGGATTTCCTTGTCGTTGACCTTCGACTTCACCGCATCGGGCAGGTTGCCGACGCCCGGCAGCTTGTCCATCAGCGAGGCTAAGCCGCCCATCGACACCATCTGCTGCAACTGGTCGCGCATGTCGTTCATGTCGAAGCGCTTGCCCTTCATCACCTTCTCGGCAAGCTTCTGCGCCTTCTCCTTGTCGACGTTCTGCTCGACCTGCTCGACCAGCGAGAGTACGTCGCCCATGCCGAGGATGCGCTGCGCGATGCGGTCCGGATGGAACGCGTCAAGGCCGTCCGGCTTCTCGCTGACACCGATGAACTTGATCGGCCGCCCGGTGATATAGCGCACCGACAGCGCCGCGCCGCCGCGCGCATCGCCATCGGTCTTGGTCAGCACCACGCCGGTCAGCGGCAGCGCTTCGGCAAACGCCTTGGCCGTGTTCGCCGCATCCTGGCCGGTCATTGCGTCGACGACGAACAAGGTCTCGACCGGATTGAGCGCCGCATGCAGGCGCTTGATCTCGTCCATCATCTCCGCGTCGATCGCGAGGCGACCCGCGGTGTCGACCAGCAGCACGTCGGCGAAATTCTTCTTCGCCGCATCGAGCGCGCCCTGCGCGATCGCGACCGGGTCCTGGTCGCCCGTGCTCGGATGGAACAGCACGTCGACCTGCTCCGCCAGCGTGCGCAACTGTTCGATCGCCGCCGGACGATAGACGTCGGCGCTGACGACCATGACCTTTTTCTTCTTGCGATCCTTGAGGAACTTGGCGAGCTTGGCCACCGTCGTCGTCTTGCCCGCGCCCTGCAGGCCGGCCATCAGCACGATCGCCGGCGGCGCCGCCGCGAGGTTCAGGTCGGTGTTGACCGAACCCATCACCGCGGTCAACTCGTCGCGCACGACCTTGACCAGGGTCTGCCCCGGCGACAGCGACTTCAGCACCTCCTGACCCACCGCGCGCACCTGGATGCGCTGGATCAGCGCCTGCACCACCGGCAGTGCCACGTCGGCCTCGAGCAGGGCGATGCGCACTTCACGCAAGGCCTCGCGAATGTTCGCGTCGGTCAGCCGGGCGCGGCCGCGCAGGCGCTCGATC
>NZ_DASVOK010000471.1:0-1610 GCF_036383415.1 Rudaea sp. | reverse complement strand
GCCTACGCGATCGCCAGTGTCGGCGTCGAGTTCGCGACCGTGTTCAACAATGCGATGATGCCGACGCTGGTACCGCCGGACCGGATCGGGCGTCTGTCCGGCACCGGCTGGGCCACCGGCTATGTCGGGGGCATCCTCAGTCTCGTGCTGGTGCTCGGCTTCCTCGCCGCCAATGCCGAGACCGGCAAGACGCTGTTCGGCTTCACGCCGCTGTTCGGTCTCGACCCGGTCATGCATGAGGGCGATCGCATCACCGGGCCGTTGACCGGGCTGTGGTTCATCATTTTCGTGACGCCGATGTTCCTGTTCACGCCGGACTATCCGGCGAAACGCCGGATGCGCGAGGCACTCGGCGAAGGTCTGCGCGAGCTCAGGGAATCATTCGCCAGCCTGCCGAAGCAGAAATCACTGGCGCGGTTTCTGCTGGCGAACATGATCTACACCGACGGCTTGGTCTCGCTGTTCGCGTTCGGCGGCATCTATGCCGCCGGCACGTTCGGCTGGGACACCATCCGGATCGGCACCTTCGGCATCATCCTGGCAATCGCGGGGACGTTCGGCGGCTGGCTCGGCGGCAAGCTCGACGATGCGTTCGGTCCGAGGCGCGTGATCACCGGCAGCCTCGTGATCCTGCTGTTTGCGATCGTCGTGATCCTCACCGTGAACAAGGATTCCATCCTGTTCATCCCGGTCGCGCCGCCGGTGCCTGGCGGCCCGCTGTTCGCGGGCGCCGCCGAGCGGGCCTATATCGTGCTGGGCTGCCTGATCGGCGCAACCGGCGCGCCGCTACAGGCGGCCTCGCGCTCGCTGCTGATTCGCCTCGCGCCGAAGGATCGCATCGCGCAGTATTTTGGACTGTTCGCGCTGACCGGAAAAGTGACGTCGTTCATCGGCCCGCTGCTGATCGGCGCGATCACGGCGGCGACCGCGAGCCAGAAGTACGGCATGGCGGTGCTGGTGGCGTTCTTCGTGGTCGGGCTGGTGTTGCTGGCGAAGGTGCGGGAGTAAACACAACTGTCGTCCCGGCCAAGCGAAGCGCGAGCCGGGACCCATAACCACCGCTGTTCGTGTTGCGCGGCGCTGGAGCCTCAGCTCGCTCTAACAACAAGCGCCTGTGGTTATGGGTCCCTGCTTTCGCAGGGACGACGATGCCGATAGATCAATGCCTGAAATGCCGCACGCCGGTGAACACCATGGCGATGCCGTGCTCGTCGGCGGCCTTGATCACCTCGTCGTCGCGCATCGAGCCGCCTGGCTGGATCACCGCGGTCGCGCCGGCCTCGATGCAGGCGAGCATGCCGTCGGCGAACGGGAAGAACGCGTCGGAGGCGACCACCGAACCCTTGGTCAGGGGCTCGGCCAGCTTCAGCTCGGCCGCCGCATCGAGCGCCTTGCGGGCGGCGATGCGCGCGGAATCGACCCGGCTCATCTGGCCGGCGCCGATGCCGACGGTGGCGAGATCCTTGGCGTAGATGATGGTGTTCGACTTGACGTGCTTGGCGACGCGGAAGGCGAATTTGAGGTCGCGCAGCTCGGCGTCGGTCGGCGCGCGCTTGGTCGCGACCTTCAGGTTCATGTCCTCGACCACGGCATTGTCGCGGCTCTGCACC
>NZ_DASVOK010000470.1:0-8379 GCF_036383415.1 Rudaea sp. | reverse complement strand
CCGCACGCAACTGTTGTACAGCGGCATCGAGTTTTTCCGGAGCGACGGCGAGGATGTAGGCGTCGGCCGCGGTCGGTCCGTCGACGATGCGCGCGCCGCTGGCGAGCAACACGCGGCGCAGTTCGGCCACCTCGGTGTGCGGCGCGAAGGCGACGACGAGGCGCGCCGGCTCCGCCGCCACCGGGCGCGACAACGCGCGATAAGTGTGTGCTTCGTCCGCCGTCTGCACGCGTGTCGACGCGAGTGTGACGACAAGACCGGCGATCAAAACCATCTGCGCCGCCAACACCCGGCCCAGCCACGGCCGCGGCAGCAGGTTCTCGCGCCAGGCATGCAACCGTTCGCGCCAGGACGGCGTCGTGCACACAGGCGCAGGCAGGCGTGCGCGCAATGCCGCGAACGCGCGGTCAACGTCGCGGCCAGGCAACGCGACATTGTTCGCCTCACGCAACTGCCGCTCCCACTCGAGTTCGCCACGGCAGGCCGCGCAGGTCTGCAGATGCCCGTCGACAAGACGGGCTTCGGTCTCACCCAGCGTTCCGGTGACGAACCACGGCAGCAGGTCGCGCACCACGTTGTGGGTGGAATCCAGATTGACGACACGTGTGCTCACAGGATGTCCTCCAGGCGTTCGGGCAGCAGCGCCTTCAGGCGCCGGCGCGCGTGGAACATGCGCGTCTTCACGGTATCGACCGGGCAACCCATGATCTGCGCGATTTCGTGATAGCCGATCTCGTGGAAGTAGGTCAGTTCGATCACCGCGCGATGGTTGGGCGAGAGTGCGTCGACCGCCTCGGACAACACGCGGCGCAGCTGTGCGCGCATCACCTCGTGCCTTGGCTCCGCATCGTCGGCCACGGCTTCGATGCCCTCGTCCGCATCGACCGGAACGTCGACGTCGCGCAGCGCCTTGAGCGATTTGCGCCAGGCGATCGCGAAGATCCAGGTCGAGACCTTGGACGAGCCGTCGTATTTGTGCGCGTTGGTGGAGACGACGAACATCGTGTCGTTGAGAATTTCCTCGACCAGCTCCGGCCGCCGCGTCGTGCGTTCGATGAAACGCGTCAGGCGCGGGAAATAGCTGCGGTACAGGTCCTCGAACGCGCGCGCATCGCCACGCGCAACGCGCGCAACCAGCTCCGCATCGCCCGCGCCGGCCGTAACGTGCGGTTTCGACTGCACAATCGCGTTGGCGCCCGGCCTTGCAAACATGGATGCGTCTCTTGCCATTTCCGTCTATTCCGGGACCGGGGAAGGCGGTTCAATCTTGCGCTGGACCTACTCGTCGCACCCACATCGCCGGCGCGATGAACCTTTGCGCCGATGGCGGGAATACACGCAACACAACGGCGGATACGGCGGCAATCCGTGACCTCCGCCGATTGTCCTCTCGATGCGCCACCGGAGCCAGCCCATGCCCAAGTACGTTTCCCTACTGTCCATCCTGCTGTTTGCCGCCGCATCGGCGAACGCCGCCGACCATGCCGTCAGCGTCGGCGGCAGCGGCCTGTCGTTCTCTCCGTCGAGCCTGACGATCAACAAGGGCGACACCGTCACCTTCCACAACGCCGGCGGCTTCCACAATGCCGTTTCCGATACCGGGCTGTTCACCAGCGGCGCGGCCAGTTCGAGCAGTTGGAGCTTCACCACGCCTGCATTCAATACCGCGGGCAGCTTTCGCTACTACTGCGAAATCCACGGCGCCCCGGGCGGCGTCGGCATGGCTGGCATGATCACCGTGCAGGACAACAGCCCGCCGCCCGATTTCGGCCTCGCGGCGCAGTCGAACAACCTCAGCGTCGCCCAGGGCGGCAGCGCCAGCGACACGATCACGGTCACGCCGACGAACGGCTTCTCCGGCAATGTCGCCTTCAGCGCGAGCGGCCTGCCCTCGGGCATTACCGCAAGCTTTGCTTCCAACGTACTGACCCTGAACGCCGACGCCGGCGCCGCGACCGGCACTTCGAGCATCACCATCACCGGCACGTCCGGCAACCTGACCCATTCGCTGCCCATCGGCCTGACCGTGACCGCCGCAGCGCCAACCTTCGCGATCGTGCCGGGCATCACCGGTTCCTGGTATCTGCCGGCGCAATCCGGCCATGGCTTCAATGTCGAGGTGCTCAAGGGTCCGGGTCAGGACAACGGCTTCCTCGCGTTCTGGTACGTCTACGACAACGCTGGCAACAATCTCTGGCTGGTCGGCCAGGGCAGCTATGTCGGCGATACCGCAACGCTCAACGTTCTGTCGGGCAGCGGCGGCATGTTCCCGCCGAACTTCGACAAGACCCGGATCGTGCGCACCAACTGGGGCACGCTGACCCTGAAGTTCAGCGACTGCAACAACGCCACGGCGCAATGGAATCCGGTCATCCCGGCCTACCCGAGCGGCTCGATGGACCTCGTCCGCCTCAGTGGCGTCAGCGGACTGGCTTGCCCATGAGCAGCTACGCAAGGACCTCGCCCGCGGCGAAGCCGAAGGCATCTCGGCTCCGCCGCACGGCGGTCGCGATGTTCGCCGCGGTGATGCTGTTCGCGGCCGGCGCCACGCAGGCGGTCGGCGTCGGCGGACAGGCTCCGGATTCGCGCCTGCCGCAGCTCGGCGTCGGCACGGCAGGCATCGTGACCACACAGGACTATGGCTACCCGCCACCGACGCCGGATTTCAGCCTCGCCGCGCAGTCGTACAACCTCAGCCTCGTCCAGGGCGGCAGCGTCAGCGATACGATCACGGTCACACCGATGGATGGCTTCTCCGGCAACGTCGTTTTCAGTGCCAGCGGCCTGCCGTCCGGCGTTACCGCGAACTTTGCTTCCAACGTGCTGACCCTTAACGCTGACGCCGGCGCCGCGACCGGCACTTCGAGCATCACCGTCACCGGCACCTCCGGCAGCCTGACTCATTCGTTGCCCATCGGCCTGACCGTGACCGCGGCGGCGCCAACCTTCGCGATCGTGGCGGGCATCACCGGTTCCTGGTACCTGCCGGCGCAATCCGGCCACGGCTTCAACGTCGAGGTGCTCAAGGGGCCCGGCCAGGACAACGGCATGCTCGCGTTCTGGTATGTGTACGACAATGCCGGCAACAATCTCTGGCTGGTTGGTCAGGGCAGCTATGTCGGCGACACCGCGACGCTGCAGGTGCAAACGGGCAGCGGTGGCATGTTCCCGCCGAACTTCGACAAGACCCGGATCGTGCGCAGCAACTGGGGTACGCTGACCCTGAAATTCAGCGACTGCAACAACGCCACCGCGCAATGGAATCCGGTCATACCGGCCTACTCGAGCGGCTCGATGGATCTGGTCCGCCTGACCGGCATCAGCGGACTGGCCTGCCCATGAACCGGCACGCAAGGAGCTCGCCTGCGGCGAAGCCGGAGGCATCTCGGCCTCGCCGCGCAGTGCTTGCGATGCTCGCCGCCGTGATGCTGTTCGCAGCCGGCGCGGCGCCGGCGGTCGGCGTCGGCGAACGCGCCCCGGATTTCCGTCTGCCGCAGCTCGGCAAGGACGCGCCACTCGGCCTCGCCGACCTGCATGGCAAAGTCGTCTTCGTCGACTTCTGGGCCTCGTGGTGCAGTCCGTGCCGCGAGGCGATGCCGCAATACGAGAAGCTGCGCGCCTCGCTGCCGGGCGATGCGTTCGCGATCCTCGCGGTCAACGTCGACGAGACGCGCGCCGATGCGGAGAAATTCCTCGCCGCACATCCGGTCGGTTACGCGATCGTGCTCGATCCCGCCGGTGAGGTACCGAAGGCCTACGGCTTGATCGGCATGCCGACCTCGTACCTGATCGATCGCAACGGCGTCGTACGCTGGCGCGGCCAGGGTTTCAAGTCTGCCGACATCGACACGCTGCGGCAGGAGATCGACAAGCTCGCCAAGGAACCTGCGCATGCGTCCTGATCTTTTACTTCGTCTGGTCTGTGCGCTCGCATGCGGCGCGTCGCTGGCCGCCTGCGCGACCACGCCCGTGCAGCCGTGGGAACGCGCGCACCTCGCGCGCTGGGACATGCGCTGGGACCCGGACTCGGTGCAGACGGCGATGAAGCAGCACGCCTACTTCAGCAAGGAAGGATCGAACGGCACGATCGGCGCCGCCGGCGGCGGCTGCGGGTGCAATTGACGACAGGATGTCGTCATCCCGGACAGCACAGGGATGTGCGTTGATCCGGGATCCAGTTCTTGAGGAAAAATTCTCCCATGCGCCCGTCCGCTCCGCTCGCCGCCCTGCTCTCCGCCGCCGCGGCCTTGCTGCCAGCCGCGCACGCCAACGCCGCCGACAGCGACGAGGCGAATACGCGCGCGAGCTATCGTTTTTCCGAGTACGACGAAGACGCGCTCCACGGCACGGTGGTCGGCGACCCGCGCCGCTATCGCGTGCTTTCGCAGCAGCTCGCCGTCGACACCAAACTCGACGGCGGCGCCTGGGGCCTCAAGCTTGATGCGACGCACGAGGTGATGAGCGGTTCATCGCCCTGGTTCGTCGCCCCCGACGCACAGCAGCACCCGGTGCAGGTGTTGAGTGGCGCCACGATACGCGACCATCGCAGCGCGCTGTCGGTCGCGCTGACGCAGGGTCCCGGCACGAGCGCGAACACGACCTACACCGCCTCATACTCGAAAGAGCGCGACTACCGCGCCACCGCGATCGGCGTGGAACGCAGCCAGCCGCTCGATGCCGCGACCACGCTCGGCTACGGCGGCAGCTTCTCGCACGACCTGATCGAGCCGACCGACGCGGCGCTGTACAACCGCATCACGCATGCGACGAAAAACACCGCTTCCACGTTCGCCAGCCTCGCCTGGGTGCTCGACCGTGATTCCGTGCTGCAGGCCGGCGTGCAAGTCAACCTCGGCCACGGTTACCTGACCGATCCGTACAAATTGTTTTCCTACGGTGCGGACATCGTTGCCGAACGGCGCCCCGACCGGCGCGTCGAAGCCGCCGGGCTCGTGCGTTATCGCCGCTCATATGCGCAGATCGACGCCGCCCTGCACCTCGATTACCGCTATGCGCAGGACAGCTGGGGCCTGACCTCGCATACCATCGAAGCGTCCTGGTATCAGGGCCTCGGCCACGGCTGGCGCCTGATTCCGACGTTGCGCTGGTACAGCCAGTCGGCGGCGCGCTTCTATGCGCCGTTCCTCGCCGCGCCGGCCGGGCAGCGTTACTACTCGAGCGATTATCGCCTCGGCACGTTTGGCGCATTTTCCACAAGTATAAATATCCGCAAGGCGATCGGCCGCTGGGAATTCAGCCTCGGCGCCGAGCGCTACCACAGCGCTAAAGGCCTGGCGCTCGACAGTGGTGCGGCCGTGCCGGCCCTGGTCGACTCGACACGCGTCTGGGCGGGGCTCGATTTCGGCATCGACTGATGCGAGAGTGCGGCAATGGACCTGCACCGCTACGCGTTTTCGAGCATGGGCTGCCCTTGCGAGATCCAGCTCGAAACGGATTTTGAGTCCGGCGCAAGCGCCGCGGCGGCGAAAGCGCAGGCCGAAGTCGCACGCCTCGACGAAAAATATTCGCACTACCGCAGCGGCAACTGGCTCGCGTGCCTGTGCGCGAGCGCGGGCAGCGGGCGCGCAGTCGAACTCGATGAGGAAGCGACGAACCTGGTCGACTTCGCCGCCGCGCTGCACGCACAGAGCGCGGGCCGCTTCGACATCACCGCCGGCGCGCTGACGAAGTTATGGGACCTGCAAAGTGGACGCGTGCCCGCGCAGGCGCAAATCGACGAGGCCCTCGCGCGCACCGGCTGGCATCGCGTCGAATGGCGGCGCCCCTATCTGACCTTGCCTATCGCGGGCATGCACATCGACTTCGGTGGCGTGGTCAAGGAATACGCGGCCGACCGTGCCGCGGAAATCTGCCGGCAGAACGGAGTCGCGCACGGCGTCGTCGATCTTGGCGGCGACCTCGCCGTCATCGGCGCGCATGCCGACGGCAGCGCGTGGCTGGCCGGAATCAAGGCGCCGCGCAGTCCGGAAAAAGTATACGCGAGCATCGAACTCGACCGCGGCGGCCTGGCCACAAGCGGCGACTACGAGCGCGTGATGATCGTCGACGGCAAACGCTACTCGCACATCGTCGATCCGCTGCGCGGGCGGCCCGTGGAAAGTTTCGCCAGCGTTAGTGTGCTCGCCGACAGTTGCCTCGTCGCCGGCGCAGCATCGACGTTGGCGATGCTGCTCGGGGTCGAACGCGGCGCTGAATACCTGCGCGAACTTGACCTGCCCTGGCTCGCTCTCGATGCCGACGGGCGCGCACGCGGCAACATCGAATCGGCAACGTAGGGGCTCGATTCATCGAGCTCGGCTCTGGATTTTCGCGATGTCGACCGGGCTCGATGAATCGAGCCCCTACGAAATCACCGCTGCTCCGGTGCCAACTCACGCGCGTCGCGCAGGCGCCAGGCAATCCACGCCGCGCTGATCGAGGCCAGTGCGCCAAGCGCCGCGAAGAACGACGGCGCGGCATATCCGAAATCGCGCAGCAGCGAGAGCACGCCGACCACGGCGACGTCGCCGAAGCGCCACACGGCGGTATCGACAAAGCCCTTGGCTTTGTAGCGCGTTTCACGGTCGACGCGCGTGTACAGGCTGTCGATTGCGGGATTGTTGATGCCGTAGGAACCGGCGCGCGTGACGATCAGCGCCGCGGCCACCGCAGCGGGCTGTCCGACCAATGCGAGCGTGACCAGGGTCAGAAATTTGACCAGCTCGGTCGCGCTCACGCTGCGCGCGGGGCCGAACCGCGTCAACGCCAAGC
The DNA here is from genome assembly GCF_036383415.1 of Rudaea sp. Lineage (GTDB taxonomy): Bacteria > Pseudomonadota > Gammaproteobacteria > Xanthomonadales > Rhodanobacteraceae > Rudaea. Next base: position 1,608 of record NZ_DASVOK010000470.1, on the reverse strand, counting down.
GCGTGACGAAAATCTGGATCAATGCCATCAGCGCGTTCGTCGCAAAATCGACGTTGGCGAAGAACTCCGTGCGCGCGGCGCCGTCCAGATACTGATGGCCGATGTCGGTCTGCAGGTTGTAGAGCACGCCGCCGACGCTGTCCCCGAGCAGCACGAGCAGGGCGATGCGGCGCAGGAACTTCGATCCGAACACGAGCTTGGCACCGGCCCAGAAACCGCCGCCGATGACCTCTTCGTTGCGCCGCACGTCCCTCGCCACCGGATGCCGGCGCGACCAGGCGACCAGACCGAGCACGCAGGCTATCGCGCCCGCGAGCAACGCCGCGGAAACGCCGAGCAGCGGACCGATGCCGATCACGTGCACCAGGTATTTGGTCAGCAGAGGACCTGCGATCGCGCCGAGGGTGCCGCCGAGCGCGACGACGCCGAACAGGCGATACGCTTGATCGGCGCTGAAAATGTCGGCGACGAAACTCCAGAACACCGCGACGACGAACAGGTTGAACACGCTCATCCAGACGAAAAACACCTGGCCGAGCACGCGCGGATTGAGCTCGCCCTGCGCCTCGAACACAGGGATGAATGCAAGCAGGTTGACGATGAAGAACGCATACACGATCGGCACGAAATGCTTGCGCGGAAAGCGCGCGATCAGCCAGCCGTAGACCGGGGTCAGGATCAGAGTGACGATGAAGGTCGTCAGATAGAACTGGAACAATACCTGCGAGCCGCTCGCTGCCGCCAACTGCCCTTGTACCGGACGCAACACGTAGTACGCCGCGAGCACGCAAAAGAAATAAGCGCAAGAGAGGATCAGCGCCGGCCATTCCGCGGACTCGACGCGGAAGAGGCCGCGCTGCTGTTCGGTGCTGGATGTCGCCAAGGGGCCGTCGCCGATTGCCGGGGGCGTGAAGGGTAACATGTGCGGCGCGGTTTGCCGCCCTTCTCCCCGCGGCGATGCGCTTGCCGTATTCTTCGACTATGGCCTTCCCTCTCGCTTCGATCCACATCTATCCGGTCAAGTCCTGTGCCCCGGTGACGCTCAAGTCGTCAGCGGTGGAAACGCGCGGGCTCGCGCGCGACCGGCGCTGGATGGTGATCGATGCCGACGGCAAGTTCCTGACCGGGCGCAAGCATGCGCGCCTGACCCTGATCCGCGCGCTGCCGAACGCGGACGGCTCGCTGCATCTCGACGCGCCTGCGACCGCGGGCATTCGCGTACCCGTGCCCGATACCCACGGCCGGCGCATCGACACGGCGGTATGGGACAACGCGGTCGCGCCGCTGCTCGCCGACGAAGCACCGAACGCGTGGCTGAGCAAGTTCCTCGGCGCGCCCGCGCGCCTCGTGCACATGGATGCGGAATGCGTGCGCGCGGTCGACGCGAAATACGCGCGCGCCGGCGACGAAGTCAGCTTCGCCGACGGTTTCCCGCTGCTGCTGATCTCGCAGGCCGCACTCGACCTGCTCACCTCGAAACTGGCCGCGCCGGTGCCAGCGCTGCGCTTCCGCCCGAATCTCGTCGTCGCCGACACCGAACCGCACGCCGAGGACGGCTGGAAACGCATCCGTGTCGGCGAAGTCGAGTTCGACGTGGTCAAGCCTTGC
>NZ_DASVOK010000469.1:0-17450 GCF_036383415.1 Rudaea sp. | reverse complement strand
GCGGTGCGCGATGCAATCAGCGGCAAAAGGACAAGCATCGCAGCGCGGCTTCGCGCGCGTGCACACGGTTGCGCCGAGGTCCATGATCGCCTGCGTATAGTCGGCGACGCGCGCATTTGGCGTATGTGCTTCGGCGAGTTGCCACAGACGGTTTTCCGTCGCCGCTTCGCCGGGCCAGCCAGCGATGCCGTGGAAGCGGGCGAGCACGCGCTTGACGTTGCCGTCGAGAATCGCGCAGCGGCGATCGAAGGCCTGCGCCGCGATCGCGCCCGCGGTCGAGCGGCCGATGCCCGGTAGCGCGAGCAGTGCGTCGAAATCCTCGGGAAGCTCGCCTCTATGGCGTTCGACGCAGAGCTGCGCGGCGCGATACAGGTTACGCGCGCGGCTGTAGTAGCCGAGCCCGGACCAGAGCGCAAAGACCTCGTCTTCGGACGCCGCGGCAAGCGCTTTTATACTTTGCAACTTTTCCACAAAGCGCAAAAAGTACGGAATGACCGTGGTGACCTGGGTCTGCTGCAGCATCACCTCGGAAAGCCAGACGCGATACGGTGTGCGCGGGTGTTGCCAAGGCAGGTCGTGACGACCGTGCGCGTCGAACCAATGCAGCAGGCGAGGGGTGAAATCGTCGCTCACGTAGCCGCGGCTTCGCTATTGCCGAGGTTCGCCGGCAGCAGCGCGTCGACGAATGCGGCGGGTTCGAACTCGCGCAGGTCTTCGGCGGTCTCGCCGAGGCCGACGAAGCGGATCGGCAGGCCGAACTCCTTGGCCAGCGCGAACACCACGCCGCCCTTGGCGCTGCCGTCGAGTTTGGTGACGACGAGGCCGGTCACGCCGATCGCGGCACGGAACTGACGCGTCTGGTTGACCGCGTTCTGGCCCGTGGTGCCGTCGATCACGAGCAGCACTTCGTGCGGCGCCTCGGCGTCAAGCTTGCCGAGCACGCGGCGGATCTTGGCGAGTTCGTCCATCAGGCCCGCCTGCGTGTGCAGGCGCCCGGCCGTGTCGGCGATGAGTATGTCGAGCTGCTTCGAGCGCGCCGACTGCAGCGCGTCGAAGATCACGCTGGCCGAGTCCGCGCCCGAGCCTTGAGCGACGACGGGCACGCCATTGCGCTCGCCCCAGGTTTTGAGCTGCTCGACCGCGGCAGCGCGGAACGTGTCGCCGGCGGCGAGTGCGACGCCGTGGCCCCGGCTCTGGAAGCGGCGCGCGAGCTTGCCGATCGTCGTCGTCTTGCCGACGCCGTTGACGCCGACCATGAGGATCACGAACGGTTTCTTCGCTGCGTCGATGTGCAGCGGCTGGGCCACGGGTTGCAGCAGCGCGACGAGGTCGGCACGCAGCGCGGCGAGCAGCGCGTCGGCGTCGGCGAACTCGCGCTTGTTCATGCGTTTGCGCAGGTCATCGACCAACGCCGTCGTCGCGCTCACGCCGACGTCGGCGCCGATCAGCGCGGTTTCGAGTTCGTCGAGCAGCGCGTCGTCGAGCTTGGGTTTGCGCGCGAACAGGCTGCCTATGCTGCGGTTGAAGATGCTGCCGGCGAGGCGCTCGCGCCAGCTGCGTTTGGGCGGAGCAGACGGCGGGGTTGCCGACGAGGCAGCATCGCTCGCCGATTGCGTCGAATCCGCAGCTTCAGCGAATTCAGATTCAGCGGTGGTGCGCTGCTCGACGGTCGCGAGCGGCGGAGACGGCAACTCGTCGGTCAGCGCCTGCGGTTCCGCTTCGTTGCCCTCGACTGCGGATTCCAGGGTTTCCTCGGACGGCTTTTTCTTCCAGAACTTGAACATCTTCGCTGCGAATTGAAAGACAATGGCGCCATGCTAACACCCGCGCCGCCGCCGATTTTGGGCCGATGAGGTCGATCTCAAGCAATCCCCGCGCGATCGCGGCGCCCGGCAAGCTGCGCATTGTCGGCGGGGATCTGCGCGGATCGAAGCTCGCAGTTGCCGATTTCGAAGGCTTGCGGCCTACGCCCGATCGCGTGCGCGAAACGCTGTTCAACTGGCTCGCGCCGTACATCGCCGGTGCGCATTGCCTGGATCTTTTCGCCGGCACCGGCGTGCTTGGCATCGAGGCGCTGTCACGCGGCGCGGCGCAGGTCGATTTCATCGAGCGCGACGCTCGGCTCGCGCAGGCGTTGCGCGAAAATCTCGTGCGGCTGCGCCAGGAAAGCGGGCGCGTGCGCTGCGCCGATGCACTGGCCGTGCTGCGCGAACCGCCGGCGCAGCCCCGCGACCTCGTCTTCCTCGATCCGCCGTTCGCATCGAATCTGTGGGATGAGTCGGCGCAGCTGCTCGAGGCGAACGCGTGGCTCGCGTCCGCGGCGCTGATCTATGTCGAGTCGCCGCTGGAGCGGACGCTGCAATTGCCGTCCGCGTGGCAGCCGCATCGCGAGGGTCGCGCCGGCGCGGTGCGCTATGCGCTGTATCGCCGATCGGCTAAGCTTGCGCCCAGTTGAAGGCATTGCCCGAGCCGGACGCGACCCATGCCGAACCAGACCATTCCCGCCGAACGCGCACGCATCGCGATCTATCCGGGTACGTTCGATCCGATCACCAACGGGCATGTCGATCTGACTATGCGCGCGGCGCCGCTGTTCGAGCGCGTCATCGTCGCGGTCGCGGAAAGCCCGAACAAGGGGCCGGGCTTCAGTCTCGACGAGCGCATCGCGCTCGCGCGCGAAGCGCTTGCGGACATCGCGAATGTCGAAGTGCGCGGTTTTTCCTCGCTGCTCGCGCATTTCGTCGAGGATGTCGGCGCCGGCGTGATCCTGCGCGGCCTGCGCGCGGTGTCGGATTTCGAGTACGAATTCCAGCTTGCGAGCATGAACCGCCATCTGATCCCGCGCGCGGAAACCTTGTTCCTGACGCCCTCGGAGCAGTACAGTTTCATTTCGTCCTCGCTCGTGCGCGAAATCGCGCGCCTGGGCGGCGACGTGTCCGGCTTCGTCCATCCGGCCGTGCAGCACGCGATGCGCAAGCGCTGGGGGCATGTTTGAAGCGGATGCCCGGTTTTGCGTTCGACAGATTTCTTGCAATCAGTAACGGGAGATGAAATGAAAAAGTATACTTTTCGCATGATTGCGGCGCTCGCCGCCGTATTGCTGCTCGCCGCCTGCGGGCCGAGCGAAGAGGAGAAGGCCAAGGCTGCCGAAGCCGCCGCCAAGGCCGAGGCACTGGCCAAGGAAGCCGCCGCGCTCGTGATCCCGAAAGACACGATCGACAAGGCCGCGTGGGCGCCGTACTTCAAGGCGGTCGTGACCAAGTTCCTGCGCGACAACGCGTCGACGGTGAAGACCAACCATCCGTACGTCTACTTCATCCCGGGTGGCGACGACGATGCGGCCAAGGCCGATCGCCAGAACGGTCTCGACAATATCCAGACCACGGTGCAGCGCGGCGTTCTGCCCGGCGCGTTCATGGCCTTCGGTGGTCCGAACTCGACCTACACGGCCGACACGGCGATCGACGCGTTCAAGGACGCGAAGGACGGTTCGTTCAAAGGCGTGTTCATCCTGTTCATCGGCACGCCGGCGGATTCCGAGCGGGTCAAGCCTGCGGTCGAGAAGACCGGCGCGACGTACTATTTCGTCGAGTTGAAATAACGATTCGGCCCAAGAGCGCGTAGCGCGATTGGCATGCCGAATCGTCGTCCCGGCATTCCCTGTCGGGGCGACGTGGCTTTTTGTTGAAATGTGCGGACAGGGATGTCCGCTTTGTGATCTTCGCGATCAGGGATGAGAGCAAAAGTACATGTCCCTGATAATCCTCGACACCTGCGTCAACTGTGACGTCTGCGAACCGGTCTGCCCGAACCAGGCGATTGCGCTCGGCGCGGTCATCTACGAGATCGCACCCTCGCGCTGCACCGAGTGCGTCGGCCACTACGACACGCCGCAGTGCGTGGAGGTGTGCCCGGTCGAATGCATCATCATCGACCCGGCGCATGTGGAGTCGCGTGAAACCCTGCTTGAAAAATACCGCGTGTTGACCGCAGATCATGCGGACAAGCCGGAGCCGAACGATGCCTAGACGGATTTTGTATACTTTTTCCTTTGCCCTGATCGCTGTGGCCATGGGCGTGCAGGCGGCCGCGCCGCAGCAGGCCGAAGCCGCATCGAAACCGGGACATGCGGCGATCGCGAGCGCGCACAAGCTCGCGACCGAAGCCGGCTTCGAGGCGCTCGCCCAAGGCGGCAACGCGTTCGACGCGGCGGTCGCGGTTGCGGCGGCGCTGTCGGTGGTCGAACCGCAGAGTTCGGGCATCGGCGGCGGCGGCATGTTCCTTTTGCACGTTGCGGGCGACGGCAAGGCCGATTCAATCAAGGACGTTTTCGTCGATGCCCGCGAAACGTCACCGGCCGCGGTCGATGCGAAGGACTACCTCGCCGCGAACGGCGATCTCGACAAGGACCACTCGCTCAACGGACCGCTGTCGGCCGCGATTCCGGGCGAACCCGCCGGACTAGTCTGGCTGGCCGAACACTACGGCAAGCTGCCACTGGCGAAGTCGATGGCGCCGGCGATCCGCATCGCGCGTGCCGGCTTCGCGGTCGACAAGCGCTTCGTCGACGAGGTGCGCTATCGCAAGCCGATCTTCGAGCGCTATGCCGCGTCGAAGTCGCTGTTCCTCGTCAACGGCGAAGTGCCGCAGGCGGGCTGGGTGTTCAAGAATCCCGATATCGCCAAGATCCTGGAACTGATCGCGGCCAAGGGCAACGAGGGTTTCTACCGCGGCGAATTCGCCGCGCGCCTGGTCGACGACGTGAAGAAGAACGGCGGGCGCTGGTCGCTGGCCGATCTCGCGGACTACAAGGTCAAGGAGCGTGAGCCGATCTCGTTCAAGTATCGCGATTGGCAAATCGTCACCGCGCCGCCGCCGTCCTCGGGCGGCATCGCGATCGAGGAGATGCTCAACATCCTCTCCGGCTACGACCTCGCCAAACTCGACCGCGTGCACCGCACGCACCTGATCGTCGAGGCGATGCGCCGCGCCTATCGCGACCGCGCGCAGTACCTCGGTGATCCCGATTTCGTGAAGATGCCGCTCGATGAACTGAGCAGTCCCATGTACGCAGCCGGCCTGCGCTCGACGATCCATCCCGAAAAGGCGACGCCGAGCGACCTGCTGCCGCCGTACATGACGCCGCCGCAGGGCCCGCACACGACGCATTTCTCGATCATCGACAAGGACGGCAACCGCGTGTCGGCGACGCAGACGGTGAACTTCGTCTTCGGCTCGGGCATGGTCGTGCCGGGCACGGGTTTCCTGCTCAACGACGAGATGGACGATTTCGCCCTCGTCGCCGGCAAGCCCAATGTCTACGGCGTGGTCGGCACCGATGCGAACGCGCCCGCGGCCGGGCGCCGGCCGCTGTCGTCGATGTCGCCGAGTTTTGTCGTCGGTGCCGACCGCATCGGCGTGATCGGCACGCCGGGCGGCAGCCGCATCATCACGATGGTGCTCGAAGGCATCCTCGCCTTCATCGACGGCGAGCAGCCGGAGAAATTCGTCGGCAATCCGCGCTATCACCATCAGTACCTGCCCGATGTGATCTCGGCCGAGAAGAACGCGTTCAGCGCCGATGAAGTGAAAGCGCTCGAAGCGATGGGGCACAAGGTCAGCGAATCCGAACGCACCTGGGGCTTCATGAACGCGGTGAGCTGGGACCGCGCGACGAACAAACTGCACGCGGGCACCGATCCGCGGCAGACGTCCGGCGGCGCCGTGGTCAAGTAGGTCCGGTCGGGTTTGGCATGGCACGCAAGCGCAAGCAGAAGGTTTCGTCGCGCAGGATTGGCGTTTTCGTCGCGCTGATCCTGCTCGGCCTCGGTGCCATCTGGGCGTGGCAGCACCGCGTGCGCGTGCAGTCGGCGGTGTCGACCATCAGCGCCGAACTGCCGCTGCCGGCGCGCAAGACCGATGCGGCGCCCGAGGCAACTGCCGCGGTTCCGGTCAAGCTTGGTGGCAAACTCTCGGTAAAGCACGCGCCACGCGATACGCAACTCGGCATCGCCGCCGACGCGGCAATACTTTTGCGCATTGTGGAAATGTATCAATGGCACGAACGCTGTGAGCTGGCCGGTAGCGGATGCTCGTACGAGAAGTCGTGGTCGCCGGGGCAGGTCGATTCGCTGAGGTTCCGCGAGCCGAAAGGACACGAGAATCCGCCGGTACCGTTCGCCGACGCGCGCTTCGCCGCTGGCGAGATCAGACTCGGCGACCTTGTCGTTGATCCGAAAATGCTCGAAACGCAGGCGGCGCAGGATTATCCAGTCAAGGTCGGCGCGCTGCCACCGAACATGGCGGCGACGTTCAACGTCGTCGATGGCGTGCTCTACGCGGGCGGCGATGCGGCGCACCCGCAGATCGGCACCGTGCGCGTGCGCTATCGCATCGTGCCTGCGGGTGAGGTCGAGTTGAGCGGCATCAGGCGCGGCAACAAACTCGAAGCGAAATAGAAGAAGCTGATCAGCGGAACAGCGTTTCGCCGTGCTCGAGGAAATAGAGCCCGGCGAACAGCTTGGGATCGATCGAGTAGCCCTCGCGCATCTTGCCGATCAGCCAATGCGACGCGTCGGCTCGCGGCACTTCGTGCACGATGATGTCCTCGGTGTTGTCGCCGCCGCCGGCGTGCTCGCGCACGAGCCCGCGGGCGCGCACGAAGGCGATGACCTCGTTGCTCATGCCCGCCGACGACGGCCCTTCGGTGAGGTAGTCGATGTGCGCGGCACGGTAGCCGGTTTCCTCGAGCAGCTCGCGTTCGGCCGCGAGGATCGCGGACTCGTCGTGGCTGCCGGCAATGTCGCCGATCAGGCCGGCCGGCATCTCGATGGTTTTCGCCTGAATCGGTTCACGCCATTGTTCGACGAACAGGATCTTGTCCGTGTCGGTCAGCGCGATGATGATGACCGCGCCGCCCGGATTGGTGCGTTCGGCGTACTCCCAGCGTCCGCGCTTGAGCAGGCGCAGCCAGCGGCCCTCGTGAAGTACCTCGGTTGTCGTCATCGTGTACAATTTTCCGGATATTCCGCCGCCTGCAGGCGGCCTTGCGAACTTCATCGGTGCCGTGCGGTCTCTAGCGCGGCCCGACACCTTCCCGGCCGCATCGCTGCGGCCCGCCCAGACCAGATGCCCATGACAATCCGATTCTATCCGCTCATCGCCGTGCTCGCCCTGGCCGCCTGCTCGAAGCAGCCCGATACCGCTCCGGCACAGTCCGCGCCCGCGCCCGCGCCAGCGCCGGTCGCGCAGGAACAGGCCGCCCCGGCGCAACCGCAGACGCCCGAGGAAGCGGCCAAGGCCGAGATGGTGAAAAAGGCCGTGGCGTTGACGCAAGACCAGATCATGCAATCGCGCGATCCCAATTCGCTGAGCAAGCTCGGCCAGATCTACATGGACGCCGGCGAACCCGAGCATTTCATCTGGACGCTGCAGCGCCTGACCCAACTGTTCCCGAATTCCGGCGACCTGCGTCTGCAACTGGCGATGGCCTATGCCGGCGGCGAACAGAAGACGGAAACCTACGATACCCTGCTGCACCTGATCACCCAAGGCTACTACTACGACATCGCCAAGGATCCGCGCTTCGAAGGCGCGCACGGCACCAAGGTGTGGGACTACATCGTCAAGACCTTCGAGGACAACAACAAGCCGTTCGGCGAGGGCAAGGTCGCCTTCGACCTGCCGAAGACCGACAGCCTGTTCGAAGCCATCGCCTGGGATCCGAAACGCAAGCAGTTCCTCATCGGCAGCGTGCGCGATGGCGGCATCTACCTGGCCGACGGCAAAGGTGGGGTGAAGGAGTTCATCAAGGCTGATGTGGCCAACAGCCTCATGGCCGTGTTCGGTCTCGCCGTCGATGCCGCACATGATCGGCTCTATGCAATCAGCAACGGCGTGCCGCATTTCAATCATTTCGACGCGGCCATGGCCGGCAGCGCCGGTGTGTACGAATTCGTGTTGTCGAGCGGCAAGTTCGTGCGCAAAGCGATGCTGCCCGTCGACGATGGCAGGCATATCCTGTCGAGCATCACGATCGATGCGAATGGCAAGGTCTACGTCGCCGATGGCGTGGTGCAGCAGATCTACCGCCTCGACAGCGGCGAACTCAAGCTCGTCACTGGCAATCCCAGCCTCAGCGGGATCCGTGGCCTTGCCGTATCGGGCGACGGGCGCACGCTCTACTTTGCCGATGTGGCGCTTGGCCTGTTTGGCATCGACTTGACCCAAGGCAAGCCGTTCAACGTTGCCTACGATCCGGCCCGCCTCGCGCTCGGCGGCATCGACGGACTGTACTGGTACGACGGCACCTTGGTAGCGATCCAGAATGAAATGTCACCCAAGCGCGTGATGCGCCTGCGGCTCGGCGACAACGGTCACAGCATCGTTCAGGCGCAACCGCTGGACGCAGCGCAGGAGGCATTCAAGATGCCGACGATCGGAACCGTATCGGGTACCGACCTCTATTTCATCGCGAACAGCCAGAAAGCGCTTTACAGCGATCTCGGCGTGTTGACCGATGCGGGCAAGCTCGAACCCGTGCACATCTTCCGCACCAATATGCTCTATGCATGGAATCAGAAGGCGCCGGCGATGCCGGCAGCGCACAAGTACACTCCGGAGGAGATCGAGAAAATGCGCAAGACGCCGCCGAAGGGTTTCGCCCAGCCTTCGGGCGCAGCGACGCAAAAGCCGGCGACGAATCCCTGAGGTCGATCAGCGCATCGTCGCCGCGAGGATTCACCCGCCGGTCGGCGCAAGCTGACGACAGCGGGAACGCGTCAGCGGACCGAAGCGCAGGCGGTCGAACAGGGCATCGAGCTCGCCGTGGTCGGGCGCGCGCCAGCACATGGATTCGACGCCGCCCGGCAGCGGCGCATCGAGCACGATCGCCGACAGGCGTTGCGACAGCAGCGCCTGCTCGCGATGCGCCTTGATCTTCGCGTAGGCCTGGGCTGCGCCGCGGAAGCGCAGATACGGCACCTCTTCGATGCGCGTGAGTAGCGCGTCCAGCGAACCGAAATGCGCGAGCAGCGTCGCCGCCGTCTTTGGCCCCACGCCGGGTACGCCGGGGATATTGTCGACCGCATCGCCGGTCAGGGCGAGATAGTCGACAACCTGGTCAGGGCGCACGCCGAGGCGCTGCTTGACGCCCTGCGCATCCCAGCGCTCGTTCTTCGAGAAATCCCATTGTTCGTCGTGCGGGCCGATGAGCTGGCCGAAATCCTTGTCGGCCGAGATGATCACGTTGCGGAAATTTTCCTTGCGCGCCATCTCGACCGCACTGCCGATCAGATCATCCGCTTCGAGCTGTTCGTCCGTGAGCACGCAGACGCCGAGCGCCGCGGCAACTTGCTTGCAGTAGGCGAACTGCACCTTGAGCTCCGGCGGCGGCAATTCGCGGTTGGCTTTGTACTCGGGGTAGATCGCGTTGCGGAATGAGGACACGAGTGATTCGTCGAATGCCGCGAGCACGTGCGTGGGCCGCGCGCGTTCGAGGAAGTCGCAGAGGAAGCGCGTGTAGCCCTGCACCGCGTTGACCCGTGCGCCGTCGACGTCGTGGAATTCATCGGGCAGCGAATGCCAGGCGCGGAAGATATAGAGGCTCGAGTCAATCAGGTGCAGTGTCTGCATCGGATTCACAGCTTCAACTCGCTGACGACGTCGGCCAGAATCGGTCGCGGCCCTTCGACGGCGGGCTTCAGCACGGTGCCTATGTGTACGAAGCCGATCACGCGCTCGTTCGCGTCGAGTCCGAGCCGTGCGGCGGCATCGCGGTTGTAGGCTGCCCAGCCGGTCAGCCACTGCGCGCCATAGCCGAGTGCCTGCGCGCCGAGCAGCAGGTTGTAGGCGACGCAGCCGGCAGAAAGGATCTGCTCCTGCGCGGGGATTTTCGCATGGCGTTCATCGATACGCGCGATCACGCAGACGATCAGCGGCGCGAAGTTGTAGCGCTCGCGATCCTTCTCGAACACCGCCTCGGGAGCACCCGGTTCGATCCTGCGGTGAATTGCCGCAAGCGCCGCGCCGAGTTTCGCGCGCGCGTCGCCGCGGATCAGCAGCAGGCGCGTATGCATGAGCTTGCCGTGATCGGGCACGCGCATCGCGACGGCGAGCAGTTGTTCGAGTTGTTGCGCCGACGGCGCCGGCTCGCCGAGCTGGCGCGAAGGGACGGATAGACGGCTATTCAGAAAATCGAGTGCAGACATGCTTCGAGAGGGCCGATCGCGGCCTGCGGCGTGGGGCAGAGTGCAGGATAACATTGCGGCCAAAGGCGTATGGCATAAGCCTGCAAGCTCGGCTAGGATGAAGATTCGGTAGCCATCGGGGATTTGTGCATGAGCATCACGATCAGCACGGTACGCGAGACCGTGCCGGGCGAACGCCGCGTCGCCTTGACGCCGGACGTGGCGAAGAAGCTGAAGGCCAAGCGAGTCAACCTCGTGATCGAGCACGACGCCGGCAAGGCGGCGAGCTTTCCCGATGCCGCGTTCAAGGATGTCGACGTCGCGGACGATGCACGCGATGCGTTGGCAAAGGCCGACGTGCTGCTGACCGTGCAACCGCCGACGCTCGAGGAAATCGCCACGCTCAAGCCGGGTTCGGTCACGATCGGCTATCTGCAGCCACATCTCGCGCCCGAGCGCATCAAGGCGCTGCGCGATGCGAAGATCACGAGTTTCGCGATGGAACTGCTGCCGCGCACGACGCGTGCGCAGGCGATGGACGTGCTGTCCTCGCAGGCCAACATCGCCGGCTACAAGGCTGTGCTGATCGCTGCCGAAGCGAGCCCGAAATTTTTCCCGATGCTGACGACCGCGGCGGGCACGGTACGGCCGTCGAAGGCGCTGATCGTCGGCGCCGGCGTGGCCGGTTTGCAGGCGATCGCGACCGCACGCCGTCTCGGCGCGCAGGTCGAAGGCTTTGACGTGCGCCCCGAGACGAAGGAGCAGATCCAGTCGCTCGGCGCGAAGTACGTCGAGCTCGGCGTTAGCGCCGCGGGCACGGGCGGCTACGCGCGCGAGCTGACCGCCGAAGAGCGCGCGCAGCAGCAGGGCGCATTGGCCGAGCATATCAAGGGCGTCGACGTGATCGTCACCACGGCCGCCCTGCCGGGGCGCAAGGCGCCGCGCATCATCAGCGCCGACATGGTGCGCGGCATGAAGCCCGGCTCGGTCATCGTCGACATCGCCGCCGAGACCGGCGGCAACTGCGAGCTGACCGAACCCGGCAAGACCATTGTCACCGACAACGGCGTCACGATCATCGGTCCGGTCAACCTCGCCGCGACCACGCCGATCCACGCGAGCGAACTGTACGCGAAGAACCTGTACAACTTTCTTGAACTGTCGATCACCAAGGAGGGCGATCTCAACCTCGACTGGAACGACGAGCTGATCGCCAAGACCTGTGTGACCCACGCGGGCGAGATCAAACACGAGCCGACGAAGCAATTGGTGGAAGGAGCGCAATCATGATCGATGGATTCCTCGCGCTGTACCTGTTCATGCTTGCCGCCTTCACCGGCCACGAGATCATCTCGCGCGTACCGGTGATTCTGCACACGCCGCTGATGTCGGGCTCGAACTTCGTTCACGGCATCGTCCTCGTCGGCGCGATGATCGCGCTCGGCGAGGCGACGACCTGGTGGCAGCAGGTGATCGGATTCATCGGCGTGTTCCTCGGCGCTGGCAACGCGGCCGGCGGCTACGTCGTCACCGAGCGCATGCTCGAGATGTTCAAGTCGTCGAAGAAGCCGGCGGCCGCCGGGGAGGCCAAGTGATGGAAGCGGCCCAGATCGTTTCGTTGCTGATCCAGGCGAGCTATTTCGTCGCCGCGGTGCTGCTGATCCTTGGCATCAAGCGCATGTCCTCGCCGGTGACCGCACGCAGCGGCATCCAGTGGGCCGGCATCGGTGTGCTGATCGCGGTGGTTGCGACGTTCTTCCATAGCGAAGTTCCCGGCCATGTGCTGATCGAGAACGCGGCGCTGATCTTCATCGCGATCGCCGCCTCGACCGCGATCGCGTGGATCTGGGGCAAGAAGGTCGCGATGACCGACATGCCGCAGATGGTCGCGCTGTACAACGGCATGGGCGGCGGCTCGGCTGCGGCGATCGGCGCGGCCGCTCTGCTCGGCGCGGCGACGCAGACCCACTTCGAGAATCACCTGACCACGACGCAAACCCTGCTTGCGGTGATCGGCGCACTGATCGGCTCGATCTCGATGACCGGCTCGATCATCGCTTGGGCCAAGCTCGATGGGCGCATGGACAAAACCTTCCGTTTCGGCGGGCAGAAGCTCGTCAACGGCGCCTGCTTCCTTGCCGCGTTGCTGATCGGCCTCTACTCCGTGTGGCATCTGCAGACGCAGTGGATCGTGCTGTTCTTCGCCCTCGCGTTGCTGTTCGGTGTACTGATGACGCTGCCGATCGGCGGCGCCGACATGCCCGTGGTGATCTCGCTGTACAACGCGTTCACCGGCCTCGCGGTCGGCTTCGAAGGCTACGTGCAGGGCAATATCGCGCTGATCATCGCCGGTACCGTGGTTGGCGCCGCGGGTACGCTGCTCACAAGGCTGATGGCCAAGGCGATGAACCGATCGATCGCGAACGTACTGTTCTCGAATTTCGGCGGCGGCGGCGCGAGCGCGCAGGAGATCAAGGGCTCGCAAAAGCCGATCGAGGCCGACGATGCTGCCTCGCTGCTGTACATGGCCGACAACGTCATCATCGTGCCCGGCTACGGCATGGCCGTGGCCCAGGCGCAGCACAAGATCTGGGAGTTGTCGAAGAATCTGATCGCGCGCGGCAAGAGCGTGAAGTTCGCGATCCATCCGGTCGCCGGCCGCATGCCCGGCCACATGAACGTGCTGCTTGCTGAGGCCGGCGTGCCGTACGACCTGATCGCCGACATGGATGACATCAACCCGGAGTTCCCGAACTGCGACGTCGCCATCGTCATCGGCGCCAACGACGTGGTCAATCCGGCCGCGAAGACCGACAAGTCCTCGCCGATCTACGGCATGCCGATTCTCGACGTCGCCAACGCGAAGAAGACCATCGTCATCAAGCGCGGCAAGGGCACCGGTTTCGCCGGCATCGAGAACGAGCTGTTCTACCAGGACAACACGAACATGCTCTACGCCGACGGCCAGGACGCGGCGAACAAGCTGATCGCCGGACTCAAGGCGGTCGACGGCGGAGGCGGGCACTAACGACGCGGATCGTGAAAGGTCTTTGCTTGACTGATACAGGCAAAAGATCCTTCGAGCAGGCGCAGCACGATCTTGCGCTGCGCTACGGTGTCGATCTTCCGGAGCTGCGGAAACCCAAGCTCGAACTGCCTGCGTTTTTCGTAGGTTCCTGTGCCCGCATGCTGTTTTCGCCAAGCGGCGATTATCTGTTCGTGAAGACCAACAGTGGATGTTTCCTTTGGGACGTCCTGCGTGGCGTGAAGTTGCTGCGTTTCGAGGGCGCGGTGCAGAATCCTTGGGAGTTCGCGTTTTCCCCTGATGGCAGCGAACTGCTGATGCGCAATGAGCAGTCGGAATTCGCGCGCTTCGCGATTCCAAGCGGCGAATTGCTGGTCAAGTTCAAGGCTCAATACGGCATGGCTCGGCTGGACGGCAGCGGCTGCTTCGGTCCGGATCGGCGCACCGTGTTGCAGTTGGCGCATGGGGGAATGTTTCTCTTGCTGGATGCCAACGATGGCAAGATTCTGCATCAGCGCCAATTGGAAAAGACCGGTGTCGCCGGTGAGGTGTACTGGCTGCCGGATCGCGGTGAAGTAATTGTTGCCCAAAGCAGTCATGTGAATCGGCTCAACGTTGCTGCGCCGTGCGCGCTGTGGCGCTGGCGTTGGCCGCTGACCGAGCATGATCCTCAGCGTCTGCCGCGCGAGTGGGTCGGACTGAATACCGGAATGTCCGGCGACCGATGCAAGTTGCTGTTGCATCACCGGCGCGATGCGCATCATGAAGACGAATTCATCATCGATGTGGCGACTCTTGACACGCTGATGGTTGAACGTAGCTTTGCCTGCGGCGGTTCGGCGTTGCCGTTTCCGAGCTTGTCGCATGATGGCGCAGCTTGGGCCGTTTCGGCTGGGGACACGATCCAAGTCGGTATCAGCGACGAGCGCCTGGAGTTGCCGGTGCGTGCAGGGCAAGTGCAATTTCATCCCACGCGCGATCTCGTCGCCGTGACGGGCGAGATGGGTTTTGTCATGCTGCGCGCGCAATTGGCTGCGATGATTCCTCTTCTGCAAAAATGCGACGACGAGCGTGAACTGACGCAGCGAGGCTACGCGCGCGCAACCAGATTGCCCGGCAATCAAGCCATCGCGTATCATCGTCTATGCGCGGCCCGGAGCGTATTTGTTTCAATCAGAACGCTGGGATGGACGCCAATATCGAGCGTTGGCGCGCGCTGTCGAAGTATTCGAATCGGCTGATATCGATGCGCAGGTCGCTGCGGTTGATGCGGCCCTCATGCGTTCGCACGCGGGCGAAGGGGATCTTGATTCCGGGACCACGGGCGACGCACGAGGCTTCTCCGGCGGTGTAGTTGTGGCGCCAGAACCGGGCTGGGCGTCGGCAGTTGCCGTGGCGTTTGCATCCGACGTCATTGACCTGTGGCCGCTCAAACCGCGCGGCGCACAGGGCTTCGAGTACAAGTGGTATCCCGTTGCTGCGTTGCCGCCGGACTTGCGCGGTGCGAGGCTATGGCGCGCCATTGCCAAGATGCTCATTCACTTTAAGCCACGCAAATGAGCGTGTTCTTATTGCGGCAGTTCGGCGATCCCGATGGTCAATCCAAACAGCGGTCGTTACAGAGGAAATACCATGCCCTACGTCAACATCCGCATCACGCGTGAAGGCGCGACCGAGGCGCAGAAGGCCGAGCTGATCAAAGGCGCGACCGAGCTGCTGCAGCGCGTGCTTGGCAAGAATCCGAAGACAACCATCGTCGTGATCGACGAAGTGCCGATGGAGAACTGGGGCATCGCCGGGTTGCCCGTAGAGGAATTTCGCAAACAGAATCCGGGCTCGGCGCCGAAATCGGGTTAGCTGTCGTCGCTTGTTTGACGACTTGGGCTGCGCAATCGAGCGACGGCCACGCCGCCGACCATGGCCAGCGCCAGCGCGATCCAATCCGGAGCGCGCAAATTCGCCCAGGCGATATCGGCGGTCAGGCTGAATCCGGCCTTGAACAGCGCTTCGCGCAGCGGCAGGCCCATCGAATCGGCGATGCGCACTGCGCCGAACAGGTACTGCGCATAGGCGAATGCGATCAGCACCGCAAGCAGCGTGCAGGCGATCGCCGCTCCTTCGCGATAGCCCTGCCAGCGCGCGGACACGGCGAGCACGATCGCGATCGGCACGATCCAGAACAGCGCGAACCACGGCAGCCACAGCGAGAGAAAACACCAGGCGACGCCTCCGGCCATGCCCCCAAGCAAGGCGGAGACAAGGATCGCGATCGCGCCGGGTGCGGTGCGGTTCGATGGGTTCGGGACGGAAAAATTCACGGGCATTTGATGATCGATGTCGGGATTCCTCGCAATTATCCAGCGAATCGTGCCCCGCGTCGCGCACATAAAACAGGAATTCGGTCACACGGGGAAATATCGCTGTGACGCCAATGTAAACGTTTTCATTGCTTCGTTTTACTGCTACGCTAGCGACCATCGCGGGCTGCCGATCGGCAGGTCGGCGAGCGAACATGCAATCAGAAAAATAGTCGGGGAGTAGCCATGAAGAATTCCACGGGTGCATCGAAACTCAAGCTCGGCCTGTTGTCGCTCGCGCTCGCCGCGGCGTCGCCGGTGCTGTGTGCGCAGACCGTCGAGATCGACGCTGCGGCGAAGGCGCGCGCGTTCCCGCATTTCTGGGAACAGAGCTTCGGCTCGGGCCGCGCGATCCTTGCGCTGCGCGATTCGTACCGGCAGGACATCCGCGCGGTGAAAGCCGCGACCGACTTCAAATACGTGCGCTTCCACAACATCTTCCACGACGAAGTCGGCATCTACGACGAGGACGCGCAGGGCAAGGCCGTCTACAACTGGTCCTACGTCGACCAGATCTACGATGGCCTGCTCGCCGACGGCGTGAAGCCCTTCGTCGAGCTGTCGTTCATGCCGAAGAAACTCGCCTCGGGCGAATTCTGGCATCCGTTCTGGTACCACCCGAACATCTCCGAGCCGAAGGACTACGCGAAGTGGGATGCGATGATCCAGGCGTTCGCCAGGCACTTGATCGAACGCTACGGCATCGATGAAGTATCGACTTGGCTGTTCGAGGTGTGGAACGAACCGAATATCGGCTTCTGGGCCGGATTCCCGCTGCAGAAGACGTACTGGACTCTTTACGACCACACCGCGCTCGCGCTCAAGGGCGTCGACAAGCGCCTGCGCATCGGCGGGCCGTCGACGGCGCAGGCCGCGTGGGTCGCCGAGTTCATCAAGCATTGCAAGGATAAAAATATACCTTTCGACTTCGCCTCGACCCATGTCTACGGCAACGACACCGCGGACAATGTGTTCGGCACGAACGAGGAGATTCCTCGCGACAAGATGGTCTGCCGTGCAGTGAAGAAGGTGCATGAGGAAATCAAGAAGTCGGCAGCGCCGAATACGCAACTGGTCTGGAGCGAGTTCAACGCCGCCTACGACAACACCACGCAGGTGACCGACTCGACCTACATGGGGCCGTGGATGGCCTCGACGATTGCGCAGTGCGACGGCCTCGTCGACATCATGTCCTACTGGTCGTTCTCCGACGTGTTCGAGGAGCAGGGCGTGGTCAAGACGCCGCTGTACGGTGGCTTCGGTCTGATTGCCGCAGACAACCTGCCCAAGCCCGCGTACAACGCGTTCAAAGTGTTGCACAAGCTCGGCGACGAGCGCATTGCGGTTCCGTCCGACTCGGTACTGGCGACGCGCAACAAGGATGGCTCGCTCGTGCTCGCGCTGTGGAATTACGCGCCGTCCGGCCTGGACCAGGCCGCGGACAAGGCCGACAAGGCGAAGAGCGCGCCGGTCACGCTGACGCTCAAGCTCAGGAACTCGAAGGCGACCTCGGCGCAGGTTTCGCGCGTCGACCGCGAGCATGGCGACTTGCGTCCGGCCTACGAGAAGATGGGCTCGCCGCGTTATCCCACGCCTGTTCAGCAGAAGGAACTGCGCAAGGCTGCCGAATTGCCCGCGCCCGAATCGATCGCGATCAAGGACGGTACGTTGACGATCACGCTGCCGCCGCAAGGCTTGGCCGTCGTCGAGATCAAGTAAGCGCGATGAAGCGTTCGTTACCGTTTCGGCGGTAGCGAGCCCACGAAATCGAGTGCTGCGCGGACCAGTCGTCGGCGCAGCGCGTCGTCGCCGCAGGTTTCCGGCGATACGCGCACCCAGCCCTGCATTGCACGTCCGCGCATGATGGCGCGCTCGATGCCC